>PAYV01000040.1 GCA_002715305.1 Rickettsiales bacterium | reverse complement strand
GTGATATGGAGTATGTTGCTGAGGGTTTTGAATTACTTGGAGAAGACGGTTATTCATGCGTTGACTGTCATAAAATTAGAGGAGAAGGAGGAAAAAAAGGCCCTGATTTAAGTGATTACATGTCAAGACAGTGGCTCATTGATTTTATTGGAAACTCCAGTCACAAACGCTTTTATGGTGAGGATAACGACAGAATGCCTAATTTCTTGGAAGTCACTAATGAAGACGGCAGTGTTAAGCCTGGAAAATTAGATCTGAAAAGTGTCGAATTAATAGTTGATTGGCTTAGGCAGGAATACACTAAGTCTAAAGTTCATAAGTAAATATTTTCTCTTTATAATTATTATCAGATTTTCGAAAATGGAAATTAAGTGCCCAGAATGTGAAACCTTTCTTGAGGTTCCTGACGATCAAATGAACAAAAAGGGTCGTTGTCTTTCATGTGGTGTGAAATTTTTAATCGAAGAGTCTTTAATTATTAGGAATTCGGATACTGTTTCTGCAATTGAAAGTAACAATAATGATGTTAATGAAAATCAGGAGAAAACTGATAATGAGGAGGTTAATCCGGGTTTTAACGCAAATTTAAATAAAACTATTTATGCACTCTTTTTTACCTCATTTGGTATTCTTGTTGGTCTAATTATAGGTTATTTCATAGGTAACTCTATTGGCGGCAATGATAACGGAGGCTTAAATGACAGTATGAACTCAACGAACAATCCTATTATCAGGTCAAGTGGAGATACATTAGACCCTTTTGGTATTGATTATGATTAAAACTTTTAACTTAAGTAATACGTATTTAAAACTAATCCTACGAAACTTATAAATTGATGATATTGAATATTAGACAATTTATTTTAATACTCTCAGTTTTGGTATTCGCTGCATGTGAGCCTTCTGATCAACGTATTGAAATTACTGAAACACGTGAGTTGGGAGATTTTAATCCTAAACCGAAACTGAATTTGGGCTTTAGGGATCGTGTCGGAATCGAGGAAAAGAAACCTCAAGGTTCACCCCTGAGCAACGTCTCCTTTTTTGTAAAATTGACTGGTCCTAAAGACATTGTGGATGCCGAAATGGATAACTTTAATTTATTTTGTAATAGTCTTAAAATTGGCGAAGGGAATCCTCCTTTCAAATGGGAAAAGCCAGAAAGTTGGAAGAACGAAGATCAATCATCAATGAGGGTAGCTAATTTCAGTTTTGGAGAAAATTCCGAAGGAGAATGCTATTTTACTGTATTACCCGGTGGAGGAGGGGGGCTTGTTGCAAACGTTAACAGATGGCGCAAACAAATGAATCTGAGTGAGCTAACAAAAGATGAGGTTGATGCATTGTCTGACAGGGCATTTTTATTGGGGCAAGGTAAATTCATAGAACTTGAAGGAGATTTTAAATCTGTTGGGTCAAATGAAGTGCTCAAGAATTACAAATTGGTTGGGATAATCCTTCCAGAGCTTCCAATTAACCTGGAGAAATAATTTCATGTAAAACTCAACCTCTAAAAAAACTGATAAACCTTTTTTCATAAAAGTTTATAATTTCTTTTCAGGTTATCTTCTTGCCATCATTCTTCTTAGTTTTCTCCTTTTGCTTACGTATTTCGGAACGATGGCTCAAGTGGAAATGGGCCTTTATGAGGCTTCAGAAAAGTATTTTGAATCGCTATTTCTTGTTCAAAAGATTGGCCCTGTGCCAATAATATTGCCTGGTGTATATCTTGTTAGTGCATTGCTTTTCTTAAACCTATTTCTTGGTGGATTGGTCAGGGCTAAGAAAAACTGGCGGCGACCCGGAATGGTTATCGCACACTTTGGGATTCTTTACATACTATTTGCAGGTTTTGTTGCCTTTCATTATACGCGTGAGGGCAATATGGTGTTATATGAAGGTGACAGATCAGATGAAATTTATAACCTCACAGATTGGAGTATAGAGATCTCAAAATATAATGATGAAGGTGAAGCAATAATTACCTATGTTGTCGGTCCTGATCAGTTGAATGGATTATGGAAGAAGGGAACAAAGCGAACTTACTATAACTCAGAAATTCCTTTTGATATCAGGGTGTCAGGTTATGCGAGAAATATTGCTAATGGAAAAGGGCAATTGATGGGATTGCTTAAAAGCACCGCAGCAAAAGAGAAAGGCATTCGTGTGGTTGAGGGTTATGGTATTTTTCCGGTCAAAACAAACAAGAGCATGGAATTCAATTTACCTGCTGCTTATTTTGATGTTTTAGGCAAAGACAACACGAAGATATCCGAAGGATTAATTATTGGGTCTGGTCCATTTGCACCAAAGCCCTTTACTGTTGAGGTCAATGACTCTACTTGGTCAATTGACTTAACCCGTGAGAAGTTTGCTCTTCCTTTTGGAATTGAGCTTACTAAATTTCAAAAAGAGGATCATCCTGGTACCGCAAGAGCGAGAGAATATTCAAGTGATGTCATAAAAATTGAAAATGGACAATCTGCTGGTGAGAGGTTCATCAGCATGAATCAACCCATGAGGGATCAAGGTTATACGCTTTATCAGGCCAGCTGGGGGCCTGAGGGAGCTAAGCCTGGAGATCCTCTTTACACCTCACTTGCAGTTTCTTATAACCCTGCTGATCAGTGGCCTAAGTATGGCACTTATGTAATTTCAATTGGCATGACGATTCACTTTGTCCAGCGTCTAATCGCTTATCTTAGAAGAAGTGCCCGCTCTAGGAAGAAAAATAAGAGAGAAGATAAAGGTATTGAGAAAAATAATAAGGACAGTATCAAAGAACTGTATGAAAAAATTTAATCATCAATTGAAAGCTTTTCTGTTTGTTAGTCTCTTCTTTCTGATTAATCAGAAAGTCAAAGCAATCGATTCATATAGCCCTTGGGATAAAGAAATAGTCACTCTTTTTAAGGCAATGCCTGTTCAAGAGGAAGGTAGATTAAAGCCAATGCAAACGGTTGCGAGGTATAAACTATTAAGAATTAATAATTCAAAACGTCTTAGTTTTCCTATCAATGGTGAAAAAATTAAAGTTTCAGCAACGGAATGGCTTTTGGATTGTTTGTTTCGACCCGAATTGGCCAAAGAGATGCCAATATTTAAAATCAATAACCCGGCTGTTATAGAATCGATTGGTGTTAAAGCCCACTCATCGCCAAGAGAACGTTATTCATATAACGAAATATTCATGGTTCAGGACGCTATGAAAATTCTCTCTGAAAGGACAAATAAGTTGGGGGAAATGATGAATGATCCTGATCAGGAAGAGTCCAGTAAGAAGGAGAGAAGAGATCCAATCAATGCTGGGCTATTAGCATTGAAATCTGCAGTTAATGAGTTTGAATGGGCCGTTAATGCCTTTAATTTTGCAAGAGACGGTGTGAATGTTGATTTGGGAAGTATTTCAGATGAATTTAAAAAATCACAAAATGGAAAAACAAAAATTAGTTATTTTGTAGAACAATTTGATAAAATAATAGAAATTGCAAGAGGTCCTGAAGGGAAAGATTTTATTGATCAGATTTCAGGTGCTTTCTCACTTCTAGAGAGAGATACCGCAACCGCAGGTGTTAAGGACAATGTTAGCATGATCAGCTTGGCGATGTTTCCTCCTCAGGACAATAAAGATGAAGAATGGCTTAAGCCTGGGTATTTTATAGAACAGCTAACATTTAAATCGAATGAATTAACTCCTGATGAAAGAAAGGATTTCTCCTCTTGGGCAATTCCTTATTTAATATCATTAGAACAGCTTTCCAGAAATGTGAGTAACCCGGATATTTTTAAAGGTGAACTTCAAAAGTTGAGCGATAACGTCATTAAGATAGCAACTGATCGAGAGGAGTATAAAAACATCAAGCTTGAATTGTTTAGTAACGAAAAAAATCTTTTTCATTGGGCTCTACCTTTTTATGTCATGGCATTTTTACTCCTTGCTTTTTCTTGGCTTTCGCCGGGGAGTCGTTTCTCAAGGGTACTTGTTGTTATTGTTTGGGGAATGGCCATTTTTGCAACTATTGCTCTTGTAGCTGGAATTTGTTTAAGAAGTGTTATGTTAAGTAGACCACCTATATCTACTTTATATGAGACTATTCCATTTATAACAGCAGTTGCCGTAATACTATGCTTACTGATTGAATTTTTTGACCGCAAAGGTATTGCATTAGCGAGTTCAGTTGTAGTTGGAATAATAGGAATATTTCTCGCTTGGAAATTTGAGATTAAGGAACAAAGAGACACGCTAAAAGTTCTCGAAGCTGTATTGAGATCAAACTTTTGGCTCGCGACACACGTTATTGCCATCAATATCGGATATGCTGCAGCTATACTTGCTGGACTAGTTGCTCACATTTTTATTTTCTCAAAACGCCTAAATCTTGGAGGAGATGATTTTAGAAAAACAATTACAAGAATGGTTTATGGCATCACATGTTTTGGTTTGCTATTCGCTTTAGTTGGCACGGTTTTGGGAGGCGTTTGGGCAAACGACAGTTGGGGAAGATTTTGGGGATGGGATCCAAAAGAAAATGGAGCTTTAATGATATGCCTTGGTGCATTAATTATGCTTCACGCACGTATGGGAGGGTACATAAAAGATCTTGGAATGAATATAATAGCAGTTGTGATACTTGTGATTACTGTTTTTTCTTGGTGGCATGTCAATCAACTTGAGACAGGTTTACATAGTTATGGTTTCACAAGTGGCATCATGTTTTGGTTGTACATTGTTTATGCAATCGAATGTGCGGTAATTACTGTTGGTTTGAGTTGTTATAGTCCTTCTAAAAAGGGCTTCTTTAATACGCCTATGGCAATATCTTTTTTCCTTTTAGCTTTTGTCTTTACTGTTGCTTTTGTAACATTGGCCGTTACCACAACTTCCTAATCATAATTTTCTAAATTTGTTATTACTCTATGAATATTAATTTTATTCTCTGCTCGTTTATTGCAACGATATCGTTTTTTTCTCATAATTTAGTACATGCCAATGATGTAACTAAAATTGTGTTTGTTGCTGGTAATAGAAGTCATGGATGGGGGGCTCATGAATTCAATGCTGGTTGTATGCTAATGGAGTCGCATTTAAAGGAAGCGTTAGGAGAGAAGGTTGAAACTGTGGTTTACAAAAATGGCTGGCCAAAAAATCAGGATCCATTTGTAGATGCTGATGCCATAGTTCTTTTTATGGATGGTGGTGGTGGGCACCCCATTAATAGGAATTTAGAACAGGTTAAGAAAGAAATTGATAGAGGTTGTGGTTTGATGTGCATGCATTACGCGGTAGAAGTTCCAGTAGGCAACTCCGGTAAAGCATTACAAAATTGGATTGGAGGTTATTACGAAACTGGTTGGTCAATCAATCCTCATTGGATTGCTGAATCCAAATTGAACCGTAAACATCCAATAACCCTCGGAGTTCAAGATTTTAAGGTCAAAGATGAGTGGTATTTTAACATGAGATTTAGACAGGGCAAAGAGGGGGTGACTAGTGTTCTAGATGCCGTTCCAGATGATAATGCAAGATCGGGAAGGAGCAGCTGGCCCAGAGGGCCAAAGAAGCATATTGTCGAGGCTTCTGGTCGTGCGGAAACCCTTTGTTGGTCTGTAGAGAGGAATGATGGAGGTCGTGGTGTTGGGTTTACTGGCGCTCATTTCCATTATAATTTTGGTAATGATGGGTTTCGTAAACTTGTTCTTAACGCAGTCGCATGGACAGCAGGTTTAGAAATACCAAAAAATGGGCTGGTCACTCATCGTCCTGATGAAGTAGAATTAGACGCTAACCAAGATTTTAAGAAGCCTGAAAAAAAGAAATAAGAATTTACCAAAATCCGTCAATTATAATAACTTCACTTGAATCAGATCGATATACCAATCAATGATATAAAAAGCCTAATCAACCATGAAAACCTTACGCTCTTTTAGAAATCTAATTTTAATCCTTACATTATCCATTCCTGCTGTCTCATTCTCAAATGGACTTGCTCCTAAAGAGTCACTCAAAGCATTGGAAGTTGCTGAAGGCATGAAGGTGGAGTTGTTCGCCTCTGAACCCATGTTGCTCAGTCCATCAAGTATAGATATTGATCATAAAGGAAGAGTTTGGGTCGCAGAAATTGTTAATTACAGAGGGCACAATGGGAAAAGACCAGAAGGTGATAGGATTTTAATATTAGAGGATACTAATGGTGATGGTGTTGCGGATACATCTAAGACTTATTATCAGGGAAGAGATATAGATTCACCTCATGGCGTTTGTGTTCTCGGTGACAAGGTAATTGTTTCTGCTGGAGAGCAAGTGATAGTGTTTACTGATAAAAATGGTGATGACAAACCTGACGATAAAAAGATTTTATTCAACGTAGTTGGAGGCAAACAACATGACCATGGAATACATGCATTTTGTTTTGGTCCAGATGGTAAGTTGTATTTCAATTTTGGTAATGCTTCTAGAGGATTAAAGACTCCTGATGGCAAAGTAATAATTGATAAAGCTGGGAACGAAATTCGAGATCATCGTAAACCTTATCAACAAGGAATGGTTTTTAGATGTGATCCTGATGGATCAAATGTAGAGACTCTAGGTTGGAATTTTAGGAATAACTGGGAGGCTGCAGTTGATTCATTTGGTTCAATCTGGCAGTCCGATAATGATGATGATGGTAATAGAGGAGTAAGAATTAATTTTGTGATGGAATATGGCAATTATGGTTACCGAGATGAATTTACAGGTAAGGGTTGGAGAGATAAAAGAAGTAACATAGAAAAAGAAATTCCAGATAGGCATTGGCATCTAAATGATCCCGGTGTTGTGCCAAACTTAATTTTAACCGGTGCTGGATCCCCAACGGGAATAATTATTTATGAGGGTAATTTATTTCCCAATTTAATTAATCAAGTTATTCATTGTGATGCAGGTCCAAATATATGTAGAGCGTATCCTCGTAAGAATAATGGTGCAGGATATGATGCTGAAATGATGCCAATATTAAGTGGAGGAAAAGACAGATGGTATCGTCCAAGTGATGTTGCTGTGGGGCCTGATGGATCTTTGTTTATTGCTGATTGGTATGATCCAGGTGTTGGAGGACATGGAATGAGAGATTTGGATCGTGGTAGGATTTTCAGGGTAGTTCCCGAGGGTCACAATGGATATAAATTTGCTAAACGAGATTTTAAAAGCCTCGAAGGTGCAATTAGTGGGCTATTGTCTTCAGATTTAGAAAGTAGATATCTTGGATGGAATGCGCTTCATGAAATGGGAGTTGAGAAGACACAAGATGCTCTAATGAAATTGATATCTGATAAAGATAAAATTAAAAGAGCAAGAGCCGCTTGGTGCCTAGGAAAGATGCCTGGAGCAGGCAAAATGGTTATAGATAAAATTAGTAAGGACCTTGACTCTGATTTGAGAATTGTTGCTATAAGATTGGCCAGGCAGCTTAATTCTGATGTGGTCAATTTAATTACGATACTATCTAATGATAAGAGCCCACAAGTAAGGCGTGAGTGCGCCATTGCCCTAAGAGAGCTTGATGTTGAAGAGGTTCCTAAACTTTGGGCAAAATTAGCACTTCAACATGATGGTATAGATCGTTGGTATTTGGAGGCCTTAGGAATAGCTGCTGAAGGTAAGTGGGATGAATGTTTTAAAGCATGGATTGGCTCTGGAGGTCAATGGAATACCAAAGCTGGGAAAGACATTGTGTGGAGGTCTAGAAGCAAGATGGCTCCTGAGCTCTTAGTCAAGATTGTTAAAGATCCCAGCACGAAAGAAGAGGAAAAGCCAAAATATATGAGAGCATTTGATTTTCATTCTGGTCCTGAGAAGGAATTAGCTTTGCAAAGTTTGTTGTTAGAATAAAATATTCTATTTGATTCATAATGAAGAATCATTTGGTTTATTTGCTTTTCATTTTTACATCTCTCGCACGAGCAGATGAGAGCAGGGATGAATTAATAGTTCAGACGGTTTTAAAGTTAGAATCTTTTAATTATGATGAAAGTTCTGACAAGGTTAAGGCTTCAATAAATCGTTACTTGAATAGAAACTTGGGTAAAGGTGACTACTTTACCCTAGTTGAAAAGTTTTCAATTAAAGACCAGCTCGAAAATTTAACTTCTTTATCTACAGGTGATAAAGGCAATCCAGAAGCGATTGGCTTGCTTGTGAAGTTAGGTGGTGAAGTTGCTATTTCCAAAACTTTAGAAGTTGAAGGCGAATCAAGGATCAAATTCATTAAAGCACTTGGCACGGTAAATTCGCCTATTGCAGTAAAAGCTTTATCTGAAGTAATACAAAATAAAATAGACGTAGATGCTAACATCGCCGCCACTTCCTTAACAAAAACTGCGTTAGGTCAATTGGAGATAATAGAATTGATTGGGGATAATAAAATATCATCTAAATTGGTAAAAAATATTTTGCCTGAGCTTGTTAGTTCAGCAGATCCAGAGGTAAGAAAAATGGCTTTAAAACTTAATGATAATGATAATGGAAAGATAACGTTAAAAAAATACAATATTAAAAGTTTAATAACAAAACGTGGCAGTGTTAAAAAAGGAAAACAGGTCTATATGAAGGCGTGTTTTACTTGTCATAAATCTGGCGATATTGGCATCGATTTTGGTCCAGCGTTAACTGAAATTGGTGACAAGCTAGCAAGAGAGGCAATGTACGTTTCAATAATTGACCCTAATGCAGCAATTAGTTTCGGCTATGAAGGGTTTAATGTTAAGACTAAATCTGGATCAACATTAGTTGGTTATATTATTAGTGACAGTGATGATGAATTGGTAATGAAAGTTCCGGGGGGCGTTTCGGTAACAACCAAGAAATCTGAAATTTTTTCAAAAGATAAAATTGATGGTTCACTTATGCCAGAAGGGCTAATTGCATCAATTACAGAGGAAGAATTAGTTGACCTTGTTGAGTATTTAATGACTCTTAAAAAAGGATAAATAGCACTTATATACTAACTTGCCTCATTAGTTCTCTGAGCTAATATAACCTATAAATAACAATATTTGTCAGTGAAAGAAACCAATTTAATAGATCACGGCTTCATGGATGCTAGGATTAAACTTATTGATGTAGCTGCATTTTTAGATCGTGTCGAGAGGCATGGTCAGACAGACGATTATCGTTATCATGCATTAAAAGATGCTATTAGTGAGCTTCAATCAGATGAAATAGGGCGCGTCGCTAAAATACTTAATAGATTCAGTGACCATAGTACCGAACCAATCGATAAAGCTGATATTCAAGGAGCTTTTGGAGCACCTAATCCAAAACAATAGGTAGTATTTTTTATAATGAGATATATAGAACCTCACGCTCATATGGTTAGTAGAACTACTGCTGACTATGAGTCCTTGGCTTATGCAGGTTGTAAAGCTGTTAATGAACCTGCTTTTTGGGCCGGATTTGATCGTTCTTCAGGAGACGGATTCTATGATTATTTTCGCCAAATTACAGAATATGAGCCAAAGAGGGCTGCCAAGTTTTGTATAGATCATTATTGCTGGTTGTGCATTAATCCAAAGGAAGCTGAAGATGTCGGTTTAGCGAGAGAAGTCATTTCCATAATACCAGATTTTATACAATGTGATAATGTGCTTGGTATTGGTGAAATAGGTTTGAATAAAAATTCTAAGAATGAGCTTTTAATTTTAGAAGAACATATCCAATTAGCCGTTGATCATGATCAAATGATTCTTGTCCATACACCTCACCTTGAAGACAAACTTAAAGGTACAAAATTGATTGTTGATGCGCTAAATAATCATTCAAAAATTGATCCTTCTAAAGTGATTATTGATCATGTTGAAGAGCATACAGCAAAGATAGTATTAAGTAATGGTTATTGGGCGGGAATGACATTATATCCTGAATCAAAAGTAACTCCAAATAGAGCGATAGATATGTTGGAAATTTTTGGAAATGAAAATGTTTGGCTTAATAGTGCCTGTGATTGGGGGATTAGTGATCCATTGTCTGTTCCTAAGGCTGCGCTTGAAATGAGGAGGAGGGGATATGACGATGAATATATTGATGACATTGTTTATAAGAACCCCGTTAAGTTCATGTCGCAGTCTGATAAATTTAAATTACGTTAAATTTTTTGATATTTACTAATCTTTAAAATTGCTCCTGCAATGCAGATCAAAGAAGGAATTCATTTAGCATATTGCACAAATATTCACAGGGGTGAAGGCTGGGAGGAAACCTTTCAAGGTCTTAAAGAATATAGTCTAAAGGTAAAGGATAAAGTATCAAACACAAACCCTTTTGCTATTGGTTTACGATTAGGATATAAGGCTGCAATTGAGCTTTCTGAAGAAGGTTCTGGAAGATTAGATGAATTTATTCAGTGGTTAGATGTTAATAATTGTTATGTATTTACGATTAATGGTTTCCCATATGGTCAATTTCATGGAGCAAGAGTAAAGGAGCAGGTGTATAGACCTGACTGGACATCTAACAGTCGGCTTGAATATACCAATTTACTTTTTAATATTCTTTCAAAGATTTTACCTGATGGAATATCAGGGAGTGTTAGTACATTGCCGGGATCATTTAAAGAGTTTATAGCAAATGAGGATGAACAAGGCGAAATGATCGTAAATAATCTTGGTAGGTGTGGACATTACATTAACCAATTATGCGAAAAAACTGGTAAAGACCTTCACTTGGGTCTTGAGCCTGAGCCTTTGGGATGGTTTGAAAACACTTCAGAGACCATAAGTTTTTTTGAGCGTTTTCGTTCTGTTCATGGTGATAGCTTCGATTCTGTAATAGGAGTTAATTACGACACATGTCATCTGGCAATTGAATATGAGGATGCAATAGATTCACTTTCATTATTCAGCAAAAACAACATTAGAATTAGTAAGTTCCATTTAAGTTCAGCTCTTAAATTAAAACCTAACCAGGTTGCAATCGACACACTAAAAGCATATCAAGAGGACGTATATCTTCATCAAGTTATTGGTAAATTAAACAATGGAAGAATAATGAGGTATAAGGACCTTCCAGATGCTATAAATGACTTTGACCCTGATCTTAATGACTATAGTGAATGGAGAGTTCATTTTCATATACCATTACATGCATCTCCTGGTGGAATATTCGATGATACAAGAGACCATATCACTGATACATTGAAGGTTTTGGCAGCAGATCCAGAAATATGCCAACACATTGAGATGGAAACCTATACTTGGGAAGTTTTACCTAAATCAATGCAATCGAATAATGTTGTAGAGCAATTGAGCCTTGAATATGAATGGACCCTTAATTCACTTAGAGATGTTGGATTGTTTTGAGTGTAAATAGGAAAATTATTGCAGTTCTCGAGCTGTGTAGGATATCAAATCTTCCTACAGTTATATCTAACTGTGCTGCTGGTTATTTAATTTCTAAAGATTATTTAAATTGGGATCTAGCATTAATTTTTATAGGTGCATCATTACTCTATTCGGGTGGAATGGCGATGAATGATGTCATCGATCTGAGGTATGATAAGCAGTACAAAACAGACAGGCCCATAGCAAGGTCGGCTATATCTCACCGTTTTGCTCTGGTTTTAACTTTGTTTTTTTTGTTTGTAGGGACATTGATTTTATTATTTTCAGGTAGCTCTATACCTTTTGTTGGAGCATTGCTTTTGAGTATAACGATTTATAATTTCATCCATAAAAAAACGTCATCTGCCATTTTTGTAATGGGCTTGTGTCGATCTCTTCTTTATTTAATCGCTGGTTATTCTTTAGGCCAGAATAATGACATCTTAATTTGGGCAATTATTTTGGGGCTTTATACTGCTGGAATTACTTTAGTTGCTAGGGGAGAAGATTCTGGTAATGAATCTGGTATTTGCGGTCTAATATTGGTAGCATTACCCTTTTTTTTATCACTATATTTCATTATTGTTAATTCCTTTATAAGTATACCAATTGTTATATCTTCATTGTTATTCTTATTTTGGATTGCTTATTGTTTTAGGGTTATTAAATCAAAGATTGAGGGGAGAATTGGAAAATCTGTTTCTCTAATGATTGCTGGAATGTGTTTGATCGATTCGATGGCAGTTTCACATGCTATCGGTTTTTCAGGTCTTTATTTCGTAATTTTTTTACCCTTTGTTGTTCTATTTCAGAGAAAAATTTCAGGGACTTAGTTTTCATAATAAAATTACCACTAGCTCTGGATTTTTTTCTTTTATCAATTAGTCTAAAAACTCCTCTAATTTATCGAAATGCTTGAAAGATCCATACATCTTGATCTGGTTCATAGGATTGAATTTACTCGAAATCTCTTTTCTCCAGTAAATAGTGTATTATCTGATGTTGTTTCTAAGAGTTCTTCTACAGAATGTGCCAAATTTATTGTATTTGTGGATGGTGGAGTTATTGGGGGTAATCAGAATCTGCTTAGAGAAATCGAATCATGGTTTAAAGCTAAGGATGGAGAGCTTGAATTGGTTGATTCTCCATTCGTCTTGCCTGGTGCTGAGGCCTGTAAAAACGATTGGTCCTTAATTCCAGAAATTTGGGATAAGATTAATAGAAACTCAATAGATAGGCATTCGTATGTCCTGGCGATTGGGGGTGGTGCCTTCCTTGACATGGTAGGGTTTGCTTCATCAACGGCACATCGTGGAGTGCGTTTAATCCGCATTCCAACAACCAGTTTAAGTCAAGGTGATGGAGGCGTTGGTGTCAAAAATGGCGTAAACTATTTCGGAAAGAAAAATTGGGTTGGCACCTTTTCAGTTCCATTTGCTGTTATCAATGACTTCTCCTTTTTGGAATCTTTGGATGATAAGTCAAGGCGTGCTGGAATAATTGAGGCAATAAAAGTTGCGTTAATTCGGAATAAGAAATTTTTCATCGAGATAGAAAATCTTTCTGAACCGCTTTCAAAGCTTGATCAAAATGCGTTGGAATATGTTATTCAACGAAGTGCAGAAGAACATATTGATCATATTTCAACTTCTGGCGATCCTTATGAACTTGGTTCTGCTAGACCTTTAGACTTTGGGCATTGGGTCGCACATAAGCTCGAGCAAATAAGTGCATTTAGAATCGGTCATGGTGAGGCCGTGGCCATTGGAATGGCTGTTGATTTAATATACTCAAAGCGTGTCGGTATTATTTCAGACGATGATTGCAGTCGAATCCTTTCTTTAATTAAATCTGTCGGGTTTGAGGTCTTTGATGATGATTTAACGAGAGTTGAATCTGGGCGCTCTGTAATATTGCAAGGGCTCGAAGAATTTCGGGAGCACCTTGGTGGAATTTTAACAATCACTCTTATTCCCGAGATAGGGAGAAAAATTGAAGTCAATGATATGGATGAATCTGAAGTGCTTAAATCTATAGATGAGCTTTTGTTAGATGAAAAATCTCATAAAAGTTGAATAATTAATTTATTCAGCCAAGCCAATTCTAATTAGTAAAAGTTTACTAGAAGCATCAATTTCATTATAGGTGGTTTGATCACCATCTGAAGGGAATGCGTCATCAACATCGGACCATTCAATGCCATCCTCAGATGTCCATATGACATAAAGACCGCCTGGTTTTGAGTTCCATGTAACACTAGCAGTTTGTGATACAGAATCATATTCTATATTTGTTATCGCAAATGCAGTTTGTCCTGGTGCGACATCAGGTCCCTGAGCATTACTCAATTGAACGGCTATAGGGTCCATCGCACCATCATAGATCCTAAAGTCTTCCCATGATGCGTTGGCTGCAGCATCATTCCATTGAGATCTTCCAAGAAAGAAATCTGTGTCGCTTAGGCCAGAGAGTTTATTTGTAGTGCTGCCAGATTTGACTGGTTCTCCATTTTTGTAAATGATAATATCAGTCTGGTCGGCGGCACCATTTTCATTATCTAGTGTAACAACCCAGTGTACTTGTTCGTCAAAAGGATTAGTCGGGGTTCCGCCAAAGTCCTGAAGCGTAATGTTTGTTTGAGCGTTCCATCTGAATTCATTCTGGTTGATATTAGTGCCTCTAGAAAAAGACATGTGCATGACGTTATTAGTGGCACTTCCGGCGCTGAATACTCTAGACCAGTTTTGGCTAGAGTATTGAGTTGTCCATGTTTCAATGGTTGCACTATTTAGAGAGCTTAATAGGTTTGAGGGTAAACGAACATAGTCAGTACTTGCACGAGCCCCTCCTGGTAGAGTTACTCTTCCATCTTCAACTGATCCATCGTTAGGTCCGCCGTCTTCGATTACTCCATCGGCACCACCAATCGAATCAACTAAAACGGTTCCATCCCCTCCAGACTCGTCAAAAGCCCACCTATGTATCAACTCAGGTAGTTTTGGTTTTGGTAGGCTACTAGGATCAAGAGGGTTTGATCCGTTCTCCACTTCAATGCCATCACTAACTTTGTCCCCGTCTGTATCAATAACAAGAGGGTTAGTTCCTAATGCAATTTCCTCTCCGTCATTTAATGAGTCACCATCAGTATCTGCAAGTATAGGAGAGGTATTATTTTTAACTTCATCCCCATCTAATATTTCATCATTATCTGTATCCTGTTCTTCAGGATCACTTCCTAAAGAGAATTCATCAACATTGCTTAACCCGTCATTATCTTGGTCAAGTTTGGCATCCTCAGGGTTTTCGGGATCAAGGAAGTCGTAGCGATTTTCGATGGCATCGCTGATGCCGTCTTCATCAGAATCAGTAGCAACGTTCGGGCCATTTTGATAGTTTGTTGATATTTGATCTGATGTTAGAATTCCATCATAAATCCTAAATTCATCCCATGAAGCATTAGCTGTGTTGTCTCCCCATTGTGATCTGCCAAGAAAGATGTCATTATCGACAAGGCCTGAGAGATCATTATTTGTAGCTCCTACTCTAACTTCTTCACCGTTTTTGTATACTGTGACTTGGGTCTCACCATTTGGGCCTCCTACATCATTAATTGTCACTACCCAGTGAACCTGTTCATCAAGGGGATTCATTGGGGCTCCTCCAAAATCTTGGAGTGTCATGTTAGATTGGGCATTCCAGCGTAATTCATTTTGATTTATATTGGTCCCTCTGCTGAAGGACATGTGCATAACATTATTAGTTGATGAGCCAATACTAAAGACCCTAGACCAGTTTTGGCTAGAATACTGAGTGGACCAAGTTTCAATAGTTGCGTTAGTAAGGGGACTAAGGAGGTTTGAAGGTAACATTACATAGTCACTGTCATTTTTACCTCCGCCTGTTAATGTGACTCGACCTTCTTCTACAAATCCGTCATTGCCACCTAGATCCACTATTGTACCATTTTCTCCTCCAATTGAATCAACTAACGTTGTGCCGGCACCTCCAATTTCATCAAAAGTCCATTGGTGAATCATTTTGGCTTGGCCAATAATATATACGGTTAACTCTTTCTGGCTAGTAGTGCCCTCGCTGTCAGTTGCAGATATCGTATAGATTGTTGTTTCTTCTGGAGTAATTTCAATTTCACTGACATCGCTAACATCTCCAATGTCTTCATCAATTGATATTGATTCTGCACCACTAATGTCCCAAGTGAGTATAACAGAATCACCCTCATTGATAGGATTTGTAGATGCTTTGAATGAGGAAATTCTTGGGCCACCTTTTCCAAATTTACCACGATCAATATCATAGCTTTTCTCAACATCACTGAGAGATAGCGTGTAATCAAAAACCTTAATTTTGGCAATACTCATTTCAGCAGAAAGGTTGTCTGTTCTTGTGCCGTTATTTTCATTTTGATTACCTATTACTATCGGAAGAGGAGTTCCGTTTGTGTCTGTGGAATGTGTATTAAAAATTGGTCCATCGTTTTCAGAATTTGATAAAACCCCATCAACATAAATGGCACGTTCATTTGAAGTTCCATTGTATGTAAGAACTAAATGGTGCCATTCGTTAGTAGAAGGATTTCCACCACCAGGCTGAAATGGCATGTCAGCTGATCCTCCCCAACCACCTAGAGCTCCCCAAGTAGCATGATTACCATAAAGCATAGAAAAATTTGATGCATCTGGTCCGCCTCTTCGTCCCCAAGCAATAATAGTTTCTTCAACTGGTACCGTCTCATTCCATACCCAGGCTTCTATTGAGCGGTCCGCACTGCCTGATAAAGGTGTCGAATCTGGTCCTACATACCAATCACCAAAACCATCAAGAGTGACAGCGTTGACTCCATCAACAGTTTCTACATTAGGAACATCTAACTCAGCTTCAAAGTCTCCAGCTAGTGATCCCTCATTGATTATGGTTGATAGTGGACCTGTATCCAATTTTGTTATGTCGATATCCACTAAAGCACCTCCATCGACAACTTTGATCGTGATAGATTCAGATTGAGTCAGGCCGTTAGAATCAGTTGCTGATATTGTAAAAATGGTCGTTTCTTCAATGGTAACATCTATTTCTTCAATGTCAGAAACATCACCGATATCGTTATCTATATATATTGTCTGTGCACCATCAATTTCCCAAGTAAACGTTACTGTTTCATCTGGGCCGATTGTATTTTCTGAAG
>PAYV01000039.1 GCA_002715305.1 Rickettsiales bacterium | reverse complement strand
TGGCGTCCCCTACGGGATTCGAACCCGTGTTGCCGCCGTGAAAGGGCGGTGTCCTAAACCACTAGACGAAGGGGACAAATACTTGAAATATTATACAATTAATATATATATAATTTAAAATTTTTTTAGTAAATTATTTTATGAAATATTTAATTGCATTTTTAGCCTTTTTCCTCTCACCTTCTTTACATTCTAAAGAAGCATATAATTATTTATGTCATGTCAGAGGTTATGAAATTATTTTTCCTTATGAAGAAGCTATAGACAAAATAAAAAAAACATATAAAAATTTGCCTGAACAACAAATTAGAGAGCTTTTAAAGTTTAGAAAGAGATTCGAAACTGATTTCTATGGTATATCCCTATATAAATCTGCCGGTTGTTCAAATGCAAGATTAACTGAGTATTTAGATTGTTTGGTTTCTACAGATGGCAAAGATTGTAAGATTTATTATTCTCAAATGAGAATAGTTGATTAATTTATTTAATTAAAGCATCCTCTATTTGAAGTTCAATCGATTCTTGATCATTCCAATTATTTATTCTCAAAGTAACTATTAAATCTATACCTTCTTTACCTCTACTTTCAATTATTTGACCTAAATCATAGTCAAATGCATTAAAAGCAATTCCCTTTTTTCGATTTCCAAACTGATCTTCAATAAAACATGAAAGATGACCATTTCCAACCGCATTTGAATATTTAATATAACAATTTTTTACTAAATATTTTGGCTTAGAATTTCCTTGTCCGAATGGCGCTAATTGTTCTTGAAATCTAAACAAATCGATACTCAAATTTGAGAACGAAATTTCTGTATCATAAAGTTTTATAATTTCATTTTTCTTCTTGTCATATTTACCAAATAAAAATTCTTTTAATATTTTAATTTTTGATTTTTCAATTGAGAATCCTCCTGCCATCTCATGACCACCACCAGACAAACAAATTCCTTGATTTACTGCTTTAAAAATCAAATTTCCAATATTAAAATTTTTTATAGATCTGCATGAAGCTTTACACACTTCATGTAATTCAGAAATAATTATTGAGGGTCTCTGAAATTTTTCAGAAATCTTGCTTGCAACAATTCCAATAACACCAGGATGCCAGTCTGAAGAATTTACACATATGATCCCATTGTCGTTTTTATCAACTTTTTTAACTGCCTCTAAAACAACATTTTGTTCAATTTTTTTTCTTAATGAATTAAATTCATCAAGTTTTAATGCAAAAATATCACTTTTAGCACTCTCTACTTGAGTTAATAGCTGAGTTCCAAGTAAAGAATTACCTACTCTCCCCCCAGCATTAATTCTTGGTCCAATCAAATATCCAAGATGATACTCATTAATTTCCTCATTTATCCCAACTGTTTTTATCAGCGACTTTATTCCTAAATTATTTGACCTATTAATAATTTTTAGACCCTGTTTTACTAATGCTCTATTAGTAACATCTAATTTAACTAAATCACAAACAGTTCCTAAAGCAACAAGATCAAGATATTTAATTAAATTGGGTAAATCTTTTTTAAGATATTTTTTTTTTTTTAAATCTCTATTTATAGAAACTATTAAAAGAAAAACAACACCAACCGCACATAGATTATTTAATTTAGAATTATCACTGTTTTTATTAGGATTAATAATAGCCGATGCATTTGGTAATTCATTATCTTGCAAATGATGATCGACAATTATAACTTCAACTCCTTCATTAGTAATTTGGTTAATAACTTTGTTAGAGGTTGTTCCACAATCAAGAGTTATGATTAAATTACATGACTTCTCTTTTAAAATTCTTAAAGCGTTAATATTAGGACCATAGCCCTCATTAATTCTATCAGGTATATAAAACTCAAATTTACAACCAATTTCATCTAAAAAGTTTGCAAACATTGCTGTTGAAGTAGTACCATCAACATCGTAATCTCCGAACAATCCAATTTTTTGTTTGTTTAATATTTGAGAAACTATACGTTCTGTTGCAATTTCCATATCATCAATTAATGATGGGTTAGGTAGTAAATTTTTAATTTTTGGATTTATAAAATCATTAAAATTTTTTGTGTTTATACCTCTACAAGAAAGTAACTTAGCGTAAGTGTGAGAAATTCCCTTATTCTCAACTAGATGATTAGTTAATTCATCATTATTTTCTTTTTCCCTCCAATAAAAATTTTTTGCTGAAAAAAATTTGTTATTACCTTCCTTTTTTGATTCTTCATCATATAATTGTGTTTTATTTTTCATATATAAAGATGTTACACAATTTTCATGTTAAGTGATAATAATATATTAATTGCCCAGGGCGGAGGACCCACAAATGTAATAAATAGTTCTTTAGCAGGAATTATTAAAGAAGCTAAACAAAAAAAAATTAATATAATTGGTTCTTTAAATGGCGTAAACGGGATCATTAATACAAAATTTATTTCACTTAATGATATCTCAAACGATGAGTTAAAAATATTGGCTAATACAACCGGAGCAGCACTTGGTTCTACAAGAGATAAACCTGATGAAAAATATTGCTTAGAGATTTTAGAAATTCTAAAAAAAAAAAAAATAAGTAAGTTTTTTTATATTGGTGGTAATGATTCTTCAGATAGTTTACGAATAATTTCTGAGAAATCCAAGGAATCAAAGACTCCAATACAGTGTATTCATGTCCCCAAAACAATTGATAATGATCTAGTAAAAAATGATCATACACCCGGTTTTGGTTCAGCTGCAAAATATGTTTCTCTTTTATTTTCTGGAATTAATTTTGACGTAAGGTCATTACCTGGAGTTTATCTTGGTATTATTATGGGAAGACATGCTGGTTTTTTAACTGCAGCAACTTCACTTTTAAAGAAAAATAAAAGTGATGGTCCTAATCTTGTATTTATACCTGAAATTCCTTTTTGTATTAATGAATTTTTGACGTTGATAAATTATCACTATAAAAAAAATGGAAGATGTATTGTTGCAATATCTGAAGGAATTCAAGACAAAAATAATAAACTTTTTTCCGAAAAAATAAAAAAAACAAATGAATATGATGCCCATGGAAACATTCAGCTATCGGGCTCTGGATTTCTTGGCGATCATCTTGCAAACCAAATTAGAAAAAAATTAAAAATTTCTAGAGTTAGAGCAGATACACTAGGATATCCTCAAAGAAGCTTCCCAGGTTCAACCTCTGAAGTAGATCTTCAAGAAGCCTTTGAAATTGGAAAACATTCCGTTAAATTTAGTTACTCAAACCCAGATTCATTTTCAGTTGGAATCAAAGAAAGAAAAAAATTTTCACCTGAATATTTTGCAGAATATAAAATCAATAAGCTTTCTGAAGTAGCTGGCAAAACAAAAAAAATGCCTAAAAATTTTTTTAACTCTAAGGATTTTTGTGTTAGCAAAAATTTTTTAAATTATGCTTTACCATTAATTGGTAAAAACATTCCAAAAACTTTCTCAATTACTTAAAGTCTCAATTCTATAATAAATAGTTTTTTTAACTATAAATTTTAATTTATCAATTCTCTTAAGTGCATGAATCATATTTTTTTCTAAACAGTTATGAGTAGTAACAACGATTGTTGCAAACCTTTGATTGCTTACGTGCGGATCCTTTTGAAGCATTGACTTCATGGAAATACTATTTGTTTTAAATTCATTTGATATACCAGAAATTACACCAGGTTGATCGTAGGTTGTAAATCTTAAATAGTATGATCCTATTCTCTCATCAATCTTGCCAAAGCTAATTTTTTTCATCTCTTGTTGCTTTATAGTATTCAAATCATTTTTTGATGTACAAATATTTATTACATCACTTATAATTGAAGTTGCTGTAGGAAATGCACCAGCTCCTTCACCTAAGAAAAAATTTTTTTTACAAAAATCAGATTCAACCACAACTGCATTAAATACTCCGTCAACACTAGATATAATTTCATTATTACTTACAAAACATGGATAAACAAAGCTTGAGATACAATTATTTTTTTTTTCTGTAATACCTAACAATTTTAATTTAAATCCCAAAGAATGAGCATATTTTATGTCAATCAGATCAATTTTTTCTATCCCATCTTTATAAATTTTTTTAATATTAGAATCGATTCCAAAAGAAAGAGATGAAAGAATAGATAATTTCTGTGCTGTATCTGTCCCATCAATATCAAATTTTGGATTTGATTCAGCATAACCTAATTCTTGAGCTTTTTTCAAAATTTTATCAAAACTTTCATTTTTTTTTTGCATGTTAGTTATTATAAAATTACTCGTTCCGTTAAGTATCCCGTAAACTTTTTTTATAGTGTTAGAAGATAGAAATTCATCTAAAACTTTAATAATTGGAATCCCTCCAGCAACTGCAGCTTCATACTTAATTTTACAATTATACTTTTTTGAAAGATTTTGTAACTCATTCCAATATTTAGAAATTAGCGCTTTGTTTGCCGTAACAACATTTTTTTTTTTTTCAGGGCATTAAAAACAAGTTCTTTAGCAATACCCTCCTCTCCTCCGATAATTTCAAGTAGAATGTCATAATTATCAAATTTTAATAACTCTTTTGCATCATTAAAGATTACTGTATTTTTAAAAATATTATTTTTAAGTTTAATATTTCTACGTGATGCTATTGCTGTGAGATTAAAATTAATTTTTTTTAAAAAAAGTTTTTTTTGCAGAATTTCTAGAACACCCCCACCAACTGTACCTACCCCGGCTATGGCAATTTTTACAGGATAATTATCTTGCACAATATTTAATTAATAAATTAAAAAGATTTCAGTTCTCTGATTTGCTTGTGTTCCAGCAGGCATATTTTCTTTAAATAAAGGCTTGGAATCAGAAACTGCTTCTGTAATTAAATTCTCCTTTGGAAAATTGTAATTGATAAAGGCTTTAGCTACTGATTGAGCTCTTTTGTCAGAGATTACAAAATTAACAAGTTTGTGTTCTGAATTTGGCATATCTCGAGTTCTAGTACTTGCATGACCCACAATTTTTACTTTTGCATTTCTGCTTTTTGCCATCTCAACTATTTTTTTTATTTTTCTAAGCGCCTTTCCATCGACTACACTAGAACCAGATCTAAATGCAAGTGTAGCAATTCTAAATTGTATTTTATCAGATAGGTTTAAACGTGTTCTTTCAAAATCAATTTTTGGTGCATTTGATTCTTTAAAATCTGGTTTAACATCATCTGTTGTCTCGACTACTTTTTCTTCTTCATCTTCAACAATTAATGTACTGTCATATTCTTTTGTAGGAACAGGAGGAAGTTCTTCATCTGATATTACTAATTGACTTTCCTCATCTATAGTTTCACTTTCTTCTAGCTCTGATTCTGAAACATCGCCTCCACTATCAACATAATCTTGTAGATCAGATTTTAATTCATCTTCAGCTCTAGAAATTTCTTCGACAGCTTCTTCCTCACTTGAAAAACCAGAGGCTATATAGTCGTATGTTCCACAAGAATTAAGAACAAAGAGCAATATTGTAAGAGTCAAAAATCTAAAATGTATAAAATTTTTCATAACTTCCCTATTTCATTATAATTTCAAAAAATAAATCTAAAACTACTTTTTTAAAAATTCTTTACTTAGATTACTGTATACTTCAGGTGTATTTATTAAAAGATCTTGTTCCTTGGAAGATATTTTTCTAATAAACTTTGCGGGATTTCCTGCCCAAAGCTCTTTTTCTCCTATTACTGTTCCTGGAGGGACCAATGCACCAGCGGCGACCAAGGACATTTCATTAATTATAGATCTGTCTAAAATCACTGCTCCCATGCCTATCAACGAATAACTTTTTACCTCACATGCATGAATTGTTGCATTATGCCCAATTGTTACGTTATTTCCAATAATTGTAGGAGCTCCTTTGTCACCAGTTGCAGAAAAACCCTGTGAAGAAACATGAATTATAGTTCCATCTTGAATATTAGTTTTTTTACCTATTTTAATATAATTCACATCTCCTCTGAGAACACAATTATACCAAACACTCGAATAATCTAAAATCTCAACATGACCTATGATCTTTGCACCTGGTGCTATAAATACATTCTTAGATATTTCTGGTTTTATACTTTTGTAGGCAATAATATCCATAATTAAGCTAAATCAATGATTCTTGTTCATCAAATCCATTCATTAGATTCATATTTTGAATTGCTTGACCTGCTGCGCCTTTGACAAGGTTGTCAATACAACTAATTATAACTATTTTATTTTTTGAATAATCATTAAAAATTTTTAATGCAACATTATTCGTATTTTTTATATCATTTAATTTTGGAATTTTATCATTTTCAAAAAACTTGATAAATTTTGAGTTCTTATAAAAATTTTTGAGAGTATTTATAAAATCATCACATTGACTACCTCCTTTATCAATGTAGATAGTCGATTGAAGTCCAGAAAAAACAGGTAGTAAATGAGGTATAAAGGAAAATGATATACTTTTATTAATTTTTTTGAATTCCTGATCTATTTCAGGATAATGTCTGTGAGACAAAATCCCATAAGAATAAAAATTATCATTTAATTCTGAAAAAAGATTTTCTATTTTAGGTTTTTTGCCAGCTCCACTCACACCAGACTTTGAGTCAATAATAATGTGACTTCCATTTTCAATTAATTCTTTATCAATTAGAGGTAATAATGGGATTAATACAGATGTTGGGTAGCATCCTGGATTTGCAATAAATTTTGATTTGGATATTTCATTTCTATAAAACTCACTTAATCCATAAACAAATTTCTTTTGAAGATCTTCTGATTTATGTTTAGTTTCATAAAATAATTCATAGTCATTGTAATTATTTAATCGAAAATCTCCAGACAAGTCTATTATTGAAAGTTTGGGATCTAGACGTTTTATAACTTTTTTTTGAAACTCTCCATGAGGTAGGCAACTAAAAACTAGATCAACATTTGAAAAATCAAAGTCTAAATAGTTAGAAATTTTTATATCAGGTACTTTATCTAATTTTGGAAATATATCTTTTAGTTTAGAACCTATACTTTGATCACCAAAAACTCCAGAAACATTTACTTTACTATGCCTGCACAATAACTCGAGAAGCTTTGAGCCAGTGTATCCTGAAACTCCAAAGATGCAAATATTAAGAGACATATAAATTTATCTTTTTGAAAATTGTGGGCTTCTTCTAGCTTTATGTCTTCCAAACTTTTTTCTTTCAACTTTTCTTGCATCTCTTGTAAGAAATCCAAGTTTTTTTAATTTCTTTCTCAATGATGGATCAAAATTAACTAATGCTCTGCTAATACCATGTCTCAAGGCACCTGCTTGACCAGAAAGACCACCTCCAGAGACTGTTGAAAAAATTTCTACTTCTGATTTTCTTTCTGTTTTGACCAATGGCTCTTCAAGTATAGAATTTAAAATTTTTCTTAAAAAATACTGATCACTATTCTTTCCATTAACTGTTATTTTGCCCGAACCAGTTTTTAACCAAACCCTTGAAACAGAGGTTTTTCTTCTCCCAGTCGCATAAGCTCTGCCAAGTTTATCAAGGTTTGGGCCTTTTTTCTCTTCACTAATTGGTTCTGACAATGTAATATTTTGATCTTTTGTACTCATGATGCATTAACTAAATTTTTTCTATTTAATGACCCAAAATCTATTTTCTCAGGCTTTTGACCTTCTAAATTATGAGTTTCTCCTTTAAAAATCCTCAAATTTCCTAATTGTTTTTTTGCTAAAGCGTTTGAATTCATCATTCTTTCAACTGCTTTTCTAATTATAAAGTCAGGGTTTTTACCATTCAAAATATCTAAAAATTTTGCTTCCTTTAACCCTCCTGGGTATCCAGTATGTTTATAATAAATCTTTTTCCTTGATTTATTTCCAGTTAATTTTATTTTTTCAGCATTAATAACAATCACATTATCACCGCAATCTAGATGCGGTGAATATGAGGTTTTATGTTTACCTCTAAGTATATGAGAAATCCTAGAAGCTAGTCTTCCTAAAACAAGACCATTTGCATCTAGCAAATACCATCGTTTTTTTATGTCTTTTTGCTTTAAAGAATATGTCAACATAACTAAAAATATTTATTGCAAAATAACTTAAAATTCTAAAGTGTCAATAATTAATAACTTTATTTGATACTAACTTTAGCCCAATCAAGATATTTTTTTCCAACATCACCAATTTTAATTTCTGCAATAAAAGGAATTTCATAGCTATGATAGTAATTTATTGATTTTTCGATTCTTTTTTTATTTTCAAAAGTTTTTATAATAAGTCCTACTTCCAGAGATCTATGAATCTTACCTTTTTCAAGATATAGACTTTCGATATTTTTTATAATGTTTATACAAACAGCAATCTTTTTTTTTACTAAAACTTCACTAAGTTTTCTGGCCTCTGTCAGATTTTGACATGTGGTATAAAAAAATTTCAATTTTTCATTCATAATTTTTATGGTCGGGGCGACTGGATTTGAACCAGCGACCTCCCGTCCCCCAGACGGACACGCTACCAGACTGCGCTACGCCCCGTTAATTTAAGATATTTTCAATTTCTTGTTTTAATATTTTCAATTCATTTATCAAATCATTTTTATCTATAAGGTTTTTATCTTTCTTTTCATCATTAAGGACCCTAATAGCCCCATTTATTGAAAATTTTTCTTCGTATAAAAGAAACTTTATTCTTTTTAAAATAGTAATTTGTTTATTATCGTAATATCTTATGCCAGTATCTTTTTTTATCGGAGATACAATAGAGAATTTTTTTTCCCAAAATCTTACAACATGAACTGGAATTTTTAAAATTTTAGAAACTTCACCAATAGTTCTAAGAGCATCATCTGTTTTATTCATGATGAGTTCTTATTTGAATTTGATTGGTTTATTATCAAATCAGATGGTTTGAATTTTACTACATTCCTTTCAGATATAATCACTTCTTCTTTTGTCTTAGGGTTTCTTCCAATTCTTGATCTTTTTTTTTTTATTGTAAAAACTCCAAAATTTACAATTTTGACGTTCTTGTTATTTTTCAATTCATTTGAAATAATTTCTATAAAATTTTCAAAAAAATTTAAACATTCTCTTTTTGAAAGTCCAATACTTTCATTTAAAAAGTTAACAACAACTGCCTTAGTTATAACATCTTTTGACATGGTTAAATTATATATCTCAAAATTTTAAAATACAACTTCCCCAAGTTAATCCTCCACCAATTGCACACATAGCAATTTTGTGACCTCTTTTTATTATTCCTGAGTTAATTGATGTTGATAATGCCAATGGTATAGATGCGGCAGATGTATTGGCATGATTCCTAACAGTACTAACCGTTTTACTTTCATCGATGCCAATTTTTTTTGCTGTACTCACAATAATTCTTTGGTTAGCTTGATGTGGGATAAACCAATCTATATCTTTAACACTCAATTTACATTCCTTTAAGGACAATTCTGTAGCTTCAGCTAATTTATTGACTGCTTGCTTAAAAATATCCTGACCATTCATTCTTATTTTACCTACTTTTTGATTTTTGGATGGCCCTCCATCAGCAAATAAACTGTCATGCCAGGATCCATCAGAGAATAATTTTGTTGATAATAAACCACTTTCTTCTCTAGTGGATTCTAAAATAACAGCTCCAGCACCATCACCAAATAAAACACAAGTTCTTCTATCTTTCCAGTCAACAATTTTCGATAAAGTTTCAGCTCCTACCACTAGGATCTTCCTTGCATTACCTGCTTTAATTAGTGAATCTGCAATTTGTAAGGAATAAATAAATCCTGAGCATACGGCTTGAATATCAAAAGAAGGAATATTTTTTATCTTAAAGTAATTTTGAACTTTAGTTGCGGTAGAAGGAAATGTTTCATCTGGGGTTGTGGTAGCAATAATAATACAATCAATTTCATTTTTATCAATGTTAGCAGATTGTATGGCAAGCTTTGTTGCTTGAATAGCCAAATCGGATGTATATTGTTTTTCTGCAGCAATATGTCTTTGTTTGATTCCTGTTCTTGTAAATATCCATTCATCAGATGTATCGATAAACTTTTTAAAATCATCATTTTTTAAAACTTTTTGTGGAAGATAATGCCCACAACCAATTATTTTTGAATTAACCATTTTTTAAATCATCAATTTTTTTTCTATTTCTGATACATAAGAATTCTCTATTAAAGAAACAGCAACACCAATTGCATTTGAAAAGCCAAATGCATCAGTACCTCCATGGCTTTTAACTACTATACTATTTAATCCTAAAAGAACCGCACCGTTATATTTTCTTGGATCTATTCTAGTTTTAAATCTATTCAAGGCTGGTTTTGACAAAATATACCCAATTTTTGACATTAAAGAGCTATTATATGAGTTTTTAAGAAATGTAAATATTAACTCAGCAACACCTTCAGCTGTCTTTAAAGCAATGTTTCCTGAGAAACCATCAGTTACAACTACATCTACAATTCCTTTGTTGATGTCATTTCCTTCAATAAAACCAAAGAAATTAATTTTTGATGAAATTTTTTTTAGGTCGTCAAACGTTTGTCTTACTGTAGAATTACCTTTTATTTCTTCAGCTCCAACATTTAGAAGACCAACTCTTGGATTTTTTATTCCAAGAACGTGTTGTGAAAAAATATCACCCATTAGGGCAAATTGAACAAGGTTTTGATTAGAGCAATCTACATTAGCACCTAAATCAAGAATTACAGTTTGTCCTTTGAGTGTAGGCATTAAACCAGCAATTGCTGGTCTATTAATACCCTTTATTGTTTTCAGAACAAATTTTGATATTGCCATTAAAGCACCTGTATTACCTGCAGAGACAAATCCATCGCAATTATTATTAGCTACATCATTAATACCTAAACGCATACTCGATTTTTTTAATTTTCTTAAAGCATTTACTGGTTCATCATCAGAGTTTATTTTTTCAGTTGTATGAATCAATTCAAAATTTCTTAATGATTCATTTTTACTTAAAATGTCATAAGCTAGTTTCTTGTTACCAAATAATTTAAATTTTACGTGAGGATAAATTTCAGAGGCAATTGCAACACCTTCAATTGTTGCAGAAGGACCAAAATCACCACCCATTATATCAATGGCAAGAACAATCTCTTTCAAATTTTTACTCCAAAGAATTTATTTATGAATCTTGATCCTCTTCAGATTCTAACTCAATTTTTTTTACAACTTCTTTTTTATTATAATATCCGCAAGCATTGCAAATTTGATGAGCTAATTTTAGCTCACCGCAATTAGAACATTCAACTAAATTAAAACTCTGAACTTTGTCATGAGATCTTCTCATGTTTCTTTTTGATGGTGTAGTTTTTCTTTTTGGTACAGCCATAAATAATTCCTTTTTAACAGAATAAAACTTTTACAGAATAAATAACATAATAACAATATTTTTTTTATTTATTCTAGATCAACATAATCAAAATCGAGGTTTATAAAAGAAATCTTATTTAATCTACTAAAAAGATTAATATTTAAAACTATATATCTTAAGAGAGAACCATATTCGATTTCAGAAGATTTAAAATTTTTTTTTAATTTTTTTTCAATTAATTTTTTATCTAGTTTCTTGTTTTTAAAAATTTCTGTGTATGAATACAATCTACCATAAAAATTCTCAGCAATAATTCTTTTTTTCCTTCCAATTGAAGTTTCTGAAACTCCAATTTCTCTAATAGCACTTTCCATATCATCCAAAAAATAATTAATTAAATTTTTTGAAAATTTCTTACTAATTTTTTTTTCCTCACAAAAATATAGAACAAAAATTATATTTAATTGAAAGATTTCAACTCTCGACGAAAATGATTCTGATACTTTTACCTTATCAAAAAAAAATCTTTTATTTGATTGATCTAAAATTTTTTTGTAAATATCAATTAAAAGTTTTTTATCCAATTATTAAATGACCAGTTAAATGAGACTAATTATTTTTACAATTATATTAACAAGTTTAACTTCATGTATAAACAAAAAGTTAATTCACGGGAATCTCCCAAGTGCTGATCTGGTTTCAATAATTAAACTTGGTAAAGATAATAAAGAGTCGATTTCCAAAATTTTAGGAGAACCTTCTTTTCAAGGTACATTGGGTGATAATTCATTTTATTATTTAGGTAGAGTAAATTCACAAATCGCTTTCTTAAAACCAGATTTGGAGCAGCAAATTATTCTGGAATTAAATTTTGATAAGAAAGATAAGCTCAAGAAAATTTTTGTTTATGATGAAAAACAGACTATAAATATTGCAATGTCACCTAAAGAAACTCAGCTTGCAGGATATAAACAAAGCTTGCTTCGTCAAATACTTGGAAATTTTGGCATGCCAGGTATGAAAAGAGGAGGACCAATCATTGGATCTGGAAGAGCAGAAAACTAATTTTAGGACAACATTGCAAGCAATAAGATTGATACGATATTTATAATCTTAATCATTGGATTTATTGCTGGGCCAGCTGTATCTTTATAAGGATCACCAACAGTGTCTCCAGTAACAGCAGCTTTATGCGCATCAGAATTTTTACCACCATAGTTTCCATCCTCAATATATTTCTTAGCATTATCCCATGCTCCGCCACCTGATGTCATAGAAATTGCAACGAAAAGTCCTGTAACAATCGTTCCAAGCAACATAGCCCCTAAAGTAACAAAAGCTGAACTTGGGTCACCTGTGATAAAAAGTATTGAATAATATGTAACAAAAGGTGCAAGTACTGGAAGTAAAGAAGGTATTATCATCGCTACAATTGCACCTTTTGTTAAAATATCCACAGCTTTACCATACTCTGGCTTTGTTCTTCCAGACATAATTCCTTTGTTTTCTTTAAATTGTCTTCTAACTTCATTTACAATTTTTTGAGCAGTTTTTCCAACAGCAGTCATTCCCATTGATCCAAATAAATATGGTAACATTCCTCCTATAAGTAACCCTATGACTACAAAAGGATCCTCTAGTGAAAACTTAATATCCAAAGATGGAAAATAATATTTCAAATCTTGAGTGTATGCCCCAAATAAAACAAGCGATGCTAGACCTGCTGAGCCAATTGCATAACCTTTTGTAACAGCTTTGGTTGTATTTCCAACTGCATCTAACGCATCTGTAGTTTTTCTTACGTCTTGCGGAAGATTAGACATCTCGGCTATACCACCTGCATTATCAGTTACAGGTCCATAGGCGTCTAAAGCTACAATCATTCCTGCAAGTGCAAGCATTGTTGTGGCGGCTATTGAAATTCCATATAATCCAGCAAATTTGTAAGAAAAAATTATACCCATGATTATAACAATTGTAGGTAAAGTAGTGGATTGCATTGAAACGGCTAAACCTTGAATTATGTTAGTAGCATGGCCTGACTGAGATGAGTTAGCAACTGATCTTACAGGACCAAATTCGGTACTGGTGTAATATTCTGTTATCCAAACAAGAAGACCAGTAACCGCAAGACCAATTATTGAACAATAAAATAAATCAATACCAGAAAAAGACTCTATAAATAAGTCCTTATTAATTATTATTTGGTCAACACCAACAAAAAAATCAGTAAGAAAAAAAATAAATATTACTGAAGTTATCCCAGTAATTCCTAATCCTTTATAAAGAGCTCCCATTATATTTGTTGAACCCTCTCCTAATTTAACATAAAAAGATCCAATTAATGATGATACAATGCAAACACCGGCTATTAATAAAGGGTACATCATGAAGACTTCTTGATCACCTCCAGAAAACAGAATAAGTCCCAAAACCATAGTTCCTACAATTGTAACAGCGTAAGTTTCGAATAAATCCGCAGCCATCCCAGCGCAGTCACCAACATTATCTCCTACATTATCAGCAATTACAGCAGGGTTTCTCGGATCATCTTCAGGTATTCCTGCTTCTATTTTGCCAACTAAATCTGCTCCCACATCTGCACCTTTAGTAAAAATTCCACCACCTAACCTTGCAAAAATTGATATTAACGATGCACCAAAACTTAGCGCTACCATTGACTCAATAATTTCTCTGCCTCCACCAGGATTAAAGTGTATTGTTAAGAACCAGTAATATCCGATTAGGCCTAACAGACCAAGACCAACAACAAGAAAACCAGTTATCGCACCGGATTTAAAAGAAATATCGAGGGCGGGTTGCAGACCTTTCGTAGCAGCTTCTGCTGTTCTTACATTCGCCCTAACAGAAATAAACATTCCAATATATCCTGCCAAACCTGAGAGAAAAGCACCTAAAACAAATCCAATGGAAACAAAACTATTTTCCATTAGAAAGTAAAGTGAAAGTGCTATTACTATTCCAACAACTGATATTGTAAAATATTGCCTATTGAGATATGCCTGAGCTCCTTCTTGAATTGCAGAAGCTATTTCAATCATTCTATCAGAACCTTGAGGTGCTGATAAAATTTTCTTAATGGTAAACCCCCCATAAGCTATAGACAATAACGAACACAGGAGTACAATCAGAAATTCTATTAACATAAATAAAAAATATTGTTATAAAACGTTCTTATAGCACATTGAATCACTTGTTCAATATTAAAATTAAAAATGACTGAATCCAATATTAGGTAAATTTAAGATTTTATTTTCATTATTATATATTTTAATTCCTTGACCCTTGGAAAAATAACCGATTTTATGAACATTTCTTAGTTTTTTTGTTTCAAACTTTTGAATTTTTTCTTTTGGTATCGAAAACAAAAGTTGGTAATCCTCTCCACCACAAAGGATAGTCTCCCACAATTTTTTTTTATTATTAGTATTTTGTAAAATTTTCTTTAAAAAAATTGATAAGGGGATTTTTGAGCAGAAAATATTTGCGCAAATTCCAGAATGGTAACACAATTTATTCAAATCTCTATACAATCCATCTGAAATATCTGTACAAGAATCTGAATAATCAATTAAAAAATTACCCAATTTTATTTTGGGATCGGGTAAAAATAATTTTTTTAAAAAATAGTTTCTACTTTTTTTTTCCAAGTAAATTTTTTTTTTTAAAAAATTAAAAGCAATAGCTGCGTCACCTAAAGTGCCTGAAACATAAATATTTGAACCTTCCTTAGCTGTATTATTTAAATGAACTTTTTTTTTAGCTTTTCCAAATATTGTTGCTGATATAAAGATTTTTTTTGATTGACTTAAATCACCCCCTAAAAGCTTAAGCCCAAATTTTTTTTGGTCTATCTTTAATCCTTTCACGAATTCTTTTATCCAAATAAATGCATTTTTTTTTGGAATAGATAGATTCAATAAATAACCGTATGGAATAGCACCCATCGCAGCTAGATCAGAAAGATTAATTCTTAATAATTTGCGAGCAATTGTCTTTGGATTTTCTGATCCTTCAAAATGCGTTCCTTCAATCATCATATCAGTAGAAACTGTCAAAAAAGAATCTCTAAAATTCAATACGGCTGCATCATTTGTTAGTTTCATTGAATTTCGATTGTCCGCTAGTTGAAGAAAAAAATCCTTTATAATTTTAAATTCATTATCCATTCATACTTTCTTGTGACGAGATTAAAATAGAGTGAGCTTTTTCGATAAAAGCATTAACAAATGCACTCTCTCCGTCTAAAAAAAAACACTCTGTTATTTTTAAATATTCTGTAACTATAATTCCAAGTGATAATTTTGGATGTACAATCATTTCACTTACGGCTGCAATGAGAATGGAATGAAGTATAACAGGCAATCTCTTTATATCCCAATTTTTGTTAATATTTTTATCAATTAATTTTTCTATAAATTCTTTTTTATCATTTTGAATTCTAATGATTCTTGAAAAAAGATTTTTATCTATTTTTTTTTCTTCTATACTTTCATCTAGTCCTGAAAAAAACTCACGATTTTTTCCATCAAAAAAATTTAAAATCTCTAACTCATTTAATTGCAAACTTTTTATACAATAAATTGCTTGTACAATTGCAAAACGAGTTACTGATTTATTTTTTATGTTTTTATTCATTTAAATTTCTTTCATAAGATCCAAACAAACTTCTGCGGCTTTACCTCCCAGATTTCTTTTTTTTATGTCAGCTCTTTCTAAAGCTTGTTCAAAATTTTTAACTGTAAGAACTGCACTACCAAGTGCAAGTTTATTTTTATAGGCAATTTCGTATATATGTTTTACAGATATCTCTCTTACAACTTTATAGTGATCTGTTTCTCCTTGAATAATACAAGCTAAAATGATGTATCCATCATATTTATTTTTATATTTTTCCAAAATAAAAGGTATTTCCAGAGAACCATAAACTTTTTTAATATCATACTTTATTTTATTCTTTTCTAAAAGTTTTGTGGAACCATTCAAAAGTTTTTCTGAAATTCTGGAATAAAAAGTTGAAACTATTATGAGGATCTTTTTCATTTTAATTTTTTTATACCAATTATTTTCAGACCAAATCCATCAATACCAATAATATTAGTTTTTGAGTTAGTTAATAAAATTATTTTTTGAACACCCATATCTACTAAAATCTGTGCACCAATACCATATTCCTTGAGTGTTTTTTTTTGATTTTTATTTTTTGCTTTTTCTTTTTTTTCTAATTCCTTTTTTGGATTCCTTATAACAACAATAATCCCGTTATTGGACTTTGATATAATTTCAATTGACTTGTAAAGATCATTATTTTTAGGGTCTAAAAAGTCTGAAAAAAAATTCAAACTATGCATTCTTACAATTAAAGTTTCTCCCTTAATTATTTTTCCCTTAACTAATGCTATATGTTCAGTATCATCAACTAAATTTTTGTAAATGTACATTTTAAAGTTTTTATTTTTTCCTAAGTTTAAAGAGTCAGTTTTAATACACCTAACAAATTTTTCTTTCTTCAATCTGTACTCAATTAAATCTTTAATTGACGAAATTTTTAATTTATGTTTTTTGCAAAATTTTACTAGATCGTTAAGCCTAGCCATTGTTCCGTCATCATTCATTATTTCGCAAATCACACCATATGGATTTGTATTACCTAATGCTAATCTTGACAAATCAACTGCTGCCTCTGTGTGCCCAGCTCTGACTAAAACCCCCCCTTCACTAGCTAGTAGAGGAAAAATATGGCCTGGACTAACTAAATCTAATGATTTAGAGTTTTTCATAGTCGCTACTTTTATAGTTTGAGCTCTATCTTTTGCACTAATTCCAGTTGTAATCCCATTTCTCGAATCAATCGAAACTGTGAAGGCTGTTCTATGATTACTTTGATTTGTTTCAGTCATTAATTTTAAATTTAATTTTTCGACTCTTTTTTTATCTAGTGTAAGACAAATCAAGCCTCTAGCGTGCTTTGCCATGAAATTTATTTTCTCAGAATTTACATATTCAGCACAAAATATTAAATCGCCTTCATTTTCTCTATTTTCATCATCGACAATTACAACCATTTTTCCTTTAGAAAGGTCATCTATTATATCTTTTATTGGTGAAAAAATATTTTTCATTTATTTAAAGCCTTAAATACATATCTTGCTAGCATATCAACTTCTGTATTGAGAATGCTTCCAATTTTTAAATTCTTAAATGTAGTATTATTCCAAGTATATGGAATTATACTAATCTTGAAGTTATTTTTTTCTACATAATTCACTGTTAAAGACACTCCATTAAGACAAATAGAACACTTTTCTATTAAAAATTTAGATATTTTACTAGAAGTTTTAAAAACTATTTCACGAGAGTCTTTTAAATTATTAATCTTAATCACTTTTGATATTCCATCAACATGACCAAAAACCAAATGTCCAGAAATTTCATCACCACTTTTAAGAGATTTTTCTAGATTTATTATATCATTAATTCTACTTTTAGATAAATTTGTCTTAGAGATTGTTTCCTTAGACAAATTAAAAAACAATGTTTTATTTTCCTTTTTGCTTATAGTTAAGCAAATTCCATTACAACTAATTGAATCTCCAAGTTTTACATTTTTTAAGTTCGAATTGATTCCAATAACTTTTTTTGACTTATCAAAAAAAGTAATCTTACCCAAATTTGTAACTATACCTGAAAACATTTTATTTTATTTTAATATTAAACAATTTCTCTTTTTTTCAAAGATTTCTAAATGATCATGTTCAAATTTATTTAACGTAATTAGATTAAATTTAAAGTTTTTATCTTCTAAAACATTATTTGAAGACAAAGCATCCAGTCCATGCTGGCCAATAAAAAAATTTCCTCTAAAAATTTTAATTTTATCACAATATTTTGAATGTAAAAATAAATTGAAAATTTTCGAACCACCTTCTACTAAAAGATTACACACTCCGATTTTAGATAATTTCTCCAATATAAATTTTAAACTAAACTGTTTCTTATCAACTGCAATTATTTCAATATTATTATGGAATTTTTTTTTTTTTAAATTTATTTTTTCTGTAAAAATAATTGTTCTATATTTCTTTGTTCCTTTAAAAATTTTTTGTTTTTCTGATAAGTCAAATTTTCTATTTAATATAATTCTTATAGGTGAAAATTGATTTAAACCATCTATCCGAGAAGTTAAAATACAATCATCTGTTTTTACAGTATTTGATCCAACCAAGATTGCGTCATACATCGATCTCATTATATGAAGATACTTTTGACTTTTTTTATTTGTAATTTGACTAAATTTATTTTTTTTTCTGGAGATTTTTCCATCTAATGATGTTGCAAATTTAAGTGTAACTAATGGTCGTCCTAGAATTCTATTAAAAAAATAACCTTCATAAATTTTATAGGCTTCTTTTTCCATAAGACCATACGAAACCTCTATACCATTTTGTTTTAAGAGTTTTGCTCCGTTACCTCTAATTCTAATGTCTGGATCAAGTAAACAAAAAACAACTCTATCGATTTTTGATTGTAATATTTCATTTACGCAAGAATCACCTCTTCCCTTATGAGAACATGGTTCTAAAGTGGAATACAATGTATATATTTTTTTAGAGTTAAATTGAAAATTTTTGATTGCTTCTGCTTCTGCATGAGGTCTTCCAGATTCTCCTGTTATTCCATAACTAACAATCTTATGGTTCCTAAAATTCTTGTCATACTCAACTAATAGTGCGACCACTGGAGGATTTGGAAAAGTTTTTCCTAAAAATTGCCTTAAAATAAAAAGAGATGAATCGATATATTGCTTATCAAAAAACACTTATCATTCATTTTTTAAATTCAGATTTTTATCAATAAATTTTCTAAAATCATCAGTTTCTTGAAAATCTTTATAAACAGAAGCAAACCTCAAGTAGGCAACTCTGTCTAATTCTTTTAATGCATCCATTACTAACTCTCCAATCAAATTCGATGGGATCTCTGTTTCACCAGAACTTTCAAGTCTTCTCTGAATACTATTAGCGACAAGTTCTATTTGGTCAGTTTTAACAGGCCTTTTTCTGCAAGAGATATTAATAGAACGTACAAGTTTTTCCCTATCAAAAATAGTCCTAGATTCATCCTTCTTTATCACCATGAGTTCACGAAGTTGAACTCTCTCAAAAGTCGTAAATCTTGCTGCACAAGCCGGACATTGACGCCTTCTTCTGATTGAACTGTTGTCATCTGAAGGCCTTGAATCCTTTACTTGAGTTTCATCGTGTCCACAAAAGGGGCAGCGCATATTTAACCTTATATTAAATTACAGAACTATAAATAGGAAACCTTTCACATAGATTTTTTACTTTAGTTCTAACTTCATTTTCAACTTTAGAATTATCTTCTTTGTTATCAGATAAACCATCAAGTACGTCACCTATAAGTTGACCGATTAATTTAAATTCTTCAACTCCAAATCCTCTACTTGTTCCTGCTGGAGAACCTAATCTAATTCCGGAGGTAATAAAAGGACTCTCAGGATCAAAAGGGACTCCATTTTTATTACATGTTATACCTGCATTTTCCAATGATCTTTCAGCATCTTTGCCAGTAAGTTTTTTTGGTCTTAAGTCTACCAAAATCAAATGTGTGTCTGTTCCTCCAGAGACAACTTCTAAACCACGTTCAATCATTACATCCCCTAATACTTTAGCATTTTCAATAACCGATTTAATATAACCTTTAAATTCTGGTTTTAAGGCTTCACCGAAAGCCACAGCTTTAGCACATATCACATGCATTAATGGTCCTCCTTGTAAGCCAGGAAATACAGCAGAATTTATTTTTTTTGCAAAATCCTGATTGTTTGTCAATACCAAACCGCCTCTTGGACCTCTGAGTGTTTTATGTGTTGTAGTTGTTACTACATCAGCATATTGAAGGGGGTTTGGATATAAACCTGTAGCAACTAGTCCAGCAAAATGTGCCATATCAACCAACAACAAAGCACCTACTTTATCAGCAATGTCTTTGAATTTTTTGAAATCAATAATACGAGGATAAGATGATCCACCAGCAATAATAAGTTTCGGCTTATTTTCTATTGCCAATTTTTCGACTTCATCAAAATCAATCAATGCGTCATCTTTTTTTACACCATATTGAACGGCATTAAACCATTTACCTGATTCATTCGGTGGAGCCCCGTGTGTAAGGTGTCCACCTGCAGCTAAGGACATACCCATGATAGTGTCACCTGGCTTTAATAATGCTAAAAAAACTGCTTGATTTGCTTGAGACCCAGAATGAACTTGGACATTTGCAAAATCTGCGTTAAATAACTTTTTTACTCTTTCAATACATAAATCTTCTACTACGTCAACATGCTCACAACCGCCATAATATCTCTTGCCCGAATATCCTTCTGCATATTTATTTGTAAGAATAGTCCCTTGTGCTTCGAGCACAGCTTTAGAAACAATATTTTCTGATGCTATAAGTTCGATTTGGTCATTTTGTCTATGATACTCATTTTTGATAGCATCTAAAATTGCTGGGTCAGTCTGAGTCAAACTACTTTGAAAAAAAACCTGTTGTGTCATATCTTCTCCTAATTAATATATTACAGTTTTACATTATAAAATTTGTCTAGTCTACCTTGATGCCTTCCACCTTCAAATTTAGTAGCTAAAAACACCTCTAATGATTTAATAGCTTCTTCAAAAGAAATCAACCTTGAACCTAAAACTAATACATTTGCGTTATTATGCTCTCTTGCTAATTGAGCCATTTGAGAATTGAAACATAGGGCTGCCCTTACACCTTTATGCCTATTTGCAACCATTGACATCCCAATACCACTTCCACAAATCAAAACACCAAAACAAGTATCTTCTTCTGTAATTTTTTTACTAAGTCCATGAGCAAAGTCTGGATAATCAACCGAATCCAAACTATTTGTTCCTAGATTATCAAAATTTAACTCCTTAAAAGTTAAGATAATTCTTTCTTTTAATTCGAAACCTGCATGATCACTAGCTATATAAATTTTTTTTTTCATTTTTTTTCAAGTTTTTTTAGATCTTTAAAAATAGTCGGAGCTAAAAAATAAAGTCCTATAATGTTAGGTATGGACATAGCAAAAATCATAGAATCTGAAAAATTTATAACACTTCCTAAATTCATTGATGTACCAATAACTGTAAAACTTAAGAATATAATCTTAAAAGAATACCTGCTTAAATCACTTTGTCCAAAAATATATGTCCAGCATCTTAATCCATAGTATGACCATGTAATAAGTGTAGAAATAGCGAACAAACTTATTGCAACAGCCAATACTTTTGGGAACCATGAGAAAACAGATTCAAAAGCCCTAGAGGTTAACTCTACGCCTTGAATTTGACCTCCGTAATTTTCATAAACCCCTGTAATTGTTATCACAAATGCTGTCATTGAACAAACAATAATGGTATCAACAAATGGTGATAAAAGAGATAAAAATCCTGTATTAAGATGATTATCACTTTTTGCAGGAGCATAAGCTATAGGGGCAGAACCAATTCCAGATTCATTTGAAAAGACCGCCCTCTTTACTCCAGCTATGATTGAGCCAAGAATTCCACCTGTTGTAGCTTCAAGACTAAATGCACTTGAAAAAATTTTATAAAATGTTTCTGGAATTAAATGATAATTAGAAAAAATTATTATTATGCACGATAAGATATAAATTATTGCCATCATTGGAACAAGTTTCTCAGTCACTTTTCCAATTGATTTTATTCCTCCTAGTATTATTAAACCAACAACAAAAGCAAAAATTAATCCCCCTAACCATCCCTTTTGATATAACGGACTTTCAATACCACCAGATGCTTCAACTATTTGTTGGAATGCTTGGTTGGCTTGAAACATATTTCCTCCACCAAATGATCCACCAATACAACAAATTGCAAATATTAAGGCAAGAATCTTGCCTAGTTTAGGTAAACCATGTTCTTCTAAACCTGAAGATAAATATCTGATAGCTCCACCAGATACAGTTCCATCAGAATGAATAACTCTATATTTATGACCCAAGCTAACTTCAATAAATTTCAGTGACATTCCAAAAAAAGCTGTAACAATCATCCATACCATTGCTCCAGGACCACCCAATGAAATAGCTACTGCTACACCAGCAATATTACCCAATCCAATAGTTCCTGACATTGCTGCTGTAAAAGCTTGGAAATGTGTTATCTCACCAATACTATTGGGGTTATCATACTTTCCAAAAGCTACACTAAATGCTCTTCTAAAATACCTCACATTTAGGAATCTAAAATAAAAAGTAAAAAAAAAGCTAGCAAATACCAACCATAAAACTATAAATGGAATACTCGAACCAAGAAAATTAAAACTTCCAAACACAAAGTTTGTTATTGCGTCTGAGAATGGTTTAATAAAATTATCAATTTTTTGGTCCAAAGAAACATTCATACCATTAAAAAATTAGCATATTTTATATAAAAAAAAAATTAATTAAGAATTTGTATAATTTTTTTATAACAATCTTTAAGTCTATCTGGACTGATACAATATGGTGGCATGATATAAATTGTATTTCCGAGTGGTCTTAAAAGTAAACCATTGTCAATAAATTTATTTTTTAATCTATTGCTTTTTTCTGAACCATAATTTTTTTCAAAATTATTTAAATCAAAGGCCGCTATAGATCCAAGACACCTAATTTTTGAAACATCAAGTTTTAAAGAGATTTCATCTAAACAAGCAATGTGTACCTTATTTAATGCATCTATTTTCTCAAATGTTTTATTTATTCTAAAAAGGTCTAAAGAAGCAAGAGCCGCTTCACAACCAATTGGATTTGCAGTAAAAGAATGTCCATGAAGAAATGTCTTATTAATTTCTGAGCTTGCAAATTCTTGAAAAATCCTTTCATTAAAAACAGTTGCAGCTAAGGGTATATAACCACCCGTAAGTGATTTTGCTAAGCAAACTATATCAGGTTCTATTTTTTCCAAATAATCTAATGCAAACATTTTTCCAGTTCTACCAAAAGCAGTCATAACTTCATCAAAAATAACAATTACTCCTGCAGATTTAAATTTTTTTACAGCTTTTTCCAGAAATTCTTTTCTACAAATCTTCATTCCTCCTGCACCTTGAATCAAGGGCTCCAAAATTACTGCAGCAATTTCCTTTTCATGATTATTTAAAATTTTATCGATTTCATCTAAAGCTAGATTTTCATTTTTTTCTATTTCATTATTGCCATTCCATGATTCTGGAAATGGAATAGAAAAACTTTTTGGTAGAAGATCTTCAAAAGGTTTATAAAATCCTGTACTAGATCCAACTGACATTGCGCCAAAAGTATCTCCATGATAACCACCATCAAATGATATAAATTTATTTTTCTTTTTTCCTCGATTATACCAATATTGAATTGCTATTTTTAATGCAATTTCTACTGATGTTGAACCATTATCCGAGTAAAAAACCTTAGAAATTTTTTTGGGAAGAATTTTATTTAACGCTTCTGCTAATTTAACTGCTGGTTCATGAGTAAAACCAGCAAATAAAACTTGTTCTAATTTCTTCGATTGATCAATAATTCTTTTGTAAATATATTCATTACAATGACCATGAATGTTTACCCACCATGATGATATTAAATCAACATATCTTTTTCCATCCACATCATATAAGAATTCATTTTTAGCCGAAGCAATAGGTATTGGGGCATTTGTTTTGATTGGAGTAAATGGATGCCAAAGATATTTCTTATCTAATTCTAAAATCTTTTTCTTCATTTTTAAATTAAAATTTTCTTACCTAACTCTTTAATAGATTTTTTATCAATCCTTTTTACATATGGAACTCTTCCCAAAAAATTAATTTTTTTTCCATAAATTAATTTTCCATGATTTAAAATTGTGTCAATGGTATCCGGTTGATTTTTTCCGCAAAAAATTAATCCATGAAGAGATATCTTTTTTTTTTTTAAAATCTCAATAGACAAAAGAGTATGATTAATTGTTCCCAAACTAGTTCTAGAAACTAAAACTAATGGTAGTTTTAGATATTTTACCAAATCAACTATTAACGATTTATTATTTATAGGAACATTTAGACCACCAGCCCCTTCAATAATTATTTTTTTTGAAAACTCAAAATTTAAAAACTTTTCAAAATCCTTTAAATAAACTTTTTTATTAGCTTTTAACGCAGCAATATTCGGACTTAATGGATGTTTAAAAAAGAAAAATTCTTTTAAAATTTTATTTTCCGTTAATTTTTCTATTATATCACTATCCTTTTGACCAAATTTATTAACACCACATTGTATAGGTTTCCAATAAATAGCATCTAATTTTTTTACTAACAATGCAGAAATAATTGTCTTTCCAACATTGGTGTCAGTACCTGAAATAAAAAAACCTTTACACAAATTTCAACTCCTAATTCTTCTAACTATGTAACAACTAACATTAAAATTTATTAAAATACTCCTTTTTATATTTCTTAATTTAAAAAGATTATTTTTTCTCTTATGAAATTTTGCATTTGCTCCAATCTTTTTTAAATCAACCAAAAAACTTATAGGATTATTATATTTTTTATTAAAGACTATTTCTTTTTTTTTGAAAAAAAATTTATCTTTGTTTATTAAAAAATCTAAACTATTTTTATCCGGAAAAGGATTAATGATTTTGTTATCAAAAAAATTAAGACTTTTGAAAAAATCAAAGCTTGAAGAGTTTAGAAAAGATACAAGGAGTATTGAGTCACATGAAATTTGATTCAATATTTTTTTAACCAGTTTATTAAAATTTTTTGACCAATGAATCGACATATTAGAAATAATCAAATTATATTTTATAAATTTGTTAAATGTATCAAAATCAAGATTATCAAACTCTATATTTTTTTTTTTTATTTTCTTTTGTGCTAAATTAATCATTTTGTCTGATAGGTCTATCATGTGTAATTTTTCAAAATTGAAGTTTTTTAAAATGTTAAAGGCAAATTCACCAGTTCCACAACCAAGATCTAATCCATAAAAATCATGTTCGATTTTATTTTTATTAATAAATACT
>PAYV01000038.1 GCA_002715305.1 Rickettsiales bacterium | reverse complement strand
TTCGGAAATTAATTCCGTAGATTTTTTTGATGCCGCATATAATGAAATTGGATTATCAACTCTTTGGTTAATAGAAAAAGGAAAAATTTTATTTCCACCATAAACTGATGATGAACTAGCATAAATAAATTTTGAAATATTAGAGTCTCTAGCTAATTCAAGTAAATTTAAATGACCAAGAATATTTGAATTAATATAGGTATATGGGTCTTTTAAAGAATGCCTTACTCCTGCTTGTGCAGCAAGATTAATAATGCAGTTAATCTTTTCTTTTTTAAAATAATTAAAAATTTTTTTGTCTTGTATATCTTTTTTGAAAAAAGTAAAACCTTCGAATTTTTTTAGTTGCTTTAATCTTGCATTTTTTAATTTTACATCGTAGTAATTGTTAAGATTATCAACGCCAATAATCTTAAATTTTTTCTTTAAAAAAAATTTTGCAGTATGGAATCCAATAAAACCACCAACTCCAGTAATCAAAATACTCATTTACTTAATGGTTTTTGATATTTTTCTTTCCACTCTTTGTAATCCATTCCATAAATTCCTTTTCTCGCATCTTCATAGTCCAGTTTAATATTACATTTTTCAGCCTCTTCGACCATCCATTTTGATAAACAATTTCTACAAAAACCTGCTAAATCCATTAAATCAATATTTTGAAGTTCAGTATTATCTCTCAAGTGTTTAAGAAGTCTTCTAAAGGTTGCAGCATGTAGCATTTCTTTTTCATTTTCATTCATTTAAGATTTCTCCAAAAATTTTACAAAGTAAGTTAGTCTTTTTTTTAATGCCTTTTGAATCACAAATCAAATCGTTTCTTATCTCTACACATAAATTATCAATTTTTCCATTATTTGATACTCTGTCTAATGTATAATTATAAAAAAATCCTGAGTAAGGATAATTATTACCTGTATGAATTTGGTTTTCTAATAATTTTTTATACAATTTTTGCTGTAAATTTATATTGTTGTTCCAAAGTAGCCCTATTTCAATTCCCCTATCAAACCCTTTACCAGATTTAGTGAAACTATGAATTGAAATTAATAATAATTTCTTAGATTGACTAATTTTTTTTTTAACAAATTGTTCAAGATTAGAATGATACACATCATAAATATTTTTAATTCTATTATTTTTATCAACCAAACAAATATTTTTATTTGCAGGAATTTCTACATCAAAAGAATTTTCGACTATTAATTCTTTTGAATTTTTATTCCTATTCGGATCAATAATTAATCTAGAAAAATTTGACATGAAATAACTTTGTTTTAGCCTTTTAGCTAAATTTATACACAATTTCTTGACCCCTATATCCCAACTAATATGAGTTTTTAAATATTTCTTTCCTAAACCTAAATTTGCAAATTCTTTTGGAATTCTATGCGATGCATGATCGCATATAAAAACTATGCGTTTATCAAAATTTGGTTTATCAAATTCATTTTTTTTAAAAATTTCATTCACATTATTTATGATGATAGTAGATTTAATAAATATAAAATACTGTATTTATTTTTTTCTATTTGTTTATACTTAAGTAAGTTTACAAATATGTTAAGAAATAGAAATACAAAAATAATCGCAACTCTTGGCCCAGCATCATCTTCTCCATCAAAAATAAGCTCATTATTTCAAGCTGGTGCTGATATTTTTAGGTTAAATTTTAGTCATGGCACTCACGAAGATCATAGAAGAAAAGTTTTTCATATTCGTCAATATGAAAAAAGATTAGGAAGACCAATTGCTATCTTAGGAGATTTACAGGGACCAAAATTAAGGATTGGGTCATTTAAAGATAATTCTACAGTATTAAAAAATTCTCAAAAATTTACATTAGATTTAAATTCATTTCCTGGAAATAATTCAAGAGTTTTTCTTCCACACCCTGAAATATTTAAATCAATAAAAAAAAATAAGAAACTTTTAATTGATGATGGAAAAATAATTCTTAATGTAACCAAAGTCTCATCTGAAAAAATTGAAACCGAAGTAGTCAATGGTGGTAGAATTTCTAACATGAAAGGAGTTAATATTCCAGAAACTTTCCTTAAGCTTTCTCCGCTTACAAAAAAAGATTTAAAAGATTTAGAATTTTGTCTTGATCTTAGTCTTGATTATGTTGCTTTATCTTTTGTTCAAAAGGCAAAAGATCTAATTGATTTGAAAAATTATGTTGGAGATAGTACAGGAATAATGGCAAAATTCGAAAAACCACTTGCAATTAAAAGAATGAACGAAATTTTAAATGTTTGCGATGCTGCAATGGTTGCCAGGGGTGACCTTGGTGTAGAAATGCCAGCTGAAGAAGTTCCTATAATTCAAAAAAGAATTGTTCAAGCTTGTAGAGATTTTGGTAAACCAGTAGTTGTTGCCACTCAAATGTTAGATTCTATGATCAATTCTCCAACACCAACTAGAGCAGAGGCATCAGATGTTGCAACAGCAGTTTTCGACGCAGCAGACTGTTTAATGCTATCTGCTGAAACAGCATCGGGAAAATTTCCTGTTGAGTCAGTTAAAATTATGAACAGAATCATTAGAGGAGTTGAAAGTGATATTTCTTATAGGCAGATCTTAGAAAGCAAAAAAATTATGCTAGAGAAAACCACCTCAGATGCAATAAGTGCTGCCGCATCACAAGTGGTTAGAACTGTTTCGGCCAAAGCAATTTTTACTTATACTAGATCTGGTGGAACAGCTAAAAGAGCAGCAAGGGAGAGACCAAATGTTCCAATAATTGGATTATCACCTGAGAGGCTAACTGCTAGACAGCTCGCACTTATTTGGGGAGTGCACACAATTCATGCTGTAGAACCCAAAAGCTTTTCTGGTATGATTGACAATGCATGCGAACTTGCCAAAAAAGAAGGAATTGTTAAAAAAGGAGATTATGTCGTCATAACTGCTGGAGCACCGATTGGCGTTTCTGGCTCAACAAATAACTTGAGAATAGCAAGGATAAATTAACCCTGCCTTGCCTTAAAACGTGAATCAGTCTTATTTATTACATAAAGCCTGCCTTTTCTTTTAACAACACGGCAATCTCTATGTCTTTGTTTTGCTGACTTTATAGATCTTAAAACTTTCATAATTATTTTGAAATTAAATCATTCTAAAAATTTGTCAATCAAAGAAAATGTATTAATATCTTAAAATGATTAATCATTTAATGAAAAATATTCAAAAAATAACTGATTTTTTTGGTAAATTTGCAAGTAATTTTATAATTATCTTAATTATTTTAGTTTCAACCTCCGTCCTATTAAGATATGTTTTTGCTATAGGTTTTACTTGGTTGCAAGATCTATATATCTGGATACATGCATTATTTATTCTTCTAGGTATTGCTTATACTTTAAATAAAGACGGGCATGTAAGAATAGATATACTATACAGAAAATTTAACAATAAAAAGAAAAGGATTGTTAATTTATTTGGTTCAATTGTTTTTGGTATTCCATTTTGTTTAATAATAATCTTCAAAGGTTATGAATTCTTCTTAAGATCATTTACCTTAAACGAAAATTCCAAAGAAAGTGGAGGTTTACCAAATCTATTTATTCTGAAGTTTTTTATTTTTTTTATGGGTTTACTACTTTTTGGCGAGCTATTAAACAGAATTTTAAGTTTCTTTAAGAAAAATGATTGAGATTATTGGACAAGAATTTTTTGCGTTTATATTATTTTTAATGCTAGCAATTTTTTTACTTGCTGGATTTCCAGTCGCTATGACATTAGCAGGAACTTCAATTATTGTAGCTTTGTTTGGGTATATTTTTGATTTGTTTCCTCTAGTTCTTCTAAGTGTTTTACCTAACAGAATCTTTAGCATCATAACTAACGAAACACTTATCGCCGTACCACTTTTTATTTTTATGGGTGTCATGCTCGAAAAATCAGGAGTTGCAAATGAATTATTAGAGAACATGAGTAAAATTTGGGGAAAAAAAAGAGGAGGATTAGTATATTCAATCCTAATTGTTGGAGTTTTAATGGCAGCTTCTACAGGAATAGTTGGAGCAACTGTTGTAACCATGGGAATATTGTCGCTTCCATTAATGATAAAATGGAAATATAACAAAAAAATTTCTACAGGAGTAATTTGTGCAAGTGGAACTCTGGGTCAAATAATCCCACCTTCTATTATTTTAGTTCTGTTAGCAGATGTTTTTCAAGGTGCTAATGAACAAGCTTCGGCAATATCTGGAAATCTTGCTCCAGATCCAGTTAGTAGTGTTGATCTATTTGCAGGCGCCATTTTTCCTGGATTGGCTTTAGTTGGATTATATTTTTTATGGATTTTTTTATGCTCTAAATTCAAACCAGAGGTATTTCCATTAAACAAAGAACTTGAAGCATCAGATATTAACTTAAAAAAAATATTAAATTTAGTTCTTCCACCGATTTTTCTGATAGTAGTAGTTCTAGGCTCAATTCTTTTTGGAATTGCCACGCCTACTGAATCTGCTTCTTTGGGAGCTTTAGGATCAATGCTTTTATCATTGAAAAAGAAAATGTTAAATATTGGCACTTTAAAAAATGTCTGTGATGAAACTTTAAAAATCACATCAATGGTATTTTTTATTCTTATTGGAGCCTCTTTATTCTCTTTAGTTTTTAGAGGGTTTGGTGGTGATTTAATTGTTGAAAATTTTATCACCAATGTTCCTGGAGGAAAGTTTAATTCATTGTTAGTTGTGATGATTATTATTTTTTTACTAGGTTTTTTCTTGGATTTTTTTCAAATAGTATTTGTAATTGTTCCAATTGTTGGGCCATCTCTGATCGCAATGGGTTATGATCCTATTTGGCTTGCATTAATGTTTGCTATAAACTTGCAAACAAGTTTCTTAACTCCTCCATTTGGTTTTGCGCTTTTTTATCTTAGAGGCATTGCGCCAAGTGAAATTAAAACTTCAGAAATTTATGAAGGCGTAATCCCTTATATAGTATTACAAATCTTTCTTCTCATAGTCCTTTTTAAATTTCCTTCAATTATTACCTGGCTACCAAAACAAATTTAATCAGAGAGAATTCTTGCATTTAAATAATCTGCTTCAGAGTAGTGTGACCAAAAAATAGCTAATTTTCTGAATGAAATAATATTATCAAATATTTTTTTTGATAAATTGTTCTTACTTGCTATTTGCGAAATTACATCATCTGATCTTTTTTTAAGAACTTTTAAGGTCAGATCGTTATATCTCATAAAAGTTACCTTAAATTCTTCTCTTAGTTTTTTTACTGCATAACAGTTCCTCGCAAAAAACTCTGATGCTATGTATGAATTGGATCTTGCACAACTTGTTGCTACAAGTCTTTGGAGACTTTTACTTAATTTTTCCCAAGATTGAAGGTTTATAAATGCTTCCAAACAAGTTCCAGGTTCATGCCAGCCAGGATAATAATAATATGAACAAACTTTATGCAAACCCTTACCTAAATCTGCTGCAGGTCCTATCCACTCGGTTCCATCAATAGTACCAGAGGTAATTGCCGGTACTACATCAGGGCCAGGTAATAAAACTACATTTGTTCCATAACTTTTAAGAACCTCACCTCCAAGCCCTGGCATTCTAAATTTTAATCCTTTAAAATCAGTTACATCTTTAATAGCCTTATTAAACCATCCTCCCATTTGATTGCCTGTATTTCCTGCAGGAAAAAATTTAAGGTTCAAACTATTATAAACTTCATCAGCCAACTTAAGACCATCAGAATGGTAAAACCAAGCACTCATTTCCTGTTGATTAAACCCAAAAGGGATTCCTGATAAAAAAGCTATAGCTGGTGATTTTCCAGTCCAATAATAAGGCGAGCCAAAACCCATTTGACAAGTTCCACTTTGAACTACATCAAAAGATTCAAATGCTCCCACTAGTTCATTTGCATGGAATAATTTAATGTTTAATTCACCTTCAGATATTCTTGTAATTTCATCACAAAGTCTTGTGAATGCTCTTCCTAAAATTCCAGCTTTATCAAAAGCAGATACAGCAACCCACATGTGCTTTGTTTTTGATTTAGAAATATTTGGAAAAGCAAGCCCTGAAGCCAATGCTCCGCCAACAGCAAGACTTTTAAGAGATTTATTTAAAAATTTTCTTCTTTTCATTTCAATCCTATGGTGGGCGGAACAGGGATCGAACCTGCGACCTATTGCGTGTCGAGCAATTGCTCTCCCAGCTGAGCTATCCGCCCAAGGGATAGACTATACTATCAAAATTAATCACCAACAATAAAAAATGGCATATAAATTGCTCTCGAAAAGTATGATATTTTCAATAATAAGAACAGGTATTGATGCTACAGGTAGAGATTTAGCTGTTATTTCTAATAATTTAGCTAATACTTCAACCAATGGATTTAAAAGAAGTGAGGCTCAATTCGAAGATATTTACCAATCTCATCATAATAATTCAGCAGAGGTAGCAAGGGGAATGGGTGTAAAAACTATAAAACCAAGGCAAAACTTTTCTCAAGGTTCTTTACAACAAACAAACGGAAGTTTAGATCTTGCGATAATGGGTGAAGGATTTTTTGTTCTTGGAAGCCCAGTTGGAAGACAAAATGCTGATGAAAGATTTAAATATACTAGAGATGGATCTTTTCAACTAGATAGATTGGGTAATTTGGTAAATACAGAGGGATTACCGCTACTTGGCGAGGGGCAACAACTTATTAATATCCCCTTTTTCAAAACTATAAGTACTACTGATCTAAATGGAAATGTTACATCACAAAATTCAATGCTAACTGAAATAGCTGTAAAAGATGATGGAAGAATTGAAGCTACTTATGGATTAGATAATACTGAGCTGGCTGGAAAAATTATTCTCGCAGATTTCGTAAATGAGCATGGTCTTCAGAATATTGGAAATGCAAAATTTCAAGAAACTAAAGAAAGTGGACTTCCAGCTTTTGGTTCACCAAAAGAGAAAACTATTGGAAAAATTCAACCAGGATTTTTAGAAAAATCAAATACAGATATTACTGATGAATTAGTAACTATGTTAAGAACACAACATGCATTTAACGGATGTTCAAAGATTCTTCAATCTGAATTAGATGTTACAAAGAGACTTTCAAGTTAATTATAGAATTGGAATAATCCAAGAAACAAGTTTAATATTTATTTCTAAATTATCCTTAACATATAAATATCCACTTTTATTGATCATTAAACTTTCAGAAATATCTAGATTAATTTTTATTTTTTTTGAGGAACTTTTCTTAGATAATATATTTATTAGATTTTGAATTTTATTTTTTTCATAGTAAATATTCACAATCATTAATGCTTTATCAGTGTGGACAAATAAAATGTTTTTTTCATTTTTTTTCTCACTAACTGTTAATTGACATCTTCCTTTTGCTATATTCTCAAAACTACAATCTAGTGATATGGAAGTAAATTTTTCAATTATTGTCGAAACTGAATTAACATTTAAAACTACCTTTTTAATTGTTTTCCAATTTGAATCAACCTCAGACACTAATTTCATTCCTCAATTTCTCTATAATTGATTTTTTAATTTGTGAGATTCTTCCTGTACTAATCTCTAAGATTTCAGCAATTTCATAAATATTTAACTCTTCAACATAATAGAGTTGAGCTATCATTGCCTCTCTCTGATTTAAAGTTTTTAATGCTTCTTTGATCTGACTTTTTAGTTGTTTATCTTGCAGTGAAATCTCGGGGTCATCAATATTACTTGCATAAAGAATTGAGTATTCATCGTATGCTTGATCAAGGCTTTGCATATTGTTAGCTTCAAATGCCTTTTCCCAATAGCTAAATTCATCTTGAGAAATTCCCATAAATTCAACTAATTCAGATTTTGTTGGTTCTCTTGATAATGTTTTTTGAAGTTCAAGTTTTTTTTTTTCAAAATCTTGTTTTTTTTTTATTGTTGTTCTGCATAAATTTGAATTTTTTCTTAGAAAGTCAATAATTGATCCACGTATTCTTAATTGCGCATATTGTTGAAAACTTACTCCTTCCTTAGGAGAGTATTTTTGTGCTGCACTAACTAATCCTTCCATTCCTTGTTGAATTAAGTCTTCAACTTCTACAACATTTTGCACTCTTCCGAATATTTGCCATGCAATCTTCTTAACTAAATCTAAATTATCTTCTATTAGTTCATTAATAGAAAATTGTGATTTATCTGAGTAGTAATGTGTCATAGAAAACTATGCTCTTTGTCTAATTTTAGATAAAAAACTTAACCCACCCCATTCATTTACAGGGCTATTATAAATATTTTTTATAATTTTTATAAAACTTTGAGAAATCTCTGACTTTGGTTCAGACATAACAATTGGTTGTCTGTCAACAATCGACTTTTTTATTCTTTGTGAATTTTTTACACATCCGACATAATGTAAATTTACATCTAAAAATTTTGTTGTTATTTTTTGAAATTTATTGAACAAATCTTTCCCTTGTATTTCGTCGTTAACCTGATTCACAATAATACAAAAATTTTTAAAAGATGATTTTCCATTAATTGCCTTTATAAGGGCATATGAATCCAAAAAACTTGTTGGTTCTCCCATTAGAACTACAACAATCCTATCACATGCCATAGCAAAAACTAGTGAATTATCTTCTGCACCAGCTGCAATATCAACAACTAATTTTACATCATCTTTTTTTTGGAGATGATTATCCATCTCATTTAAAATAGAATATCTTTTTGTATTATCTATATTTAGTAGGTTGTTTTCAGCTGTGCCTCCTGAAATTAGATTTATTCCAGATTTACATGGAATAATAATTTCAGATATTTTTTTATTTCCAGAGATTACATCAGATAAAGATACTTCAGGGTTTATACCAAGTAAAACATGAGAATTAGCCATACCCAAATCCGTATCCAATAAAAAAATATTAGACGAAATTTTTTTTAGAGCAATTGATAAATTAACTGCTATAGTTGTTTTACCAACACCGCCTTTTCCACTTGTTATTGCAATAGAATCAGACACCTTTTAAATTTTCCTTCATATATTTGGTTAAAGAATTTTCATCTGCTTCAATTATTGAGTCAATTATTACTTTTGTACCGGTAACTATTCCTATCCTAGCATTGTTTTGCGCAAGAGATGAAAATTCCTCTGCACCAACCCAACACTCATCCAATTTTGTTACTGCAATCATAGGTCTAATATCCTCAACCTTTTGACATATTCCATTTATCATCTCTGAATTTGAACCACTCTGAACTGTCAATATAGAACAAAATTCAAAAGACGGAAATGAATTTTTTATCTCTCTTATTTTTTGTATACTAAAATTTAAATCTCCTGAGAAATCAAATACATTTACAACAGTATTATCATCATCAACAGAATTAAAGTTGAATGATTTATAATCCATGATATTAAATCCAAGCACTCTGCTGTATGATCTTAAAATATCAGAGTTCTTTGTGCTAGAATTAGAGACATCTACAAAGTTTATTTTTTTTGTAGCAGCTTTATCAGACAAATATGAAGCAATTTTTGCCGCAAGAGTTGATTTTCCAGAACCAGAATTACCAAAAATGAAGATATTCTTTGAATTAGTTAATCTTGAAAAGTCATTCGATGCTAATCTTTTTGAAAGTTCTCTAAAAAAAGAAATTCTCCCATCTTCTAAGTTTTTACCTACAAAAGAATAACTTAATTTTCCAATTATCTCAGGTGAGAATTTCTCTTGCCTTAATTTTAATGGTGTATAATGTGACAATTTATCAGATATACCTGACTGATCTGTGATAATCATTCCATTAATTTCTTTTCTTAGTGATAAAATTTCAGTCTTTAAATCTGAAAATAACTTTTTTTCTTCAATACTTTGTTTTGAAACATTTGGTTTAGTCTTATTCATAAATTCAACATTATTTTGAAATTTATTTTTATTAGTATTTTTACCATCTATTTCTTTAAGAAAAATTTTTGAAAAATTTTTATTTTCTTCAACTTTTTTCTTATGATTTACAATAACGTTATCATTGTTTGAAGCTTCTACTTCAACAATTCCATTATTTTTTTTTGTAGATAAAATAATAGCATTATCACCAAATTCTTCATTCACTAGATTAATTGCTGATTTCATATCTTTTGCTTTAAATAGTTGTGTGCTCATTAGTCTTCTCCTTTTCTTCTGTTAATATTTTTTCCCCTATAGTCGCTAAAACTTTTACTTTTTTGTTTTCTGGTAATTCAGTAAAAGCTAAAACAACAACATCATCAATATGCTGTCTAAGAAGAATTGAAAGATCTTTTCTTATGACAGGAGATGTTACAATTACAACTGATTTATCCTCAGCTGATAGTTTTTCTGAAATATCTAAAATTGACTGAATCATTTGTTTAGCTAATGCAGGATCTATTAAGATTCCTTCTGAACCACTTTTTTTTGACATTGAGATCAACATTTGCTCAAAATCTGGATTAAATGTGCAAACATTTAAAGGTTCATTAACACTAGAAATTTTTTGAATTAGCAATGATGATATCGCTGGTCTTACCAACTCAGATAATTCATCTGGTGTCAACTTTTTATCAGACAAGTTTGAAAGAGCCTCAAGAATCTTTTTTAAATCATTAATTGGTAGTCTCTCTACTAGAAGATTTCTAAGAATTATTGTCAAATGATGAAGTGGAATCAATTTTGGTATAACGGACTGAACCAACTGTGGGTTAACTTTTGATAGATTGTCTAAAAGAAACTGTACATCATCTTGACTCAATAATTCACCAGCATATTTTAGTAGAATTTGGTTTAGGTGCGTTCCAATTACGGCCTCTGGGTCAATAACCATATAGTGATTAGCTTCCGCTTTAGAAACCATGTGTTTCTCAATCCAATATGCGTCTAAACCAAATGATGGATCTTTAACTTCAATACCTTGAATTTTTAGTTGTGTTTCGTCTCCAGGCATTGCAAGTTTTCTATCAGCATAAATTTTATCTTCAGCAACAATCGTATGACCAATTTTAATTTTGTAAGAATTTGCTTCCAATGATAGATCATCCTTTACCCGAACGTTTGGTATTACGAAACCTAATTCTTTTGATACTTGTTTTCTAATTCCAGTAATTTTAGCAATTAGAGGACCAGAATTTTTTTTGTCATCTGAATCAACCATCGAAATAAAGCCATATCCTAAATCTAAAGATATTGAAGAATTATCTGAAACTTCTTCTATATCAATTTTTCCTGGCTGATCATCCTCTTTTTCCTTTTCTTCTTCTTCTTTTGAAGGCTTATTTTTATCATTCTTTGAAATTAGCCATGCAACTAATCCAGATATAAATGATCCAAATAAAAATAGTGTGTTGGGCATTCCTGGAACCAAACCAAAAAGTAAAAGTACTGCAGATACTGGTATCCATGCTCTAGACAAACCCATCTGTGTTGAAATCTGTCCTGCTAAGTCATTATTATCCGAAGATATCCTTGTAACAATTGTTGCTGTGGCCATTGCCAATAACAGTGATGGAATTTGAGCTACCAGTCCATCTCCAACTGTTAACAAAATATAAGTTTCAGCTGATTCATTTAAAGTTAAGTCATGTTGAACTGAACCTATAACTAATCCACCAATTATATTAATTACTAAAATAAGTATACCCGCAACAGCATCACCTTTTACAAATTTTGCTGCACCGTCCATTGCCCCGTAGAATTCACCTTCTTTGGCTATATCCTTTCTTCTTGTTTTTGCTTCCTCACTGTCAATAATCCCTGCATTAAGATCAGCATCAATTGCCATTTGTTTTCCTGGCATTGCATCTAAAGTAAATCTCGCTGCAACTTCTGAAACTCTTCCTGCTCCTTTAGTGATAACAATTAAGTTAATAATAACTAATATTGCAAATACAAATAATCCAACTGCATAGCTTCCAGACATTACAAATTCGCCGAATGCCTCAATAATCTTTCCAGCAGATCCAGTCCCACCATGACCGTCTTTAAGTATTACTCTAGTTGAAGCAACGTTTAAACCTAATCTTAAAACAGTAGCGAATAATAAAACTGTTGGAAAACTTGAGAAGTCTAAAGGCCTAAATGTTTGTAAAGCCACCATTAATACTAACAAAGAAACTAATAGATTTGACGTAAACAAAATATCAAGTTGCCAGGGACTGAGTGGAATAACCATCATAGCAATAAGAATCATTATTCCAATCGGAATACTAAAAGTTCTTACAAAATCAAATAAATTTGTTTTTTGGAATGATTTTAGCACTAAATCCATATTCAAATTACCTTTTGTCAAAAAATTGACCGCTGTAAACCAGCGAATCAAGGGGTTTGATAATAAAATTTTTCATAACTACGGAGATGCAAGGAATATGCCACCAAAGACAATGTAATAAATAAGCTCAACAAGAAAATGGCATAATTTATGCAGTAAATCTTCAAACAACTTAATCGAGGATTAATTTATGAAAAAAATTATTTTAGTTATGAGTATATTTTTACTCCAATCATGCGCAGAAAATTTTATGGATGCTTTTAACACATCGAAAAAGCCAAATTTAAAAGATAGTCAATACGCAGAATTTACTGCACCTACCAATCAGTTAAATAAAACAAGAGAACTTTTAGATGGAGCTTCAATTACCTTTCCAACTCTGACAGCCACAGGTTATGCTGTTGTTTCTACTCAGCCAGGACAGAGTATTGAGCAAAAAAGGTTAATGGCTATTAGAGCTGCAAGAATGGCAGCTATGAGAGAGCTTGCTGAACAAATTCATGGGCTAAAAGTTGACAGTAATACAACCGTTATAGATCTTATGGTTCAGAACGATACATTTAGAGGTATAGTTTCAGGAGTAATTAGGGGTGCTCGAACAGTAAGAATAAACCCTACTGGATCAGACACGTATGAAACAGTTTTAGAAATTGATCAAGATATGGTTGCATATCTATTCAGGCAAGCCCAAGCACTATAGGTTTATAAATTGAAAAGGATAGTTTACAACAATTTTGAAGTTTTAATTAAAGAGCTTTTAGTTTTTTTTACTACTCTTTTAATTCTTCTATTTACTGCGACAGCTCTTTTAGCTGAAGATTTTTTTCATAAAGTTATAATAACTGATGGACGCGCTGTAATTATTGATGGAGATAAAGAAACAGCAAAAAAGAGAGCTCTTGATGATGCTCTGTATCTTTCAAGTATTCAGGCTGGTGCAAAGATTGATGGATTTTCAAGTGTGGATACAAATACTAATTTAAAGGAAAACCTTCTTGTAAGACCATCATCCATAATTAAGGATTTTGTAATTCTTGAAGAAAAATCAGATGAAACTCATTATTCAATAAAAATTAAGGCTTATCTTATAGGAGTAAATGATTACATTAATTGTTCTAAGAGAAATAATTTGAATGTCAGCTATCTTAAACCTCATTATAGTGTTTCTAGTAAACTTCCTGCATGGACTAATAATTTACCTTTTCAAATTTCGAGAGGAATTTTTTCAAATTTAGACAAAATTCAAGAAATTAATATTTCAGATTCTACTAACTATAATTTTAATCCTAATGGACTTCCAAATCCTCAAGCAGCAAGTTTAGACTATGAAAATCTTGTTGATGGAAAATCTAGAATTTTAAAAAATGGTGAATTTGGTATTCACCCCACAATTATACTTACCAACGGAGATGGCAGATTAACCAGATTTACAAATGAATTAATGGTCAATATTAATCTAAAAATTTTTGAAGGGCCTCAATATAAAACTGTAGATTCTTTAGATTATAGTTTTTCTCTTTTACTCGGAAATAGCACTGGTTATAAGCATTTAGACGCTTTTTACAGAGTTCCAGTTGATAAAATAACAGAATTATTATCAAGAAGTATTTCGAAGCTTCAATTTAGAGTTTTAGATCAACTAAAATGCTATCCTCTTGAGGCAAAAATTCAATTACAAAATGATAATCTAATAGTGCCTCTGGGAACCTCTCAGGGTCTCAAAAATGGAAAGGTTGGATTCGTTTCAAATTCTAATTCAAATATTTCAATGCAAGATTGGGTAGTTGTAACAGTTAAGCAATCTGGTAAGGATTTTTCAATTCTTGAAATTTTAAACCCTACTAACAAAAAAGAAGATATTAATGGTAGGATAATAAGATTTATAAATTGAGGTTAAAAAATGATAAAAAAGAAATTATTTATATTTTTTGTTTTAGTTTTTTCTTTCCAAAATACTTTTGGAAACGAACCATTTGTAGTTCTTGAATATAGAGGAAACTTCAATAAAACTGATAGTAAAAAAATTGATAAAAATAATAAATTCCTTCGTGATCAAAATCACTCAGTTACACATAAAGTTGCATCAGGTGAATCACTAAGTGAAATTTTAGACAAATATTATGGAAATACAGGGTTAAATAAAAGGGTTTTAGAACTTTCAATAATTGAAGTAAATAAACATGCTTTTGTAAGAAATAATCCTCATTTTCTTTTTGCTGGAAAAAATATTAAAATACCTTCAATTAATGAAATTATGAATTTAGTGAGGCAAAAGCCTGGAAAAGCATCAGAGGCTTCAAATAATAGAACAAGTCATATTTATTTTTATGGTAATTGATATGATTTTTAAATTTTTGAGTATATTTATTTTTCTTGTATTATTTTTTACAAATAGTCATTCAAAATCAATTTCTGGAGATGAACTAAAACTTTTGGTTGAAAACTGGTTAACACAACATAATGTTGAAGCAAATATTAACATTCTTGGAAAAGTAAAATATCCTAAATGTAGTCAAGAAAACCTAATGATTAGTGATATTTCAGGCACAAATAAGTTAATTAAAGTTTCATGTTTAGCTCCTAATGAATGGAGTTTGATTTTAAGAAATAAAATAAATATTGAAAGAAAAATTAAACCTAATAACGATCAATTAACTAATGTATATGCTTTAAACAAACCAAAAAGATCAGGAAGTATTATAAATAAAGAAGATATTATTATGATTAAGAAAAAAATATCAAATATTAATGGCTTAATTATTGAGGAAAGTGACCTTGTTGGCAGAAAACTTAAGAAATCTGTTAGCGCAAATAGAGCGTTATATCATAATAGTTTAAAAAAAGATTGGTTAATAGAAAAAGATTCACACGTTTTAATAGAAAATAATCTTCCTTTTATAACCATTCGTGCAGAGGGAATTGCTCTTGAAAATGCAGATTTTGGCGATAAATTAAAGGTAAAAAATCTAAAAAGTGGAAAAATAGTTTTTGGCTTTGCAGAGAATAGAAAAAAAATATTATTAAATGCTAAACAAAATTAACTTAATGTCGTTATAATTATAAAAATAGGATAAAAAAAATGATAGATCAGATTAAAAATAAGGTGACTAATGCAGATATTAATGGCTCAAGTAGTAATTCAAAGAAAGCCTCATTAGATGCTGCAAAAGTTAAGGTTCAAAAAGTTGATTCTTCAAATGCTTCTAAAGGGTCTGATAGTACAGTAACTAAATTTATCTCTAATGAAAGAATTAAAGAAATGGCAAAAGAACCTCCAATAGATAAGGCTTCCACGACAAGAATAAAAAATGCAATTGCTAATGGCTCTTATCCTCTAGACCTTGATAAAATTGCTGATGCATTATATGATGCTTATAAGGAGTTAAAAGATTAATTAGCAAAAGCTAAATGCATAATTATTTATCTGAATTAATTGAACTTTTAAAAAAAATTTCTGAAGAGAAACAAGTTGAAAGAATTGCTATCTTTGAAAAAAAAATAAATGATCTTTCACTACAAATATTAGAAAATAAAGATAGCCTTCAAAATATTGTTAATATTTCATCGCAATTAAAAGAACTAGATGATGTCATTAACTTGATGTCTGATAATCAAAAGAAAAATCTTAAAATATTCGATGATTTTAAAACATTTATTGAAAATAGAAAAATTAAATAAATTAGTGAATTATTAGATAAGTTAAGTAAGATGGCTATATGAGTTTTCTGCAAAATATTTTCCAGAATGATCCTGCAATAGCTTTCAGTAAAATTTTAATTTTTATTTTCTTCTTTTTAGTAGTATCGGTTGCTGCATCGTTTTTTTATGATTATAAAAAAAATTTAATTAATCTTAATAAGATTAAATCCTGCGAAATAGCACTAAAAGATTTGATTGAAGCTTTTAGGTCAATTGAAAATATTTGCAACGAACAAAAAAAAATTCTTGATGAATATAAGTATATATTAGAAAGACATAATCAAGAAATTTCAAGATTGGGAGACTCACTTAACAAAGATTCAAATATTACTTTAGCAATTAAAATGGCTAATGAAGGTAAATCTGTTGATGAGATATCAAGCGCAACTGGGATGAGTTCCGATGAAATAGAACCTATAATGAAATATCATGGGAAATAACCTTAGATATGACATCCTTTGAAAAATATTCTTGCATTTTAAACCAAAAACATTGACAATATTTTAAGTCTAGTTTTGTACAGTATCTTGTTTTTCTTCAGAACTGTTTTTATCTTCTTTATTGGATGTATTTTTTTCATCAAGATTTTGTTGTTCTGAACTTTTTTTTACTTCCTCATCAGATAGATTTTTTTCTTCCTCAATTTTTTTTTGTTTTTCTCGTTCCTCGTGAATTTTAAGTAATTCTTCTTCGGTTTTATCTTTTTGTTCTTCTTTTATTTCGTTTTTCTTTTCTAAGTCATCTTTTTTTGTATCCTCGCCATCTTTAGTAACCTCTTTTTTTTCAGATTCAGTTTCAACCTTCTTTTCGTCTGAAGATTCTTTAACTTCTGCTTTTTGGTCCCCATCAGTTTTTGATTCATTCTCCTTTTTATCATTTTCAGATTCATCAGTTTTTTTATCTAAAGATGAAGATTCACTTTTATTTTCTTCAGCTTTATTGGGCTGTTCTTCTTTGTTACTTTTTAAATCTTGTTTATTGTCTCCACCTTTATTTTCTGGCTTTTCTATAGTTTCTTCAGATTTTTTTTCAATCGGAGCAGCGCCTTCAGCTTTCTCTTCAACAATTTCTGCTTTTTTAGTTTCAACAAGCTTTTTAGCGTCTTCATCCTTTACATCAAGAATAACACCTTTATCAATTTGTTTTCCATTAATATCCCCAGATTCAAGCATTTTTACCCTAACCCATGTTTCTTCTTTATTTTCCTTTGTTTTTTCTGGTTCTTCAGTTTTTTCAACTTTTTTCGCTTTAGGTCGCTTTATCTCAACTTTACTTTCATATAAAAGATCAATTTTGGACCTAATTATTTTTACTCTAGCAGCAAGAGCTCCCAACCTAGTAACTTCATCCATTTGCTCATTTAATAGTTTTTTTATTATTTGATTAACTTCCTCTAAAGGTTTGTCACCTATTTTATTAATAATTTGATCTCTAACCTTTTCAATTTCAGGATCTAACTCATTATCAAACATATTTTTTTCAACCATAAAACTTATACCTTTCTTTTGGCATTCAATTTGCAAATTCCAAACCAAAATGAGAAAAATTATTAAAAATGGTTGATAGTATTAAACAACAATTTGAAGTCTACAGCAATGCATTAGGCTTAAGAAATAAGAAAAATGAAATTCTTGCCTCTAATATAGCAAATGCAGCAACACCTAATTATAAGGCTAGAGATGTTGACTTTGAGGTAGAATTAGCTAGAGCATTAAGTGTTGGTCCATTAAACACTACTAGTAATGGTCATATTGCATTGGCTTCAAAGAATTTACCAGGAAAGGTTCAATATAGGGAACCACTTCAACCATCAATGGATGGAAATACTGTTGAGCTTCAAATTGAGCAAATGGAATTTGCAGAAAATTCAATAAGATATCAAACAACACTAAATTTTATTAATGGAAAATTGAGTGGTTTGATGAGTGCGATTAGGGGTGAATGATGTCAGATGAAATTAAAAATATCTATCAGATAGCAAAAAGAGCTATGGGTTCTCAATTAGTAAGATTGAATGCAATAGCAAGTAATCTCGCTAATGCAGATAATATAGCTAGCAATCCAAATGATGCTTACAAACCTGTTAAGCCAGTTTTTGAAACTAAATACTTTGATCTTATCAGAAAAAAAGGAATATCAACTGTCGATGCAGTGACCGTAGAAAAAATGGATGTTGAACCAATTAAGGAATATCAACCTGGTCATCCAATGGCGGATGAAAACGGATTTATCTACAGGGCTCCTGTAAATGTCGAGGAAGAATATGTAGATATGCTTGAAGCATCAAGACAATATCAAAATAATGTTGAAGTAATTTCAACAATTAGGGCACTAATGCTCAAAACAGCTAATTTGGGTAAATAATTTAAGGAGATAAAATGACAGACATTTCGAAATCTGAACAATCACTTAACAATATTTTAAATAAATTAGGGATTAAATCTCAAGACCAAGCTGCAAAATCTGGTAACAAAAATAAACTTGGCCAAGAAGATTTTCTTAAATTAATGACAACCCAGTTACAAAATCAAGACCCTTTTGCCCCAATGGATAACGGAGATTTTATTGCTCAAATGGCACAATTTTCTACTGTAACAGGTATTACTGAAATCAATAACAACCTTAGTTCTTTAGGTTCAAAGCTTGAGCCAAATAGAGTAGCTACAGCTGCCCAATTTCTTGGACATTCTGTTTTGGTTCCAGGTCAGATTGCTAGCCCTGACGATAAAGGAGAAATACATGGTGTTGTTGACCTTCCAGCTAGCTCAAATGATGTGGGGTTAACATTTACAAATTCATCCGGAGAAATAGTACATACAATGAATCTTGGTAATCAAGAAAAAGGATTAGTGGGTTTTAGTTGGACTGATATTCCAGATGAAATTAAAAAGGATAAAACTAAGTTTAAAATACAAGCCTATGCTGGCAACGGAGAAGCTAGTGATGGCTTAAGTACAGCAGTTTATAATAAAGTAATTGCAGCGTCTGCACCAAAAAACAGTGAAGACGTAATTCTTGAGTTGAAAGATTATGGCGAAATATCAGCTTCTGAGGCAATTAAATTTAAATCTAACGATTAATAACAAATAGAGGAGAAAAAACATGTCATTTTATACAGCACTTACAGGACTTAACGGAGCGCAGTCAGATATTTCGGCAACGTCGAATAACATCGCAAACGTTAACACAACTGGTTTTAAAAGATCTAGGGCAGAATTCGGTGATATCTTTGCGACATCACCATTACAGAATGCGTCCTCATCAATTGGTTCTGGTACTATTCTAAAAAGTGTTAAACAGCAGTTTACACAGGGTAACATTACCTCTTCTCTGAACGTTCTTGACATGGCGATCTCAGGGCAAGGATTCTTCTCTTTAAAGCCTTCATTAACTTCTGGTCAAACAGTATACACACGTAACGGCTCATTTAACGTTAACAACGATAGATACGTGACTGACTCCTCTGGTCAGTTTCTTTTAACATTCCCAGTTAATGCCGATGGATCTGTTACAGCAAAAGATTTAACTAGCGCAATACCTCTTCAGTTGCCAGTAACTTCAGGAACACCAAAAGCAACAACTGCAATTGAATTAGGTGTAAACGTTTCTGCAACGAGTGAAGTAATAACTGACAAAGCGCAATTTGCCAGCGGTTATGTTTTTAATCCAAACGATCCAACAACTTACAACAACTCAACTTCAATCACAATCTTTGATGATTTAGGTAACCCAACAATTGCTACAATCTTTTTCATTAGAACTCAGGCTGCGTCAGCAACTGACCCAACTAATAAATACGATACAAGACTAGTGATTAATGACACTGTTATTGATCCAGATCTTGTTAAAGCAGTAAATGACACCAAACAACCAATTTTTATTGATCGTTTTGGACAACAAACTACGAAGGTTCCTGATGATAACTACTTCCTTGAAGGAAAAGGTTCCGCTCTTTTCAAACTTGATGATTTAAAAACATTAGTGGACTCAACTCCAGCAAAAATTACTGGTGAATCAAGTGCATTTGACTTCGGTGAGGAAGGTGATAAGACCGTAACAGTCGTTACTGATCCTCTTCAGTTTAATTCAACAAGAGAAAGTGGTGATACCAGTTCTCAAATTTACTGGGGTACAAACTTTATGACTATTAATGTTGATGGTAGTGACCAACCAGTTAATATAGATATAAGACCAGGTTCATATAACGCAGCTCAGTTAGCTTCTGAAATTCAAAGATCAGTGAATGCTGCTTATGGAGATGATAAAAAAATTCAGATCGTTCAGAATGTAGATGATACTCTAACAATAGATCTTCAAAAATTAAACGCTGATGGAACTTCGACAGGTTTAACTACACCAATAAGTGTTGATTTATTAGCCGATTCTTATGTCTCTACAAAAGAAGGTATCGTTTTAACTGGTGCATCACCTGACTTTACACGAGATCAGTTCTTAGCGCATACTCAGGCGAGATTAAATGATTCATTAAATACTTACGCTGTATCTGCTCAAACTGGAGCATCTGCAGGTGGTGTGGTTGATACAGCAAAAGCATCTGCTCTTGGTATTTCTAGTCAATTATTTTACAGAGCAGCAGGAAAAGAAATGAGTACAATGCTTGAGCAAAGTCAGGCTTTCGCATTTAAAAGAAATTCTTCTACACATGCAACTGCAGCTAATAGTTTTACTGAAACTAATCAATTTCTAACTTATTCATATTTTGGAAAAAGCCCACAAGTTCATGTTTATGATAAAAGGACAGCCATGGCAATCAATCCAACAGGTGCAACGGCGAATCCTGGTAAAGCGGTTTTTTATGATCAATCTGAAAACACTATAAGATTTCATTTTGGTACAACTAACCCTGCATCAAATAACATAGCTGCAAACTCAAAAGTAAGGTTAATTGGTCAGTTTTATGCAAATACTACTGATAATACTAATGGTGAGTTTATTAATGGAAGAGAATTTACTGTAACAAGTGTTGGTTCAGAAACAGTTGGCGGTAACGCTCAATATTTTATTGAGTGTAGTACTGCTGGAATGAATCTACCAGATTCTGACTTTAGTATCGATTTTGCCACAGGCAATGATGCAAATATATACAGTACTCTTTCAACGTCAACTGAGGCATTCTTTGAAGGATCAGATACTGCAGCAGTTTTCAAAGGTGCAGATGTTAATTTTAGTAACAAAAAACTTGTTCTTAGAGAAATTGGAACTGCAAATAAACACTCATACACAAACAGACAAATGGTTGCTGGTAATTCAGGTAAAAACATTCTTGATAATTTTACTGAGGAATTTACTTTAAAAGATGATAAAACGACCTCTGGTACAACCCTTGATACATTTGATCTAATTGGAATCGGTGATAATGCAAGTGCTGCAACCCGAGATAATCACTTAAATGGTGATGGTTCGGCAACGGATAAAGTACCAGCTCAAATGCAATGGGTTGATGAAAAAAATCCTCCAATAGAAGTTACTTACGATGTTTTAAATCAAAGATTACAGTTTGAAGTGGACAGAAATCTAATTGGAACGGGAACTAACAGTAACTTTAATAGTTTCAAAATTTTTGGTTCATCGACTG
>PAYV01000037.1 GCA_002715305.1 Rickettsiales bacterium | reverse complement strand
GAACTAACTTTTATTTTTTTGTAGTTAAAACTTGTTAAATATAATCCATCTAAGCTTACTACTCTTGAAAGAGCTACATATGTTTGTCCACATGCGAACACTGAATTTCCTATATCTATCTCAGCTAATTCAATGGAAGCTCCTTGAGCTTTATGTATTGTAATTGCCCATGCTAGAATAAGAGGTACTTGTAATACACTAACGCTAGGATAAAGTTCACTGTCCCATGAATGTGGTTTCATTAATCTAGTAATACCGTTTCTGAATTTGACAATTGGATATCCTGTTACGCTATCAAAATCTTCTACTACACCTTGACTACCATTACATATTGATCCCGATGATCCATCAACATCTATATTTACAATACACATAACCTGTGCTCCCTTTTTTAAAACTAATGTTTTATCGCAATTAACATTATTTTTAAGGTATTCAATTTCAGTTTTAATTTGATCAGGAGTAATATTTAATTCTCTGAAAGAACTCATATCTGGAATAGGAGCAGCTTCAATTTTAAACTTTCTCTCAGAACCAGTTAATTTAGCCATAGAGGTAGTATTTAATTTATTAACTAATTTTTTTAACGGATATATTCTTGTTGGTTTAATATCCGTCCCTGTATATTTCTTACCAACCCTATCTGTAAGTGTTTTTATAGATTTTTTAGATATTTTACCTACTCGTATCTGATTTAATATTTTAGTATAAGTATTATCTGTTTGTCTGAATATTTCGTTAAAACATATTTTATTATCATTAGGAAACAACTGATCAAATATAGGGCTTTCAAAACAGAAGTTATGAGTTCTTTTACTTTCATCATCTCTGTCTCCTACAGGTGCTAATTGATAGAAATCACCAGAGAATATTACTTGTAGTCCACCGAACAATCTATTATTTTTCCTACATTTTTTTGCTGTCATGTCAAGTAATTCAATTAAATGTTCTGACATCATACTTACTTCATCAATGATCAACAAGTCAACATTTCGCCAATTATTTCTTTTATACTTATTTGCTGCAACTTTATGTGATACAATTTCTATAGCACCTTTTCCTAAACCTATTCCACTCCATGAATGTAAGGTTTTAGCACCACATTTTAGAAGTACAGATGCACAACCTGTAAGACCACATACTTGATATCTAATACCAGTTTTATCGGCATGTTCTACGATTTTCCTAATAACAGCAGATTTACCTGATCCACCTGGTCCAGTTATAAATATATTTTCTTTATTAATAAATTTATCAATAGCTTTTTGTTGTGATGGTGTAAATTCAATATCATCTGTAAATTGGGGTTTTCTCTCAATTTTAGGTTCGTTATTAACCCAAGTAGACATAATATTATTCATATCTTGTTTTCTATCCATAGCTTCATTAGCTAACTGATCAGCTCTTTTGTTTTCATTGCGAGGAATGTGTTGAAATCTAATATCTTTAATTTTATTAATATATTCCTGGACTTCATCATGTAATATTTTCAACTCGTCATTTTTCACTCTCCATGTTCCAGAGACTTGATTAATAACTAAATTTGAGTCTCCCTCTACTAATAAATTAGGTAAATCTAATGTTGAAACATGTTTTAGTCCTCCAATTAATCCTTTATATTCAGCTTGATTATTAGTAATATTATCACCTAAATAAAATGTTTTACTCCATTGTTCTTGGTTATTTTTATAAAGGACTGCTCCTGCTCCACCTACACCAGGATTTCCTCTTGACCCTCCATCAAACTGTAATTTCCATTGATTTACTTGTGTATTTGTTAGATCCATATTATTATAAATAATAATATTGATTTATATGATTTCAATTATTTGAAATTTATTCTAATTCCAAAAGAACATTAAATGTTCTTGTTTCACGGATAATGGTGTCAGAAGCTGTACCACCTGTTGCTGCTGAAATAGTAGTTTGGAATGTAATCTGTACACCAGCATTAATTCCTGCTTTATCTCCAGCCACAAAACCTTGTCTACGATGAATACCCGCACGATAAGGGAAAAGACTGCTAGCACTAGCTTCATATTCTCTAATTACATCGTTAACTTGTGGTACTGTTAGAGTTCCAAGACCTACATCTCTAAAGAATGTTTGTAATTTAGCATCTGTGTATGCATTAGCACCATTTGGAGAGTCATCCCAAAGATTACGTTTATCAGCAGGAATCATAGTTTCAATCTTAGCAATAAAGTAATTCCAGAAATCTTTAATTAAACCACCACTTACAACTGTAATATTATCATTAGCATTTTGATCAACATTAAGTACAATATCTGTTACAGGGAATTTATTAGTTGTTTCATTGTATGTTCCCAATAAGTTATTGAACATACTTGCTGGCATCTTAATGTGAGCAGCATTAACAAGACCCATATCTTGTAACACTCTATTAAGACCTTCAGAAGGAGTAGTTTCTTTAGTAATGTAATCATATGAACTTAAGAATGTTAAATTACCACCGAAGTTGTAACTATCAAAAATCATCATAGGATGATTTGCAAAAGATCCTGAATCACCAGTAAACAATGATGTATAGATCATCTTGTTATTATCATAATCATTGTACATAGATGTAATAGATTCATCAAGAGTTGTATTATTTTTAATATCTACACCATCTGTTCCAAATGTAGTATCTAAAGATCCTAATGCATTGATTTTCCAAACAACACCATCTTTTAATCCATTGGAAATTTTTTGTGCACAACCACCAACATACAAGTTTAATTCTCTGTCCATCCACATACTTTCAGGATTAACATATGCATAACCTGGAACAGTTAATGCAATCTTTCCTGAAGAACCCCATGTATCTACTAATTTTCCATCATGCTTAACATTTAATACTTCAGCATATGTAGTAGAATCATTATTGATTTTCTTAGCTACAGCTAAGAAAGAGGCAGTTTGTGTTAAAGGTAACATATATTTTAACTCTGATTTTGCATTATAGTAATCTGAGGTTTCAACTGTATTTATTGGTTGTTTACCAAATGCATGATTCGGAGGTGTAAAGTTCTGAGTGTATACAGCTGTATTTCTAATATGTAACTCATCTAAATAACCTTGATAGAAACGAGACGGTTCATTAGTTGTATCTCCACCAATAAAGACTTTATTAGTAGATAAATTAGCAGAATTGGCTCTAGAAGCTTCTGAAACACCATTAATATACAATGTAGCAGTTCCGTTATTACGAACAAATGCTACGTGTACCCATTTATTCAAAAGAGGTCTAAAGTCAGGTCCGATCCAACTTTCATTTCCTCCACTACCATTAAATATAGATCCTCTAATTCTATATTCCCCTCCTCCACTACCATTTTCAATGTAAATATGTAAAGGCATTCCTCCTGGTGATATTTCATTATTTACACCAATTGATATAATATCTTCATCATGACTTGGAGTTGATGATTTATAGATCCAAAAATCTATTGTGAAATCACCTGTACCCAAAATTAAATCATTATGAACTACAGATAATGTTCTTTGATTAGTACTATTATTGTTGCTAGATGTATTAAATTTAAAACTTTGTCCTCCAAATTTTGAAATATTACTATCTCTACCATGTGAATTATAGTGATTACCTGCTGATTTTACAGTAACTGAAATATTATTTCCAGAACTATCTATAGGTGGTGCTTCAATATTAGTAGATACACTATCAAAATGTAACAAAAGTTTTGAATTACTATAATCTGCTGTGTTATATTGTGGTTCGGGTGCAGCTACTGGTTCACTACCAAAAGCACTAGTTTGAGGTGTGAAATTACCAGAATATCTGGCTACACCATCAGTAATTCTAAGTTCATCAATATATCCATCTAGATCTTTTCCAAGTATAAAAGGTCCATTGATTGTTGTTCCAACATTCTGAAGAGTGTTAGATAAATTAACACCATCAATGTATAATTTGACCTTCTGACTTTTTCTTACTAATGCTAAATGATGCCAGTTGCCATCATTATTTAGACTACTAATATCTGTTGCACCGATTGTATGAATATGAGATCCTACTCCACTTCCATGTTGAAGAAGAGCTTCAATGGTTTGTGCACCAATACCATTATTTTTTAATGTAATACTCAAATGTTGATCTGTAGCATGATCAGTTGTAAATAAAACAGCATTATTTTTTATTTGATTAAGTTTAATATACATCTCAATAGTATAATCAATATTACCATTACCAATATCAGTAACATTAGATGTTAGTCCAGCTATATTAGCCCCTTTACCACTAGCAGGAACATATAGAGATTTGCTACCAAAACGAGCATTATCACTATTTAATGTTCCATTTTGTAATGTAACTGCTGTGTCATTATTGCTAGAATCTACTAAATTAGAACCATCAGCTTCTTCAAAATGAAGTAATAATTTATTTTGATCTTGATAGTTATCATTACTAGTGATAGCATGTTCTTGTGTAGGGAAGAATTGATGATGAGCAGGAGTAAATGTATCAGTATAAACAGCACTAGCTACAATTCTTACTTCATCAATGTATCCGTCAAAATAATCGGCACTACCAGCACGGTTTCCACCAATATCCCAAGGGGAAGAAGTACCACCATCTTGAATTGTGTTCAAATAATTAGCATTAACTAATCTTTGTCCGTCTACATATAGACCTACATTAACACCGTTTTTAACAAAAGCGATATGATACCATCTATTAGCAACAGGTTCCCAAGGTAACTGTTTGAATCTAGTAGTAGCATTATTAGTATCTGTTAATGTAACTGATAAAAATTTAAGACCGCTTAAATTATCATATTGCATAGTAATAGAGTTATTTTTCTTGATCATAACTTGAGTTTTACTTACATCATTAAAGTAAAAATATCCTTCAATCGTAAAAGGACTAGCATAAAATGATGTAGGCCAGTTAATTTTACTATCAGGTACTTCTACCACACTGTTTACACCATCAAGCTTAAGAGATGAACCACCAAATCTATGTTTATCGCTAGATATTTCAGCATTTCCTAAACATGTGCATGTAGAGATCTTACTAACGCCACGGTCAACAATAGTTTTTGAGTTATTATCTCCTTCAAAATGCAAAAGCAATTTTACATCACTACTTTTGCCTACATTAGAGATTTGATGTTCAGGAACCTTGAAAGTATTAAAGTATCTACTTTTTCCAATAGTTACTCTGAAATCATCAATGTTACCAATCATACCATTTTCACCATTTTGATCAGCTCCTAATTTCAAGCTTCCTGAATTTCCTAAATTAACACTTCCTTCATAAGAAGCAGCGGCTTTAAGTTCACCGTCTACATACAAGTAAACATTATTATCTTGTCTAACATAAGCGATATGTTGCCATTCTTTTTCAACTAAGCAATATCTTCCTACAAGATTAACAACATTATTGTTGTTTCCTGCGTCTCCCATCATAACTCTTAAAGAATTTAAGTTTTCTCCACTATTTAGTGATTCTATTAACAATCCTGTAGTGCTTGTATTTCCTCCTAAACTTAAAATACGTCTTCCATCATCTACAGCATCTAAATAAAGCATCATTTCAATACAAAAGTCTTCATTAGCCAGAGGAATATCACTAGGATTATTATTAGTACCAATTTGTAAATAACCGTTATTAGTACCGTCTAATCTTAAACTACTAGATCCAAATTTCTTATTATCTGTGGAAATTTTGGCATTTCCAACAAAACTAATATTGTGACTTCCAACAGGATCTGTCAATGATGTAGCATTGTTTTCACTGTTCATAGTCAAAAATACATTTACATTATTTAAATATTGGTCTCTGACTACAGAACCTAAATCTTGTGGTGCTTCTGCTGCAAAATTTGCACCGGCATCTACTAATACCTTTCCATTTGTAGAAAAGTATGTATTCTCACCCCCAGAATAATTGTAAGATTTAATAAAAGAGTTACCATAGATACTACCATCCTGTTTCAATGAATTATATCCTACGTAATAATTACCAAAATTATCAAATGTTAATGAGGTAATTTGTGGTGTGAAATTAGAATCAGTAATTTCAACTTTACCGTTATTTCCAAAGTTATTATCTGTATTTCCTACATTATTTCGTCGTGAAATATAAGAAGGACTTATTACATCAGTTGCATATTCTCTTGTTGAAACACCAAATATACAGTTATTAGCTTTATCAACAAGTAATTCTTTAGTACAAGAATAAATATTAGTATCAAATCCACCAACAGAAACTCCGTAGTTTCCTGTACCATAGTTTGATAAATTTCCAGTACTGTCTAATTTTGCGATATAAAATCCATGTCTACCCAATCCAGACATCCAAGCTATACCAGCAAAAGTTAATTTGTTATCTTCGTCAAACATAATACCTGGACACAATTTCTCAACATCTACTGGATAATCGTTTGGTTTTATCTGAAAATGTGCGCGAAACGCACCTTGTTGTTGTTGACCATAATTGGGGTCAATTGAACCGTCTGATAAGTTAAATCTAACAATTAGCAATTCATAACTTGTGACGGATGATAATTGTGTACCAACTCTGTATACACCTTTGTACATGTAAGTGCTGTCACTTACTGTTCCGATATCATATAATTTGTAAGTTGCCATTATATGATATTAATAGATAAAATATTAAGCTAAAAAATTAATTTTGTTTATTTAAAACCTCATTTTTGTATCAGTATTATTACCAATTCCACCGAATCCACTACCGAAGAAGAATGAAGCTGTTTGTCCTTCTGGAATAGTAATTCCATTATTAGAAGCTAATTCTTGTAGTTGTTCTTCTTGTTTGGTATGATCAACATTGTGAGCCAAAATACCATCAGCATAGTAAGTATCTGTTTCTTCAACATCCAAGTTAAATGTAACAATTGGTGCCCATATAGAATCTACAGCATCAATATTAACTTCAGAACCGTCTTCAGCTTTCAATTTATCGTTAGCTTTAATGTCTCTAACTTGTCTGAATTTCCACTTGTTATCTTGTTTAACTAAAAGTGGATGTTCCCAAGTTACCTTCATTTCTTTTCCATTAGATAAAGCTAGTTTGAGATAATGATAATAGGTGTTTACCTTAGTAATCATTACTGTAGATTCTTGATGTTCACCATTATCAACTCTATCCGTCTCCCAATCATACCATCCAGATACTGATTCATCAATCATACCATCTTTTTTCCATGATTTTACCTTATCACCTTTATCTACATTTTCAATTGCTTTTAAGCTACCATCAGCCATGGTGATCATAGTTCCTTGCAAGAAGCAACCTCCAGATCCACCAGTTGGTAGACCACCACTGCTGCTGCCTCCACCACTATTTCCTGGTAAGAATACTGTATCTCCAGCAGGACCGGCAGGACCAGCAGGACCCGCTGGACCAGTAGGACCACTTGGACCTTGTAAACCTCTTGGACCAGATCCACCAGCAGGACCGGCAGGACCAGCTGGACCAGCTGGACCGGCACTACCTGTATTACCCTTAGCACCAGCAGGACCGGCAGGACCGGCAGGACCAGCAGGACCAGTACCACCAGTATTACCCTTAGCACCGGCTGGACCTTGAGCACCAGTGTTACCCTTGTCTCCCTTAGCACCAGCAGGACCCGCTGGACCTTGAGCGCCAGTGCTACCTGTATTACCCTTAACACCTTGAGGACCACTTGGACCACTTGGACCAGTAGCACCAGTTAAACCGGTTAAACCACGTGGTCCAGTTGGACCAATACCACCATCATCTCCCTTGTCTCCCTTATCTCCCTTAGCACCTGCTGGACCGGCAGGACCTTGAGAACCTGTATTACCCTTATCTCCTTTAGCACCAGCCGGACCTTGAGAACCTGTATTACCCTTAACACCCTGTGGACCTTGTGCACCAACTAAGCTATTAAGCCATGAAGTTTGATTACCAGAGAAACCTGCACTTTGAGCAACAGCAAATGCACTCAAACCTTGAGCACCTTGTGGACCTTGAGAACCTGTATTACCCTTATCTCCTTTAGCACCAGCCGGACCGGTAGGACCAGCAGGACCAGCAGGACCAATAGCACCAGTAGAACCAGTGTTACCCTTAAGACCTTGAGGACCAGTTGGACCTTCAGGACCTTGGACACCTTGTATACCTTGATCACCTTGGTCTCCCTTAGCACCAGTCAAACCACGTGGACCAGCATCACCGGTATCTCCCTTAGGTCCTTGAGAACCAGTATTACCTTTAAGACCTTGAGGACCTGTTGGACCTTCGGGACCAGTATTACCTTGGTCTCCCTTGTCTCCTTTAAGACCTTGAGAACCCTGAGGACCAATTGGACCTTCATCACCAGTATCTCCTTTAGGTCCTTGGGCACCGGTATTACCTTTATCTCCCTTGTCTCCCTTAGCACCATTAGATCCAGCTGCACCAGTATCTCCTTTAAGACCTTGAGGACCTTGTGGACCAATATCTCCTTGATCTCCCTTAGCACCATTAGATCCAGCAGCACCAGTATCTCCTTTAGGACCAACAGCACCAGTTGGACCTGTAAGACCCCTAGGTCCACTTGGTCCTTGAGCACCAGTATCTCCTTGGTCTCCTTTTGCACCTTGAGAACCAGTGTTACCTTTATCTCCCTTAACACCTTGTATACCTTGGTCACCTTGGTCTCCCTTAAGACCTTGTGGACCAGTGTTACCAATATCTCCTTTGTCTCCCTTAAGACCTTGGGGACCGGTTGGGCCTTGTGCGCCAGTATCTCCTTGGTCTCCCTTAACACCATCAGCACCAATAGGTCCTTGAATACCTTGGATACCTTGAGGACCAGTAGGTCCAGTTGAACCAGTTAAACCTTGAATACCTTGTTCACCTCTAGGTCCGATATCACCCTTAGGACCAACTCCACCAGTTGGACCAGTTGGACCAGTTGGGCCTGTAGGACCAGTTTCTCCTTGCTGACCTGTAAACTGACCATATGAAGCAAAACTAGAACCATCAAAAGCAACAACGTGTTTTGTAAGATTAGTTGTCATACCCATAGAAGTTTTTCTTCCTCCAGAACGAGAATCACTTCCTACAACAAATACGTGGAAATCGGTACTGGAAGCACCAGAATTTGCTACAATATCATCAACCTTAGCATCAGTTAAATCAACATTAAAGGCATCAACTCTGAAAGCTTCACCACGTTCTCCTTTATCTCCCTTGTCTCCTTTAAGACCTTGGACACCTTGGTCTCCTTTATCACCTTTAGCACCATTAGAACCGGGGTTACCTTGAATACCTTGGACACCTTGATCACCCTTGTCTCCTTTACCTCCTTGTGGACCTTGAATACCTTGGACACCTTGATCACCCTTGTCTCCCTTAATACCACCTACACCTTGGATACCTTGGTCACCCTTGTCTCCTTTAAGACCTTGGACACCTTGGTCTCCTTTATCACCTTTAGCACCATTAGAACCGTCATTACCTTTAAGACCTTGAGGACCTTCTGGACCTTGATCGCCAGTGTCTCCTTTATCACCACTATCTCCTTTATCTCCCTTAAGTCCTTGAGGACCAGTTGGACCTTCTGGACCTTGAATACCTTGTAAACCTTGGTCTCCTTGGTCTCCTTTAGTACCCTTAGCACCAGCTGCACCAGTATCTCCCTTAAGTCCTTGTACACCCTGTAAACCTTGGTCACCTTGGTTTCCCTTAGGACCAGTAGGACCACTTGGACCTTCAACGCCTTGATTACCTTGATCACCCTTGTCACCTTTAGCACCAGTTAAACCTTGGATACCTTGGCTACCTTGGTCACCTTTGTCTCCCTTAAGACCTTGAATACCTTGAGGACCTGTTGGACCTTCAGCACCTTGGTCACCTTTAAGACCTTGAGGACCTTCTGGACCTTGAAGACCAGTTGAACCGGTATCACCTTGGTCTCCCTTGTCACCCTTGTCACCTGCATCTCCTTTAGCACCAGTTAAACCTTGGATACCTTGAGGACCTTGATTACCTTGGTCTCCCTTAAGACCTTGGACACCTTGATCACCTTGGTCTCCCTTGTCTCCCTTGTCTCCTTTACCTCCTTGTAAACCTTGAGCTCCAGTCGCACCATCGTCTCCCTTGTCTCCTTTTACGCCTTGTACACCGGTATCTCCTTTAAGACCTTGAGGACCTTCATTACCTTGATCACCTTGGTCACCCTTGTCTCCCTTAAGACCTTGAGGGCCTGTTGGACCTTCAGCACCCGTTGGACCACTGGCTCCAGTTAAACCTTGTGGACCTTGAATACCTTGTGCACCGGTATCACCTTGGTCTCCCTTAAGACCTTGTGCACCGGTATCACCTTGGTCTCCCTTAAGACCTTGTAAACCTTGAGGACCTTGATCTCCCTTGTCTCCCTTGTCTCCCTTTACACCTCCATCTCCTTGGTCTCCTTTATCTCCTTTTACACCTTGGATACCAGTTGTACCTTGATCACCCTTATCTCCCTTAATACCTTGTAAACCTTGAGGACCTTGTGGACCATCACTACCTGTTGCACCTTGATCTCCCTTAAGACCTTGTGCACCGGTATTACCTTGATCTCCCTTGTCTCCCTTAAGACCTTGTGGACCCTGAGGACCACTATTACCTTGGTCTCCTTTAAGACCCTGAGGACCTTCATTACCTTGGTCTCCTTTAACACCTTGATCACCTTGGTCACCCTTAAGACCAGTAAACTGACCATATGATGTAAAACTACTACCATCAAATGCAACAACATGTTTTGTTAAAGTTTGAGTCAATCCCATAGATGTCTTCTTGGTACCACTACGAGAATCACTTGCTACAACAAATACATGGAAATCGGTAGTAGAACCACCTGAATTAGCGATGATATCATCAACTTTAGCATCATCTAAAGAAACATTAAACTCATCAACCTTGAATGCTTCACCACGAGCACCTATATCTCCCTTGTCTCCCTTAAGACCTTGTGCACCGGTATTACCTTGGTCACCTTTGTCTCCCTTAAGACCTTGTAAACCTTGAGGACCTTGTGGACCATCAGCTCCTTGTACACCAGCTGCACCTACATCTCCTTGATCTCCTTTAAGACCTTGGATACCTTGAACACCTTGACTACCGGTGTCACCTTTTAAACCTTGATCTCCTTGGTCACCCTTGTCTCCCTTAATACCTTGTGGACCTTGAGCGCCTTGATCACCAGCATTACCTTTTGCACCGGCATCTCCTTGATCTCCCTTGTCTCCCTTAAGACCTTGAGGACCTTGAGGACCTTGATCACCAGCATTACCTTTTGCACCGGCATCTCCTTGGTCACCCTTGTCTCCCTTAAGACCTTGTGGACCTTGAGGACCTTCTGGGCCTTGATCTCCTTGATCGCCAGCATCTCCCTTATCTCCTTTTGCACCAGCAGTACCAGCATCACCGGCATCTCCCTTATCTCCCTTAAGACCTTGGACACCTTGGACACCATTAGCACCAGGCAAACCTTGTGGACCAGTTGGACCACTAGGACCCTGTGCGCCAGCATCACCTTGATCACCCTTGTCTCCTTTTGCACCAGCAGCACCAGCAGCACCAGCATCACCGACATTACCTTTGTCTCCCTTGTCTCCTTTTAAACCTTGAGGACCTTGAGGACCTTGATTACCCTGTGGACCTTGTGCACCAGTAGCACCAATATCACCTGAATCACCCTTAGGTCCTAAGGCACCAGCAGGACCAGTATTACCTTGGTCACCCTTGTCTCCTTTATCACCTTTTGCGCCAGCACTACCTGCTACACCCTGAGGGCCTTGAGATCCAGTAGCGCCTTGAAGACCCTGAAGACCTTGGTCACCCTTGTCTCCTTTTGCACCGGGATTACCGATATCTCCTTTATCTCCCTTAAGACCCTGTGGACCCTGAGGGCCTTGAGCTCCAGCTGGACCAGTATCACCAGCATCACCCTTGTCTCCCTTTAAAGAGCCATTGTCAAGTTGTGTTTGAAGATTGTTTACTGCATTTGCGTTAGCAGCAACATCAATCTCACTAAGAATAGCAGCAAAACTTAAACTGCCTTTCAAGTTGGAATTTTGATTGTTACCAGACATTATAATTAATTACTATAAAAAAATTAATTACAAAAAAAATATTATACGCACTATTAATTATATTCCAAACGATCTTGATATTAAGGTGTTTGCAAATAACTTTTTAGAAAAAATATTCATATTATACAAATCCCAGTCTAAAGTTTTGTGGTTATCTTTTATGAAAACAGGAATCATAGAATTAGGATTTTGACTGCATATTGTAGGGAAATGGAACATATTTAGATAAAATATGAATTCTTCTTTATCAAATTGAGAATAAAATTTATTAATTTCCTTGTATGATATAAAATTATTACTATTAATTGATTTTAAATGCTTGGAGATGTTTTTTATAAACATTTTTAATGCTTTTTCATTTATTTTATCATCATAAGTGACAATTATCTTAATATTTCTAATATCATTTTCTTTTAATTTTAGTGTATTGAAAATTATAGCTAAGGCTTTGATGTAGTACATGTCAGGCATAATAATATTATTGTAGGTATCTAAATTCAGTGTAATAAATTTAGTTTCTTTAAAAGTTAATTGTTGTATAATATTCATTTTATTTGCAAAAATTTTATCATATTGCATATAATTTTTAAAACTTTTAACCAAATCTATGAAATGCTCTGTTATTTTATAAATAAATTTAGAAACTACATTATAATTATATGATAAAAATGTATCTGTAATAGTACTAGGATCTTTATAATTTTCAAAAGATTTTTCTTGGTTTTTTGGTATATCATTTGTATCTACATCATTATCAAAATTTAGTATTATACTTTTTTTATCTAGATCACTTATTTTTTTAACTAATAATTTTATCTCCTTATTTGTTGTAAAACTATTATCATTTATCACTGTTAAATTCAACTTACTATCATAATTAGCAAATATTTTGACTAATGATAATGTGTATAGCTTAAATACAGTTAGTTCAGTAAAATTACTTGGTTTGTTTATATAAAATCTATTAATTTGTGACATTATTTATATAATGGGTGATGGAAAAAAAGCTAGAGATTTTCTACAATTTTTAGATAATCATGTCTTTTTTAATGATTTAAGCAATGAAACTTTACAGTATTTTTTTACTGCTTTAGTAAAAAAAGATTTAGAACATGGTTATGATGATAATGAAAATTTGGTAGACGAAAAACTCTTAAAAAAAAAGATGTTTGAATATTTATTAAATGATACTAAATTGTTGATGGAAAATATTCCTAAAGTACAATTAATTATTGTAATGGATAAAGAGCTTTCTGACGAAGAAAAGAGCGACTTAAAAGATGATTTACAAAAAAAAATAAAAGAAAGTAATGAAAGAATTAAAGATTCTAATATAGGAGATATTATAAATAAACAATTTGATATATTTACTAATTAATATATATACATGACTACTGTTGCTAACTATAGATCTATATTTACTAATAATAATATTGATGATTCTAAAGGATTATATGAAGCTACTAAATTAGTAGCTACTAATGGTGGATCTGGAAATAACAACTTACCATTTATATTTGTAAATTTAGTAGATATTGATGATGATAGTGAACAAGCTGTTACTATTATTCAAGAAACCCCTACTATTGATCAAATAGATGCTGATAACAATGGAATCATTACATCTGCTGTAGAATCTTATATTAAACATTTAGGCAGTGGCGATTTTAATAAAATTCCAACTTCTCCTGAAACATACCGTAATACAATCAATCCTCTAATCAATTTAATAAATGAAGGTACTGATACAGCCGTACAATATATACTTGATGCAACTCATGCAGCAGCTAAGGTTAGACAAATGTTTGATGATACTTTTAGATTGAATAGTCAATTAGCAGAAGAAAGACGTAAATATTCTGAATTAGAACAAGGAATGAACATAGATTTAGTTTTTGGTTGTGTAACTGAAGAAAATATTGGAGGTTTAGAATTGAATATGGAAGTAAATCTAACACCTATGTTGAGTAGGTATATTGAATTATATGGTATGCCAATGCCTGGACAACCAGTTGATTCAATTAAATTAACACAGATTAGAGATGATATGATTGCTCAAGGCATTGATCCTTACAATCGTGATTCTGATTCTGATTCTGCATCTGACACGTCCGATCCTGATATATTTGATAAAGAAGGGCCTTTTTCGGTTAATGGTTATTATCCTTTGTATCTAGAACAAAGTAAAGCTGTTGATGATTCTCCAATATCATTAGCTACAAATATAGTTATAAATGAATCATCTTATTGGATGCCTGAGTCAGTAACTCAATATTTTGGTGATTATGATGAATGGAATACCTTTAGAGAAAATAATACATTTGATAATATTATAAAAACTTGGAACAATGATATTGAAGATGGTACTGAGACAATTTTTGTTGCAGAAAAAGACGAACCTCTAATAATTACGGTTTCATTTGATCTTATTAATTAATAAGAAGCAGTATGTAATTAAAATTCATCATATATATTATAAAATGAATTTTGACTTAGATATACATAATTATAATAAGAGAGATTTAGAGGATTTATTAGATTTAAAATACCCATATGCTACTGAAGATGTAACTGCTAAATGTACAATATTTCAAGAAAGTGTAGTTAATAATTCTACCTTAGATGCAAATTTTACTAGAAAAATTTCTACTTTTTTAGATAATGTTAAAATTAAGCTTACTGGTGATACATCTAACAATGATCTCTTATCACATAGAAATTTTGAAAATCCTAGATTACCTAACTCCAAAGTTTTACAAGTTGGAAATACCCAAATTATAGAACAAAATTTGAGAGATAGTTTAAAAGCTAGTGATCCAAGTACTACCGCGCTTACTAGTAGTCTTTCATATAACTTAGCTGCTGATGAAGCTCCTGGTAAAATGAACCCATTATATAAGCGAACTATTAATAAATGTTTAAATATTGACTCTAGATTTAGAGAAAGTTATTATAAAACTACTGCTTCTGATTTTTTAGTTTCATTACCTATGAAGTTTAGTAATGTTATACAATTACAATTATCAGAAATAGAATTACCACTTACATTTTATGCTATAAGTAAAAGTTTAAAAAATAACTATTTTTGGGTAAGAATGGTAGTCAACGATTTAAATAAGCATTTTTTTAATCAGGATCTTTGGAAAATAGGTGAATACAATGGTAGTTCATGGACTGAAATTAAAAGTAATGAAAATTTATCATTAAAAATTATTAATAATGTAATTGCTTACACAATGATAGAAATCCCTGACGGTAATTATATACATGCTGATTTAACAAAATTTTTAAATCAATCTATGAATTCACGATTTTTAGTAAATAAAAACAATGGAAATAGTCCACCAGAATTTGCTGAATTGATTAAATTTACAATTGATATAAATCAAGGTGGGTCTGGTTCAGGTAAAACAATTGTTAGTTCTACAACTTATTCTTTAAAAAATCCATTTTCTAGTCCACCATTGCAACCATTAGAATCTGGTAATTTAATAGTAGATAATAATTCAGTAGGCACTATTAAGGGAATACCAGCTGCTGCAACTAGATTTGAGTTAAATTTCTCAGCTCCTAATATAGAAATAAAACCAGGTAGTCCTGAATGGATAGATGATACTAATCCAAATTATCTAAGTTTTAATACAGTACAAGATACATATAATGAAGTAAGTACACATCCTCTACCTCTTGGATTTGGTTGGATATTAGGATTTAGATTTCCTCTTTATACTTCATATAATAAATTAACAGACCCTTTTACAAGTCCAGAGCTTGGTGGTAATGATAATAGCACGTCGCCCAAAGATGAACTAAAAGCAAAAGGATGTACATATTTATCAGAGGGATTTTTTGAATGTCATGGTCCTCGTTATCTATTCCTGGTTGTAGATGATTTTAACAATAATGTAAATACAAATATGTTTAGTGCGTTTAATTCATCTATATTAAGCAAAAACATTTTAGCAAGAATTTCTGTTAAAGGGACTGTTTTCTCTATTTTATCAGATGATTCAAAGCATATTACAAGTACTGTGAGAGAATATTTCGGTCCAGTGAATATTGAAAAATTAAGAATTCAGCTTTTAGATGAATATGGTAGAATTCTTGAGATGAACAACATGGACTTTTCAATGGCTTTAAATATAAAATCAGTCTACGATAGTTAAAATCAAATTTTTTGGATATTTTATTTTATAAGTAATTATTATAAATATGAGTGAACTTGTATTCGTAGGAGAAGGACAACTTGCATTGTCCCACAAACATGACGATATTGCTATCCGTGAGCAGACTGAGATGAGTTCTGCTAATGTTGCTGACGCTGTTGTTATCAAGATGCGTAAAGCTACAATTGACGCTAAATTGGGTGCTTTTACCCAATCTAGTGATACCTGGGCTGAGGGTGACTCAGCTGGATTTGATTTATCCGCTGCTGAGTTAGTTACTGAGATTGAGGCACAAGGTGGTGCTACCACTGGTATCGCTACTGTTGGTGGACTCAGTGATGAGCTTGCTAACTTCAAGACCAGTGTTATGGCTATTTTCAACGCTGGATCTGAAACACTTTTTGAGGAAGAAGCATTTGATGCTCTTGCTACAACTTTCGGTCCTGCTGAGATGTTGGCACTTATGAAATTGTCCAACGCACAGGCACCAACCTCAACCCTTAAAGTTAAGAACATGAACAAGGTTCTTCGTGATGCTGTTGATCGTGGACACAACGGACGTGACTCCAGTTCAGAAGTATCTGATGGATTCAAAGCTGATGACAAGCTTTACTTCGCTGATGGTGTTAGATTGAATATCTCTGTTGCTTTCGCAAATGAAGAGACCAACCCACCTGCTAATCTTAGCGCTCAGTCCTTGCAAGTTGCTAAGGATAACGACCTTGT
>PAYV01000036.1 GCA_002715305.1 Rickettsiales bacterium | reverse complement strand
TTCAAACTTCTAAAGACGATCAAAATAAAGTTCAAGAAAAAACAGATCCAAAATCAGATATTGAATCAAATGAAATTGATAAAGGTGTTCAAACTTCTAAAGACGATCAAAATAAAGTTCAAGAAAAAACAGATCCAAAATCAGATATTGAATCAAACCAAAAGCAAGAATTAACTAAAAAGGATACAGATGGGACAAAAAACTAATCCAATTGGATTCAGATTAGGAATCAATAAGTCTTGGGAATCTAAATGGTTTTCAGAAAAAGACTACTCTAAACTTTTGCAAGAGGATATTATTTTAAGAAAATTTATTCTTAAAAATTTGTCATCAGCTGGAATTTCCAAAATTATGATAGAAAGGCCTGCAAAGCTTGCAAGGATTACTCTTCACACATCTAGGCCAGGTGTAATTATTGGTAAAAAAGGCTCTGATATAGAAAAATTAAAAAATAAAATCTCTAAAATGGTTACTGGTGAAGTAAGTATTAACATTGTTGAAATAAAAAAACCTGAATTAGATTCCAAACTAGTGGCTGATAATATTGCTCAACAACTAGAAAGAAGAGTAGCCTTTAGAAGAGCAATGAAAAGAGCTGTTCAATCTGCAATGAGACTTGGTGCCATTGGAATTCGTATCAATTGTAGTGGGAGACTTGGAGGAGCTGAGATTGCTAGAATGGAATGGTATAGAGAAGGAAGAGTTCCTTTGCATACTTTAAGAGCTGATATAGATTATGGTGTTTCTAGAGCTAACACAACTTATGGGATTTGTGGTATAAAAGTATGGATTTTTAAAGGTGAAAAATTTGATTCAAATATAAAAAATAATAAAGAAAATACTTCAGAGAATGAAGAATTTGCAAAAGTGAGTGAGTCATAAAATGTTACAGCCTAAGAAACCAAAATTTAGAAAACAATTTAAAGGAAGAATGCACGGTAATTCTAAAGGTGGAAACTCTTTAAATTTTGGGTCATTTGGTTTAAAAGCATTAACCCCAGGAAGAATTACATCAAGACAAATTGAAGCAGCCAGGAGATGTATTTCTAGGCATTTGAAAAGATCTGGAAAAGTCTGGATTAGAATATTTCCTGATGTTCCAATAACAAAAAAGCCTGCAGAGGTAAGGCAAGGTAAAGGCAAGGGTGCTGTAGAGTTTTGGGCTGCAAAAGTTAAGCCTGGTAAAATACTTTTTGAAATTGATGGTGTGGCTAAAAATTTGGCAGAAGAAGCTTTTGAATTAGCTTCAGCTAAACTTCCAAATAAAAATAAATTTGTAAAAAGGTTAGGAACTTAATTATGGAAAAGATTTCTGAACTTAAGAAATTTGAAGTTAATAAGTTGAAAGAGTCATTGTTAAAACTTAGAAAAGAATCGTTTAACCTAAGATTTCAAAAAGCATCAGGTCAGCTTGAAAAAACTGCCAGGATTTCTGTTGTTAAAAAACAAATTGCTAGAATTAAAACTTTAATTAATCAAAAGAGAGATAAAAAATAATATGCCAAAAAGAATTTTAAGAGGGGTAGTTGTTTCTAATAAATCAAATAAGACCGTAACGGTTTTGGTTAAAAGAAAAGTAATGCATCCTGTTTATAAAAAATATATTAACAAAAGCAAAAAATATCATGCTCATGACGAAAATAATAAATGCGAAATTGGTGAAATAGTATCAATTAAGGAAAATAAACCGATTTCTAAAACCAAAACATGGATAGTGACATAGGTGATCTTATGATTCAAATGCAGTCAACTTTATTTGTAGCTGATAATTCTGGTGCTAAAAAAATCCAGTGTATAAAAGTACTTGGCGGGTCAAAAAGAAGGTTTGCTTCTATCGGAGATGTTATTGTAATAACTGTCAAAGACGCAATTCCGCGGGGTAAAGTTAAAAAAGGAGAAATTCATAAAGCTGTAATAGTTAGAACATCTAAAGAAGTTTATAGATCTGATGGATCATCTATAAGGTTTGACAGAAATTCTGCTGTATTAATTAATAATACTGGAGAACCTCTTGGTACTAGAATATTTGGTCCAGTTACACGTGAACTTAGAGCAAAGAAATATATGAAAATAATTTCTCTTGCACCGGAGGTTTTATAATGGCACTCAAAATTAAAAAAGGAGATAATGTTCTAGTTCTATCTGGAAAAGATAAAGGAAAAAACGGTAAAGTATTAAAGATAATCAAAGCTGATAATAATATTAAAGCAATAGTCGAAGGTATTAATATTGTGAAAAAGCATAATAAACAATCAGCAACATCTAAAGGTGGAATAGAATCCATAGAAATGCCTATTTTTTTATCTAAATTATCAATTATTGATCCTAAAACATCGAAGGCATCAAGGGTTGGTTTTAAATTTCTTGAAGATGGCAAGAAAATTAGATTTTCAAAAAAATCTGGAGAAACTTTAAATTAATTTTATTATGGCAAGATTAAAAGAATTATATAATAAAGAATTAAAGATTAAACTTAAGAGTAAGTTTGGTTTCGAAAACATTAATGAGGTTCCAAAACTCACAAAAATTGTGGTTAATATGGGGATTGGAGAAAGTGTTTCTGATTCAAAAAAAATAAATAATGCATCAGATGATTTAATGCAAATTACTGGGCAAAAGCCAATAATAACTAACTCAAAAAAATCTATTGCTGGTTTCAAACTCAGAAAGGGCCTTAGTATAGGTTGCAAAGTAACGCTAAGAAGAAATAGAATGTATGAGTTTCTTGATAGACTTGTATACATAGCTTTACCAAGAGTTAGAGATTTTAAAGGTTTATCAAAAAAGTCATTTGATGGAAAAGGAAATTATTCAATCGGAATCAAGGAGCAAATAATCTTTCCTGAAATTGATTACGATAAAATTGATAAAGTCAGAGGTATGGATATTTCATTTGTTACATCAACTAATAATGATGACCATGCATTAGAGTTATTAAAAGGATTTAACCTTCCATTTAAAGTTTAAAGGAGAAAAAATGTCAAAGTTAAGCATAATTGAAAGAAATAAAAAAAGAATAAAATTATATGAAAGATTCAAAGCCAGGCATGACAAATTATTGAAGATGGCAAATAATAAAAGGTTGTCAGCTGATGAACAATTTCAAGCAAGACTAAAATTATCAAAAATTCCTAGAAATGCTTCCAAAGTTAGGATCAGAAATAGATGTGTGCTTACAGGTAGAGGTAGAGGTGTTTATAGAAAGTTTAAGTTATCAAGGATAGCATTCCGTGAATTGGCATCCATAGGCCAAATACCGGGAATAACAAAGTCAAGTTGGTAAAAGAAAGGATTTAGTTATGAGTTTGTCAGACCCACTTGGAGATATGTTGACCAGAATTAGAAATGGTCAAGTTAGAGGTAAAAATTCTGTTTTAATGCCAGCCTCAAGATTTAGAGCTAATGTACTTGAGGTTTTGCATAGAGAGGGTTATATAAGAGGTTTTAAAAAAGTTGAAATGGAAAATAATAAAAATGAATTTCAGATTGAATTAAAATATGTAGACGGAGAACCTGTTATTAAAAACATTTCAAGAGTTTCAACACCTGGAAGAAGGGTTTACTCCAAAATCAAAGATTTAGAGAGAAACTTTGATGGTCTGGGTATTTCGATTTTGTCGACTTCTAAGGGAGTTTTGTCTGATAATGAGGCAAGAGACGAAAATGTAGGAGGAGAAATTCTATGCAAGGTTTTCTAAGGAATAATTATGTCTAGAAGTGGTAGAATAGCAATCAAAATCCCAGAAAATACTGAGGTGAAAATTGAGAACGGAATCTTTTTTGCCAAAGGTAAACTCGGAGAATTGTCCTATCAGTTTAATAATCAGGCAAATGTTGAACTTTCAGATAATAATATTGTTGTCAAACCAGCAGGTAAAACTAAGCAATTGAATCAGATGTGGGGAACTGTAAGATCAAGAATTTTTAATGTTGTTGTTGGTGTTACTGATGGATTTTCAAAAGAATTAGAATTAAATGGAGTAGGATATAAGGCTAACCAAAAAGGTGATATTTTAGAATTATTTCTTGGCTTTTCTCATACAATTAATTTTTCCATTCCAAATGATATTAAAATTGAGGTGCCAAAGCCAACATCAATTAAAATTTCCGGAATTGATAAACAAAGAGTTGGTCAGGTTGCAGCAAATATTCGAGAATTTAGAAAACCAGAGCCTTTTAAAGGGAAGGGTGTTAAATATAAAGATGAATATATTAGAAGAAAAGAGGGTAAGAAAAAATGATAAATAGGAAAAAAGATTCTGCTAAAAGAGCAGATAGAACAAGATTAAAACTAAAAAAATCTGAAAATTTGAGATTGTCAGTTTTTAGATCAAATAAACATATTTATGGCCAATTGATAGATGATTCTAAAGGATTAACCCTAGTTTCTTCATCATCTCATGATAAATCTATAAATAGTGATAAATTAAAACATAAAGAATTAGCTTTTAAGGTTGGTGAAATTATAGGTGAAAAAATTTTAAAGAAGGGTATTAAAGAAAAAATACTTTTTGATAGGGGTAGCTATTTATATCATGGAAGAGTAAAAGAATTGGCTATGGGAATAAGATCTAAAGGAATAAAATTTTAACGGAATAAATTATGACTGACGAAAAAAAGAAAGATATTGAAACTGTTTCCTCAGATTTAAAAAAATCTGAAAAAAAAGAATCACCTTCTCTTAAAAAAGATCAAATCGATAAAAATGAGAATTTAGTTGAAAATAAAAAACTTTCTGAAGAAAATTCAAATATCAATAATAAGAAAGCTGCAACTGATAATAATAATGCTGACGCTCAAAATTCAAATAATAAAAATGTAATAAACAAACAAGTTGAACAAGTAGAAAAGATTTCTGCAAATGAAAAAGTCTCTGAAAATAAAAATCAGGTTAATAAAGAGCAAAATAAAGACACTCCTGCTGAAAATAGAAAAATTCTTAAAAAATCAGTGCAAAAAAAAAAGGATGTTAAAACAGATTCGATTAAAGATGATTCAAATGAAAAGAAAAAAAACGTCGAGCCTGAGTCCGATAATGGTGATTTGGTTGAGAAACTTGTAAGTATAAACAGAGTAGCTAAAGTTGTAAAAGGTGGTAGACGTTTTAGCTTTGCAGCATTAGTGGTAGTTGGTGATGGAAATGGAATGGTAGGTCATGGAAAAGGAAAAGCTAAAGAAGTTCCCGAAGCAATAAAAAAAGCAACAGATGAGGCAAAGAATAATATGATAAGGGTACCTTTAAGACAAGGAAGAACACTTCATCATGATATTTATGGGCGTTATGATTCAGGTAAAGTTTACCTTAGAAGTGCTCCATCAGGAACTGGTGTAATTGCTGGTGGGCCAATGAGAGCTGTATTTGAGGCTCTTGGAATTCAAGATATAGTTGCTAAGTCAGTTGGAACTTCAAACCCACATAATATGGTTAGAGCCACTTTTCAGGCGCTTAAAGAGGCTTCTTCGCCAAAGATTATAGCAATTAGAAGAGGATTGAAAATAAATGAAATCACCAAAAGAAGAAAAAGCGATAAAGAGGTTTCAGATGCAAAAAATTAAGGTTAAACAAGTCCGAAGCCCGATTGGAAGAAAGTCGATCCAAAAGAAGATATTAATAAGTTTAGGCTTAAACAAAATTAATAGAGAAAGAGTTTTAGAAAATACACCATCTATAAATGGCATGATAAACAAGGTTAAACACTTAGTTAAAGTTGAACCAAAGGATACAAAATGAAACTTAATGAATTAAAAAACGAAAATTTTAAAAAAAGAAAAAGAGTTGGAAGAGGTATAGGTTCTGGTTATGGCAAAACTGCAGGAAGAGGAATGAAAGGACAAAAATCGAGATCAGGTGTGTCAATAAATGGTTTTGAAGGTGGTCAAATGCCTTTGCATATGAGAATGCCTAAACACGGTTTCAAAACAATTAAGAAATTTCGTAAAGTTGTAGTAAATACAAATTTTTTTAACGAACTCTTAGAAAGAAAAATTATAAAAGAAAAATCTCAAATTTCTTTATCCGATCTCGTTTTATTAACTAAGTCAAAAAAAAATACTCGTTTAAAAATTTTATTAGGTGACAAACTTAAATCTACTCTTTCAATTGAAGCACATGCAGTATCAAAAAATGCATTAAAGGAATTTAAAAGAGTTGGTGGTGACGTGAAAATAATTGATTTTGTTAGGGAAAAATCTGTAAGAGATCAGAAGAAAGAAAATAAAGGTATAGATAAAAAATTAAAAGATAATCAAAATAAAAGTAAGACTCAAAAAATTTCAAAAAAAAAAGAAGATGATAATAAGCCTTCAATGGATAAGAAAAAAGTTGAGAAATCAAAAGAAAAAACTTCCCCGAATAAAAATTCTTCAATAAAAAAAACCAAAATAAAGAAAAAATTAACAAAAAAAGAATAATATAGGTATGGCATCAGTTTCTGAACAACTCGCATCTAGAATTAATTTAGGGTCAATAGCTAAAGCTGAAGACTTAAAAAAAAGAATTTATTTTACATTATTAGCTTTAATTGTATATAGGATCGGTTCTTATATTCCTCTTCCTGGAATTGATCCAGTTGCTTTAGAAAAAGTCTTTGAGAGAAATGTTGGGGGTATTCTCGGAATGTTTGATATGTTCGCTGGAGGTGCACTTGGTAGAATGACTATATTTGCACTCAATATAATGCCTTATATTTCTGCAAGTATCATAATGCAGCTTTTAACAGTAATTTCACCACAACTAGAGCAATTAAAAAAAGAGGGTGAACTCGGAAGAAAAAAAATAAATCAATATGCAAGGTATGGAACAGTATTGTTAGCAACAGTTCAAGGATACGGGGTAGCTGTTGGTATAGAAAACATGTCTAATAGTCAGGGTATACAAGCGGTTATGGAACCTGGAATGTTTTTTAGATTTTTGACTGTTTCGACTTTAGTTTCAGGTACATTGTTTTTAATGTGGCTTGGAGAACAAATTACCCAAAGAGGTATAGGCAATGGAATTTCCTTGATTATTTTTACTGGAATAGTTTCTCAATTACCTTTAGCTTTAAGCACAACTTTTGAGTTAGGAAGGACTGGGGCATTATCAACATTGTTTATAGTTTTCCTAATGATTATGTCGGTTTCTGTAATTGCATTCATGGTTTTTATTGAAAGAGCACAAAGACGGATTCTTATTCAGTATCCTAAGAGACAACCTGGAACCGGAGGTAGAACTGCTGATTCATCGCATTTACCTATGAAAATAAATACTGCTGGTGTTATTCCACCAATCTTTGCAAGTTCATTGTTACTTCTTCCTATTACTTTTGTAAGTTTTAATGCTGGTAGTGGGCCTGATTGGTTAAATACCCTAAGTGTTTTTTTAAGTAGAGGTCATCCCGTTTATCTGACTTTATATATTTCAATGATAGCTTTCTTTGCATTCTTTTACACAGCTATCGTTTTTAATCCTAAAGATACGGCTGATAATTTAAAGAAATATGGAGGATTTGTTCCAGGTATTCGCCCAGGAGAAAATACAGCTGAATATTTAGATTATGTTCTAACACGGTTAACAGTTTTGGGTGCTCTATATCTTTCAATGGTTTGTTTATTACCAGAACTTTTAATATCAAAGTATAAGGTTCCTTTTTATTTTGGAGGTACGAGTTTGCTTATCGTTGTGAGTGTAACCATGGATACTGTTACGCAAATTCAGTCTTATCTTCTTGCTCATCAATATGAGGGCTTAATCAAAAAATCGAGCTTAAGATCGAGAAGATGAAAAAAATTGTTTTGTTAGGACCTCCAGGTTGTGGAAAAGGGACACAGTCCAAAATATTAGTTGATAATTTTGATTTCAAACAGTTATCTACTGGTGATCTTTTGAGAAATGAAACTGAAGATGACAAATCAAAGTATGGTAAGTTAATCTTAGAGATTATGCGAAAAGGAGAACTTGTTTCTGATGAAATAGTGATTGAGCTTATTGTAAAAAAAATGGAGAAATTAAAACAAAATAATGTTGTTTTTGATGGTTTTCCAAGAAATATTAGTCAGGCTAAAGTTCTTGATGATTCTCTTAATAAAATTTCACTAAAATTGAATAGTGCTATCTTAATTGATGTTAACTTTGATATTTTAGAGGGAAGAATTAGATCTAGAATAAGTGAATCTGATTCAAAAAATAAAAGACAAGATGATAATGTAGAAACCTTATTAAACAGGATAGAGGTTTATAAAGAGAATACTTTTCCTATTGTAAAATATTATGAAGAAAAAGGTTTGCTTTCGAGAGTTGATGGAATGAATTCTATTGAGCAAGTAAGTAAAAATATTAATGATATTATTAATTAGATACTGTTGACTTAGAAAAAAAAAAAAATATAATCCAAATTTATATTTCAAAGGAATTGATGTGGCAAGAATAGCAGGTGTTAATGTTCCAAGCAATAAAAGATTGGAAATAGCATTAAGATATATCTACGGTATAGGTCCAAAATTTTCAAAGAAAATTTGTGTTGCCACAAATGTTGACAAAAACAAAAGGGTTAATCAACTCACAGAAGATGAAATAATTAAAATCAGAGAATGTATTGATAAGGATTTTATAGTAGAAGGTGACTTAAGAAGAGAAGTTTCTAACAATATAAAAAGATTGACGGACTTGGGTTGCTATAGAGGTCTAAGACATAGGAATAAGTTACCGGTAAGAGGTCAAAGAACTCACACTAATGCAAGAACTAGAAAAGGAAAAGCTGTACCTATCGCTGGTAAGAAAAAAGCAAATTAAAAAAATGGTTTCCAAAGATTCAAAAAAGAAAAAAACTAAAAAAAATGTACCTTCTGGGATTGCTCACATAAATTCAACCTTCAACAATACAATAATTACAATTACTGATTCAATGGGTAATACAATATCTTGGAGTTCTTCAGGTAATAAGGGTTTTAAAGGTTCTAGAAAATCAACACCATTTGCTGCGCAATTAGCTGCGGAAGAAGCTGGAAAAAAAGCAATTGAACATGGCATGAAAAATATAGAGATTATTATCAAAGGCCCAGGAAACGGAAGAGAGTCGGCAATAAGAGCACTAGGTTCAACAGGCTTAAATATCACTATTATTAAGGACATAACTCCAATACCTCATAATGGTTGTAGACCCCCCAAAAAAAGAAGGGTTTAATTATTTTGAGATTATTCATAAATTTATAAAAAGGATGTATTCGTGATTAACAAAAATTGGAAAGAACTCATAAAACCAAAAAAAATTGACTTTGTTAAGGATAAAGAAAGTTCAACATATGCAGAGCTTGTAGCCGAACCACTTGAAAGCGGATATGGTCAAACATTAGGAAATATGCTCAGAAGGGTTCTACTTTCTTCCATAAGAGGGGCGGCAGTTACCTCGATAAAGGTTGAAGGAATAACTCATGAATTTACATCTATTCCTGGTGTTATTGAGGATGTGACTGAAATAATACTTAATGTCAAACAATTAGCTTTAAAAATGAATGATGTAGAATCAACAAAAATCTTTATTAAATCTCAAGGCCCAAAGGAAATTAAGGCTGGTGACATTGATTGCGGCGCTCATGTTGAAGTTTTAAACAAAGATCTTCATATTTGTACATTGGATTCAAAGGCAAATGTAAATATAACATTGCAAGTCGAGGAGGGTAAAGGTTATGTTCCTGCAGTTAAACATCATCAAGATGATTCACCTTTAGGGACTATCTACATTGATTCCTTTTTTTCTCCCGTTAGAAGAGTCTCTTTCAGAGTTGAAAATTCTAGGGTAGGCCAAGTAACAGATTATGATAAGTTAATTATGAGCATTGAAACAAATGGTTCAGTTGTTCCCGAAGATTCAGTTGCTTTTGCCGCTAGAATTATTGATGAACAACTTAAAATGTTTATTAATTTTGATGAACCTGTTGAAGAGCCATCAACTGTTCAAGCGGAAGAACCAACTTTAAACGTAAACTTATTAAGAAAAGTTGAGGAGTTGGAATTATCAGTTAGATCTGCAAATTGTTTAAAAAATGATGAGATAATTTATATTGGGGACCTTGTTCAGAAATCTGAGTCAGAAATGCTGAGGACTCCAAATTTTGGAAGAAAATCACTTAATGAAATTAAAGAAATTCTAACAACGATGAATCTTGAATTAGGAATGAAAATAGAAGGTTGGCCACCAGAAAATATTGAAGAAATTAGGAAAAAACTTGAAGACCCATATTAGGAAATCTCATGAGACACAATATTGCAAAAAGAAAATTAAATAGAAAAACAAGTCACAGAATATCTTTGCTAAAGAATCTGTCTAAATCACTTATAGTTAATGAACAAATTAAAACAACTTTACCAAAAGCAAAAGACTTGAGACCCTATGTCGAAAAAATTCTTACTTTTGGAAAAAGAAATTCTTTGCACTCTAAAAGAAAAGTCTTCTCTATTTTAAGAGATAACAATATAGTCACTAAAGTGTTTGAAGTTCTTGCAAAAAGATATAGTAATAGATCAGGGGGATATGTTAGAGTTTTAAAAGCAGGTTTTAGAAGCGGTGATTCATCACCCATGGCTATTGTTGAATTAGTAGATAGAGATTTGAATGCAAAGGGATTAATTGATAGGGAAAGAAAAATATTAGAAGATAAAAATAAAGATGATTTGGCTGATAACAAAAATGAAAAAGAAACAGCTGCAAAATTGCAAAATTTAGAAAATGAAGCTATTCAGGAAAAAACATCAGAAAAAGAAGATTCAAAAAAAGATAAATAATATTTTGTATTAAAATGAATTCTTCTATTTTTTTAGAGTGGAGAGTTGAAAATGATTTTAAAAATACAAGAGTTGATTACTATTTAAAAAAAAAATTTAAATCTCTTTCATATCCTTATGTTTGTACATTGCTCAGAAAAGGTTTAGTAAAAGTTAATGGGAAAAGAGTAAAAAACTCTTACAATTTAAGTCTTGATGATACAATTAAAATTAAAAAAAATTTAAATCTTCATTCTAAAGAAGAAACTAATTTTTACTTAAGTGAGAAATATCAAAAAATAATAAGATCATGGTTGATATATAAAGACAGAAACTTTATTGCAATAAATAAACCTAGTGGTATTGCAGTTCAAGGAGGTACAAAAGTAAAAATAAATGTAGATGATATCCTTGAGGGACTGAGGTATTCAGCTAAAGAAAAGCCAAAATTAATACACAGATTAGACAAGCAAACCTCAGGAATTTTAATTCTGGCTAGAAATTTAAAATCTGCTGCTTTTGCTGGAAATTTATTTAAAAAAAAAGAAATAAAAAAAACATATATAGCTATACTAAATGGCAAAGTTTTAAGTAATAAAGGTAAAATTGATATTCCCATTATTACTAAAGACAAAGAATATGATGCTACAACATTTTACGAAGCACTATATATTTCTAAAAATATATCTCTAGTAAAAATAAATCCGTTAACCGGGAGAAAACATCAGATTAGAAAACATTTTTTTTTAAAGGACTTGCCAATAATGGGTGAAACAAAATTTATAAAATCCTCTGAAAAAAAAAGAATTACCGACGAACTTTTTTTACATGCATTTAAAATTGAATTTACTAGTTTAGATGGAAAAAAAATTATTTTACAGGCTGATCTGCCAATTTATTTTCAAAGATTTTTAGATCAATATAATATATCCCTTGATTATTCAAAGATTTAAAATGTACTCAATAATTGAAGAACAAAAAAATTTTTATATCTTAAGAAATAAAAAAAAAATAAAAACACCAAATCAGAAATATTTATACACAAAAAATTATCTTCATGCAAAAAAAATCATAAATGATATACAAGTGAAAAAAAATAATGAATTTTCATTACTTAATCTAACATTGTTTTCCTGCAATTTAACAAAAATTGAAAATACTAATATTCTAAATAATATCATTAGTATGTTGAATTATGATAATACACTGTACAGATTATCAACGACCTTAAATTTAAACAAAGAAATGGACAAAAAATTTAATCGTTATATAAATGAATTTTCCTTTAAATTTAAAATTAGTTTTAGTTTTCTAGATAATATTATTTCAAAACAAGAAAAATTAGATGTAAAAAGTTTTACTGAATATCTTCATAGTTTAGATAATTTTCATATTACCGTTTTATATAAACTTTCTGGAATTACAAAATCTGTAATTTTAAGTTATTTTTTTTTAAATAAAAGAATATTTCTAAAAAGATTATTTGAATTGAGTAATATAGAATCAATTTTTCAACAAAAAGACTGGGGACTTGTAGATGAGCAAAAAAAAATCGATGATAATTATTTTGAAGCACTAAAAAATATTTCAAATTTCTTTAAAAATATTAGTTAATTAGTTTATAGTATTGAATATTATATAAGAGATTATTATGAGAGAAATTATAAAAAAACTTGACTACAAAAGAAAATTAGCAGTAGCTGGTGGGGGAGAAAAAAGACAAGAAAGTCAACATAAGAAGGGAAAACTCACTGCTAGAGAAAGAATAGAAATTTTACTTGATCCAGGTACATTTGAAGAGTGGGATATGTTTGTGGAACATCGATGCTCTGAATTTGAAATGGAAAAACAAAAAGTTCCAGGTGATGGAGTTGTTACTGGCTATGGTACTATAAATGGTAGATTAACATTTGTATTTAGCCAAGATTTTACTGTTTTTGGAGGGTCTTTATCAGAATCTCATGCAGAAAAAATATGTAAAATTATGGATAAGGCTTTACAAGTAGGCGCTCCAGTTATAGGTTTAAATGATTCAGGCGGTGCTAGAATTCAAGAAGGTGTAGCATCATTAGCTGGTTACGCTGAGGTTTTTCAAAGAAATGTATTATCATCTGGAGTTATACCTCAAGTCTCAGTAATCATGGGCCCTTGTGCAGGGGGAGCTGTATACAGTCCAGCAATGACTGATTTTATTTTTATGGTAAAAGATACATCATATATGTTTGTGACCGGTCCAGATGTTTTAAAAACAGTTACACATGAGGAGGTTAGTCATGAAGAACTTGGTGGGGCATCTACACACACAAAAAAGTCTGGTGTTGCTGACCTGTCCTTTGAAAATGATGTTGAAGCTCTTTTTCAATTAAGAAGATTTATGGGTTTTTTACCATCATCTAATAAAGAACTCCCTCCAGTGAGACAATCTGAAGATCCTGCAGATAGATTAGAGTTTTCTCTAGATTCACTAATTCCTGATAATCCAAATAAACCATATGATATGAAAGAACTAATAACTAAGGTTGTAGACGACCGCGATTTTTTTGAATTACAATCAGATTATGCTGCAAATATTATTACAGGTTTTGCAAGAATGAGTGGTTCTCCTGTAGGAATCGTTGCTAACCAACCAATGGTATTGGCTGGTTGTTTAGATAATAATTCTGCAAGAAAAGCAGCTAGATTTGTTAGATTTTGTGATTGTTTTAATATTCCAATTATTACCTTTGTAGATGTTCCAGGATTTTTACCAGGTACATCTCAAGAATATAACGGAATAATAAAACATGGTGCAAAGTTATTATTTGCTTTTGCTGAAGCAACTGTTCCAAAGATTACAGTTATAACTAGAAAAGCATATGGTGGAGCTTATGATGTAATGAGTTCTAAACATTTAAGAGGTGATGTAAATTATGCTTGGCCACAAGCAGAAATAGCCGTAATGGGTCCAAAAGGAGCTGTTGAAATTATTTTCAGAGGAGAACTAGGTGATGAAAAAAAAATGGAAAAAAAAACTAATGAATATAGAGAAAGACTCGCAAATCCGTTTATAGCCGGAAGCCGAGGTTTTATCGATGACGTGATAATGCCTAATACTACAAGAAAAAGAATTTGCAGGTCATTAGAAATGCTTAAAAATAAAAAATTAAGTAATCCCTGGAAAAAACACGATAATATTCCATTATAGTAATTGAAGAGTTAATAAATGTTTTCAAAGATTTTAATTGCAAACAGAGGTGAGATAGCCTGCAGAATAATTCAAACAGCAAGAAAATTAGGAATTAAAACTGTTGCAGTTTGTTCAGACGCAGATATAAATGCTCCTCATTCTAATATCGCAGATGAATGTGTAAATTTAGGTGGACAAACTTCGGCTGAATCATACTTGAATATTGAAAAGATTGTTAAGGCTGTTAAGAAGACCAATTCCGATGCAATTCATCCTGGTTATGGTTTTTTATCAGAAAATGTAAATTTTAGGGACGAAATAAACAAAATTAGTAAAGTTTTTATTGGCCCACCTAGTGAGGCTATAGCATTAATGGGTGACAAAATTCAATCAAAAAAAATTGCGAAAGCTGCTGGGGTAAACCTTGTACCAGGAGGATTGGATACTATTGATGGTTTAGATAATGCATTGAAAGAAGCAAAAAAAATTGGCTTTCCAGTAATGATTAAAGCCTCAGCTGGAGGAGGTGGCAAAGGAATGAGAGTAGCTTTCAATGAAAAAGAGTTAAAAGAAAATTTTAATTCTGCGATAAATGAAGCTAAAGCTAGTTTCGGAGATGATAGAGTTTTTATTGAAAAGTTTATTGAATTTCCAAAACATATCGAAATTCAAATCCTAGGCGACCAATTTGGAAATTTTATTCATCTGGGTGAAAGAGAATGCAGTATTCAAAGAAGACATCAAAAAGTTATAGAAGAGGCACCTAGTCCATTTGTAGATAACACCTTGAGAAAAAAAATGGTTGATCAAGCAGTAAAGTTATCAAAAGCAGTTGGTTACTACTCAGCTGGTACAGTTGAGTTTGTTGTTGATAAAAATAAAAATTTTTATTTTTTAGAAATGAATACAAGGCTTCAAGTTGAGCACCCAGTTACAGAATTAATAACAAAAATAGATCTTGTCGAGCAAATGATTAGAGTAGCTTATGGTGAAAAATTAAGTATTAATCAAAACAATATAATTTTCAACGGATCTGCTATTGAATGCAGAATTTATGCAGAGGATTCAAGTAGAAATTTTTTACCATCAATCGGGAGACTTACAAGATATATTGAACCATCAAGTAAAAATATTAGAATTGATTCTGGAGTGGTAGAAGGATCAGAAATTAGTATGTTTTATGATCCAATGATATCAAAATTATGTACCTTTGGTAAAACAAGAAACTTGGCTATTTCTGAAATGATCAATGCTTTAGATCGTTACCTGATTGAGGGTGTTCAAACTAATCAAAATTTCTTATCTAATATTCTTCAAAAAAAAGAATTTGTTAAAGGAAATTTTTCAACAGCATTTATTGCTGAAAATTATCCAGACGGATATCATTCTAATTTAATTAGCTTAGATAATTATGATGAGTTATTTGCAGTTGCAACTTTTGTAAACTTTCAATACATGTGCAGAGCAGCATCAATTTCCAATCAATTAAAAGGTTTCCATAGACGAATTAGTAATAAATGGAATGTGATTGGAAGTTTTGGTTCACAAGATACAACAATTACATTTAATAACTTTAATAAAAGTTATGATATTTATGTTGGTAAGAAGTATTATAATTTAAAAAGTAATTGGAAAATTGGACATCCATTGGTGTCTGTAATTATTGAAAATAAATTATTATATTTTGCGCTCCAAAGACATGGTCCTAAATTAATCTTGAATCATAAAGGATTTGAAGTTGAATTGAATGTCTTTACAGATAGACATGCTGAATTAAATAAACTTATGATTCCTAGAAAGGAAGAAGATAAATCTAATCTTTTATTATCTCCAATGCCAGGATTGTTGACAACAATACTGGTTAAAGAAGGTGAAACGGTGGAGGAAAATCAACCATTGGCAATAATAGAAGCTATGAAAATGGAAAATATAATCAGATCAGAAAAAAAAACAAAAATCAAAACTATTAAATCTAATAGTGGTGATAGTTTAGAGGTTGATCAAGTTATATTAGAATTTGAATAATTAGATAGCATGCGGTCGTGGCGGAACTGGTAGACGCGCAACGTTGAGGTCGTTGTAGGATTAATTTCCTGTGGAAGTTCGAGTCTTCTCGACCGCACCAACAATCTTGATTTTTTTTGTAATTGTGGTAGAAATATGGTATTAAATGAAATATTTATACAAACATGGAAATCAATTTTGGTATCAAAGAGCTGTACCTAAATCTTTATACAATCATATTAGAAAAAAAAGTATAAAAATTTGCTTAAAGACCAATAAGCTTGAAATTGCCATATGTAGGGCAAAACAACAGTCTAAAAAACATAATGAAATGTTTCAAAATCTTTTATCTAACAACAAAAATTATTTATCTAATTTAATTAAGCCTGGAAATCTAAATTTAAAAAAATTTCAAATTGAATTTAAAGAGGATCATCAAGATTTAGTAGAGGATTTCTTGTTTTCCAAAAAAAAATTTATTGAGAATTTTTCCATTTCAGAGAAAATTAAAATAAATAATACTAGTCTAGACAAATATTTATTTTATGACGACTACTTGTCAAATAGTCGTATTTCAAAAATCATAGATGATTGTCTTGATAATAAAATAGAGTTAAATTTTAGTTTAAATGGTGATTTCCTTAAATCTTTAAAAACCTTTATTTTGCTGTGTGGAGATAAGTTAATAAAAAATTATAATGAATCAGATGCTAAATTATTTAATAATCATTTTATAGACACTAAAAAAATATCGTCTGGAAAAAAACATCAAAAAAATCTAAAAAAATTTTTCTTTGATTTAGAAATTTATTTTAATATTAAAATTAGAAATCCACTTAATGATATTGAATGGCCAGAATTAAAAAATAAAGATAATAATTCCTTTTCGAATGCGGAATTGTTACTTATTACTAATGACTGTTTGCAAAAAAATGACTTAATTTCTTTTATAATAGCTCTCATGCAAGATACTGGTTGCAAATTTAATGAAATTTATGGATTAGGATATGATGATATTTTTTTAAGTAAATATCAAAACTATATTATAATTAGAACTAACAAAATTAGACAAATTAAAAATATTTATTCTAAGAGAACAATACCATTGGTTGGACAATCACTCTGGGGTGCAAGAGAAATTATAAAATTAAAAAATAAAAACTATCATTTTAAAAAAAGTAATTTTTCTAAATTGAATAAACTTGTAAACGAAAGACTAAAAAAGCTAACAAAAAAAACAAGCCTTTCATTTGGATTGTCGTTAATTGAAAGATTAAAAGAAATAAATTGTCCGGAAAGTATAATTTTAGATCTTCTTGGTAAGACAAAGAAAAATATTATCTATAATCAAGAAAATAGTATTGAAATTAAATCAAGTTGGCTTAGTCAAATTGTTAATTAAAATATAAACTAAGATAAATAAGCTTTTTTGATATATCTTAATATAAATGAAAAATATTGCTAAACAAAAACCAAATTTTCCAGAATTTTATAATTTAAGTAATTTAACAAATTTTTTAAAGGAAGATAACGAAGAAAAGGTTAGAAAAAGCTTAAATAAACACCATCCCTCTGAAATTGCGTCATTTATCCAAGTTCTAAATTCAAATCAGAGAAAAAAAATCCTAAAAATTCTTAAAAAAGATTTTAACAGTAGAATTTTGATAGAATTTGATCCTATTTTTTTTGAAAATATAAGTGATGAAATTGATCTAAATATTTTAATAAAAGCAATGAATGAATTAGATTCTGATGAATCTGCTTTAATATTTCGTTCTCTAAGTCTAAAAAAAAGAGAGATTATTTTTTCACGTATAAAAAAAAAAAATAGAACTCTTTTAGAACATAATCTAAGTTTACCAGAAAATTCAGCTGGCAAACTAATGCAATCTGAATTAGTAAAGATATCAAAAAAATTTAATGTTGGAGATGTCATTGATTTTATAAGAAATTCGAATAATTTACCTAAGATCTTTTATGATGTTTATGTTGTTGATTCAAACAATACTTTTTGTGGATCTGTTTCATTATGTAAAATATTATCATCAAAAAGAGACATAAATATATTAGATCTTTTAAAAAAAAATCAGGAAAGTGTTGATTATCGTCTAGATCAAGAAGATGTTGCTGATATTTTTAGAAAAAGAGACCTTACATCAGTTGCAGTTGTTGATGGCAATAATTGTTTGTTGGGCATAATAAACATAGAAAATATTGTTGATGTTATAGATGATGAAGCAGAGGAAGATTTACTAAAACTTGCAGGTGCTGGAAATCAAAGCTTTTATGGTGCAACCTTAAAAGTTACAAAAGCAAGATTCACCTGGCTATTTTTTAATCTTTTTGCAGCTTTCTTTGCTTCATTCATAATTAAGAATTTCGAAAATACTATTGCAAATCTCGCCATTTTAGCTGCTCTTATGCCCGTAGTTGCTTCAATGGGTGGTTGCTCAGGAACTCAATCTTTAACAACTGCAGTCCGTGCAATTGCCATGAAACAGCTCACTTGGTCAAATTCTCTTAGATCAATTAGTCGTGAAATGTTTATTGGACTAGTAAATGGATTTATTTTCTCTTCAACAGCATTTCTTGTTACAATATTTTGGTTTGATGATTTGAAACTTAGTTTAGTAATTTCTCTTTCTTTATTTATAAATTTAATTTTTGGTTCTGTTTTTGGTACAAGTATCCCAATTATTCTTACTAGAATAGGGGTTGACCCAGCTATAGCTTCAGGTACTTTTTTAACAATGTTAACTGATATTTTTGGATTTTTTATGTTTTTAACATTAGCGACTATTTACCTAATATAATTTCTTAATTGTCTAGTTCCGTAACTGTTATAGTAACCATTGAACCAAAGAAAGTATTATCAATTATTTGAATTGATGCAAGTCTACTGTTGTTTGAATAATTCAATAGGCTTCTCTCAGATCTAATTTCAGAGAGTTTTTTCCAGCCAAATTTTGGAAGTTCATTCCTAAAAAAATCAAAAATTTCTAATTGGTTGTCCCCATTATCAAATACTAATCTTCCTAACCAACCATTTTGCTTAGAAATTATTATTGAGTCATCTTTTATCAATTTTGAGCCCATTGGGATTGGAATGTCGTCAAATTGAGCAAAATTTAGTTCGGTGCCTGGGTCGCCGTCTGGACCTTTTATAGGGACCAGTTTATCTCCCGCACATGAATTAATTAAGATGCTTATAAATAATAAAAAAAAGATTTTTTTTAAATACATAATTTATAATAAAAATAAAACTTTAATTTTCAATATAAATGTTTAAATTATATTAATGAAAATTTTATTTATATCTCTTTTTATGTTTTTTTTTAATATTGCTGATGCAAACTCAAAGTCCTTTCATGACTTTTCTGTTGAATCCATAACTGGTAAGGAAATCAAACTTTCTAAGTACAAAAATAAAGTTGTTCTTTTGGTTAATACTGCTTCTCAATGTGGTTTTACTCCTCAATATTCTGGATTACAAAAAATTTATGATAGGTATAAAGAAGATGGTTTTATTGTTCTCGGCGTTCCGTCGGATGATTTTAACCAAGAATTATCCACAAATTCTGATGTAAAAAAATTTTGTGAAATTAGATATGGTGTTAATTTTCCGATGACTTCCATTCAAAAAATTAAGGGTAACGATGCTCATCCCATTTATAAATGGATTGCTGATAACGTTTCAGTTATAGGTCAACCGAGATGGAATTTTCATAAATTTTTAATTGGTAAAGACGGAAATATTGTAAATTGGTATTCTTCAATGACAAGTCCGACATCAGAAAGTTTTGTTAAAGATGTTGAGAATGCTATCTACAACTAAATGCTGCTTGATGCTTCAGATTCCCTAATCTTATTTATTGATTTTCAAGAAAAATTATTTCCAAAGATCACCGGCTATAAAGAAATATTAAATTGTTCGTTAAAGATTATTGAGGTGGCTAAAGTGCTAAATATCCCTATTATTTTAAGTGAACAATATCCTAAAGGTCTTGGTAATACTGTAAAATCAATCAAATCAAAATTGAGGGAAAGCAATTTTAAATTTTTTGAAAAAACTACTTTTTCATGTTTGGCTAATATTGAAATTAGAAACTATTTAAAAGAACAAGAAAAGAAACAAATTATTGTTTGTGGAATTGAAACACACATTTGTGTTCTTCAAACTGTAAATGATCTTTTAAAAATTGGTAAAAAGGTTTTTATTATTAATGAGGCAGTAGGGTCAAGACATGAGGAGTCAAAAAAAATTGGTATTAATAGGAATAAAAAGATAGGTGCCACCCTAATTAATTTTGAAATGTTATTATTTGAGTTAATTAGGGATTCGAAGCACCAGAAATTTAAAGAATTATCAAGTCTTGTAAAATAAGTAGATTAAACTGAGTAATACATTTTAAATTCAACCGGATGTGGATGATGTTCAAATTGAAGAACTTCGTCCATCTTTAGAGAAATATATGCATCAATAAGATTATCATTAAATACATTACCTTGCTTTAAGAAATCTCTATCTGAGTCCAAAGCATCTAAAGCTTCTCTCAAACTTCCACAAACAGTAGGAACTCCTTGAAGCTCGTCTTCTGATAGAGCATACAAATCCTCATCCATAGCATCACCAGGATGAATTTTATTTTTGATTCCATCCAATCCAGCCATAAGCATTGAGGCAAACATAAAATATGGATTTCCTGAAGCATCACCAAACCTAATTTCACATCTTGCTGCATTCGGGTTGCTTACATAGGGGATTCTGCATGCAGCTGATCTATTTCTAAACGAATAGGCTAATAAAACAGGAGCTTCAAAACCAGGTACTAATCTTTTATAACTATTGGTTGTAGCATTAGAAAAAGCATTTATAGCTTTAGCGTGTTTAATAATACCACCGATATAGTAAAGGCATTCGTCTGACAAACCATTATAACTCTTGCCTGCGAATACAGATTTATTTGATTTCCAAATTGATTGGTGTACATGCATTCCAGAACCATTATCATTAAATACTGGTTTTGGCATAAAAGTAGCTGTTTTACCGTAAGCTTGAGCAACCATATGCACACAATATTTGTATTTTTGAAGATTATCTGCACTTTGAACTAAGGAACCAAACTTCATTCCTAGTTCATGTTGAGAAGGAGCAACTTCATGATGATGTTTCTCCATTTCAAGACCCATCTCTGACATAGTCGAAACCATTTCCGCTCGAATATCTGTAGCTGAGTCAACTGGTGGAACTGGAAAATAACCTCCCTTAATACCAGGTCTGTGTCCCATATTTCCTTCCTCATATTTTTTACCCGTATTGTAAGGTCCTTCGGTACTATCTATTTTATAAAAAGAAGAATTCATCTCAGTTTCATATTTTACATCATCAAATACAAAAAATTCAGGTTCAGGTCCAAAATATGCTGTGTCACCAATACCCATGCTCTCCATATATTTAAGTGCTTGTTTTGCGGTAGATCTAGGGTCTCTTTCATATGGTTGGCCAGAAATTGGATCTAAAACATCACAAAATATTGCTAATGTTGGTTGTGAGTAAAATGGATCTACAACAGATCTAGAAC
>PAYV01000035.1 GCA_002715305.1 Rickettsiales bacterium | reverse complement strand
TAACTGAGTTGAAGGAGATTTTAAACGATTTTAAACCCGATTATATAATAAATTTTGCTTCACAAAGTATGGTTGGTGAAAGTTGGGATAATCCTGAAGATTGGATGCAGACTAATGTTGCCTCCTTCATGAAGCTCATACGGGTCTTACACTCATACACTGGTTTGCAAAAATATATTCACTTCAGTACTCCTGAGGTTTATGGCGATACAGGCAGCCAATGGATCAAGGAGAATGTTAATTTTCAACCGACAACGCCTTATGCGTTGTCAAGGGCTTGTGGAGATCAGATAGTAAGAATGTGGAGTGAAAATTTTGGTTTTCCAGCGATCATTACTAGGGCTGCAAATGTATATGGCCCCGGTCAACAATTGTATAGAATTATACCCAAGGCTATTTTTTCTATTTTAAGTGGGCAGAAGATACCCTTGCATGGTGATGGCTTATCGATTAGATCGTTTGTTCATTGTACGGATATTGCAAGTGCCTTAGGGTTAATATTGCATAAAGGAAGGGCTGGTGAAAGTTATCACATATCACCAAAAGAGTTTATATCTATCGCTGATCTTGTGAGACTAATTGCTTCTGAAATGAATGCAGATTTTGATAAAATAGTGGAAAAAAGCCCAGACAGAAGAGGGAAGGACCAATACTACCTCCTCGACTCCCAAAAGATGAATAAGTTAGGTTGGCAGCCAAAGGTAGGTCTTAAGCAAGGCATCAAAGGTTGTATATCTTGGGTGAAGGAAAACCTTCATCAAATTCAAAATGAAACTCTCACATACATCCATAAAAAATAACTGGTAGTATCATTGATCCCTTATATCGACTTAACTGCAAAATTAAGAAAGCAAAAAAGGAGAAGTGTTCAAGCTCTCGAAAGAGTTATGAGTCATGGTCAATATATAAATGGGGTGGAGGTTGAGTCATTTGAGTCTGCATTCGCCAACTTTACTGGACTAAAATTTTTTTCTGGTGTTTCCAGTGGTACAGCTGCTTTATATCTAGCATTAAAGGCAAGAAATATTGGCCCGGGTGACGAAGTAATTACTACCCCTCTGAGTTATCTGGCATCGACTTCGGCAATTAGTTTGACTGGAGCTACTGCAGTTTTATGTGATATTGATGATACATTATGCTTGAACTCCAAAGAAGTAAAAAAGTCTATTAATAAGAATACCAAAGCGGTGATCTTAGTTCATTTGTACGGTAATATAGGATCTGTAAATGAAATAAAACAGTTGTGTCAGGATGAAAATATCGCATTAATTGAAGACTGTGCGCAGGCAAATGGTTCTTCAATTAATGGCAAGTTAGCCGGGACTTTTGGGGACTTTGGATGTCTTAGCTTTCACCCATTGAAAACTTTGGCTGCTATGGGTGACGCTGGTGGGCTCTGTTGTCGAGAAAAAAAAATAGATACTTGGGTCAAATCTGCTCGAAATCATGGGCATAATGGAAGAGATGATGCTACTTTTTGGTCTCATAATTTGAGAATTGATGCTCTGCAAGCAGCATTTTTATGTGTTCAATTGGACTACTATGATCAGACTCTATTGGCACGCTCGGAGCAGGCAAATTTCTATTTAAATGAGTTTGAGGATATAATCTGTAGAGGCCATATTAAGGTACCTAAAAAAGCAAAAAATGTCTTTCACTCATACAATATGTTTGTAATTTTACTTTCTGATAGAGCTAAATTCATAAAATATATGTTTAAGAATGGAATTGAGGTAAAAGTTCATTATCCGTATACAATCGATGAATTAACTGCTTCTTCGTCATTGGTAGTTACAAAGGATATAAAAAAGGCTCGAAATGCTTCTAACCAAATAGTTAGCTTGCCAATAGGACCACATATTAGCAAAAACGATATTAAGTATATTTCAAAGACTGTCTTAAACTTCTTTTAGTATTATCTGCAACATGGCAAGACAATTGCAGTCATGAAGTTAAATTGAGGTTTTTAATGAACAAACGCACCCTAAACTGTTTTTATGATTTATCCATTGCTCCGTGCTCATACGATTTTTTCGCATTTTTGATCAGCGCTGAATTACATCGTATTAGGAATAAATTCTCTTCTCTTGCCGTAGTATTCCTACCTGGCCCAAATAACGGCTACAGGCAAGATAATTTAAGAACTTTTCAACAGAATGACAATTTTTTTAAGAACGTTTTGTTGAATGCACCATTATTATATCAAAGTTGTAGTTCCATCGTTTGGCTAAATAGTAGAGTTGAAGCTTTAAATTATTTGCAAAACCCTGATAATATTTTTCCACGCGGGTATTCTTTAGATAATAGTATTACCGATTACTTATACCATGGCATCGTTGCATCGTACTTTAGAGGCGACCAGCCAGTTTTTTTTCAATCCCCAGATTATGCTCGAGACTTAGCTAAATCGCTTTTTGGTAAAATAGCCAGTGATAGACGGTTCATTACTCTTACAACCAGAGAGCTTCTAAGAGATGATCCTGGTACTAGACGAATAGATATAAATTTTTGGGAAAGTTTCTTTTCTGGGTTGGATAAATCAAAATTTCAACCATTAATAATTAGAGATACTTCGGTTGCTGTCTGTTCGGAGCCTTTATTTAAAAATGTTCCTGAGATCCCAGCTGCGTCAATTCACCTTCATATGCGATATGCCATTTACCAAGAATCCTTTCTAAATATTTTTAAGCCTAATGGACCAAGTATTTTATCCTCTTATGGTACCACACCAAATTTATTTTTCTTTGAAGCAAATAATGATCTATGCGCTATCTCAAATGACTGGTATCAAACACACTATGGTATGAGTACGGGAAGTCAATTCCCGCTGACTACAAAAAACAAGAGGCTAATTTGGGGAAAAGAGAATTTAACAGCAATAGAGCAGACAATTTCCCTATTAGAAACAAGCGAAGAAGACTTAGGGCTTCAGCGGTATCCAATCACTGACTCTGATACATTGAGATATACAACCAAAGTTGCATTAATGCACACTCTGCAAAATTTAAGGTATGGGGTCCTTGAAGAGGATGTCCAAGTATTACGAGTTTACAAGGATTTGCTTCTAAAGGGATTAGTTTCTGGTCCTCAACCGAACGAATTGATTGAAGATCACGAAGCTAAAAACATTTTTTCAAAAAATACGTGGGATAAAATTATGCATTTTGATGCAATATCTAAGTCGATTTTAGGAGAAAAGTCAAAAGTGTATCAAGTAGGATAAAAAACAGAATGAAAGAAAATCACCTTAACAATTTTTCGGGCTATACCTCCTCCGTATACTCTAAGGAAGCTTATGTCCCAGTAAGTAATTATAATAAACTCCCAAGGTATATAATGGGTAACAATACAAGTGCAGTATTTTTGACCGATCCAAAGTTACTAGGCAATACTATTGCGAAATATAAATTTGCCGGAAAAATGCTTGAAAACAAGTGTAAGGTTTTGGAAGTTGGGTGCATGGAGGGCTTTGGTTCGATTGTACTTGAAAAATTTGTAAAGAATTTATATGCAATCGATTTTTACAAACCTCATCTTAACGAAATAGAGGCAGCAAGTTATAAGTCAAACGTGACATTTGATACAGCCGATTTTTTAGATCGAAATGAACTCTTTGGTGGTAACTTTAACGGAATAGTTAGTTTTGATGTTTTGGAACATATTGATCCTGATCAAGAGGATTATTTTTTTGATTCCGTTTTAATTAATTTAAATAAAGAAGGTGTTTGTATACTTGGAATGCCATCCATTGAGTCGCAGGTTTATGCTCAGGAAGCTAACAAAAGGGCACATATCAATTGCAAAACTGGCTTGGATTTCAAAAATACGTGTGAAAAGTTCTTTTCAAACGTGTTCTTGTTTTCAATGAATGATGAAATGGTTCATACGGGCTTTTCTAAAATGGCCCATTACTTAATTTGTTTGTGTGTGGGCCCAATATTTAAATAAGAGGAATTGATTAATGAATATTGTTGATTACGCAAAAATATTTAATTTTCATGGAAGGGGCGTTTATGCATTAGGGCGAGTAGTAGACACTTTCCTTGAAGTGCAGCTATTCGACCTCTTGAGAAATGTAAATACGGCATCCATTAAAACTAATGGATACTCCGATAATAGATACATGATATATCAACCGGTTTATACTTCGGTATGCAAAGAAATGATCAGGAAATCATTTGAATGGTATAGGTCTGGAATAAAATATAGTAATGATAATCTTATGCCAATTTATATTGATTTGGGCTCCGGCTCTGGAAAGACTGTATTGATAGCTATGGAAACTGGGTTCTTTGAAATGTACGCTGGTGTTGAACTCGATGCCGAATTGCATGAGCGTAGTAGAAAAAATAGCTCATTAAGAATAAAGTCTAAAAACCTAAACGTTTTAAATATTTTGGGGAATGTAGAAAATAAATCTTGGGTACAAACCATTTTAGAAAAAGTGCCTGAAAACAGGCATTCCAACATTGTTCCGTTCATATTTAACAAAAACTCATACAATAATGAAGTTGTTAGAAGCACACTTGATTTGGCAAAAGATCACTTCAAAAATATCATGTATCTCTATCAGAACCCCATACATCATAAAGAAGTCTTAGCCTCCAATTTTCATGAAGTTCAACGTGATAGTCAAAAAAACAGTGCGCATAAAAACAAGAAATATATAATCTACCATTATTCTGGAAGATAAGTTTAATGTGCTTTTGTAACAAAATTTTGTGGATATAAGTTAGGATATTATCCGTGAATATATAAACACCAAAAATTTTTTCATGGTTATGCGTTTAATAACAAGTGAACAAAATTCTTAGAAATTAGGCTATAGAAACTGACCATTTTCTATGTTGATGTCAAAACCTGGATTTTGGTTTTCAAAAGTTACCAAAGGGATGCGTTATTATTTAATCTTTAGATGTAAATTAGGGGATCTAGATAACAGATCAAATACTATTAGAAATTATAAGTTTGGATTTCCTTTTGCAAAGAAATCCATTTACTGTTAGTGCTTTTGTCGCTCCAGGTTTAAAATCTCACGGGCCTCCTTACAGGTTGCTACAGGCCTCTCATATTTGTGACATAAATCAACGGTAATATTAACCAAAGAAGCATTAGAGGGAGCTAATATATTTTTGTTTAAGCGGACATTATCTTCCATACCTGTCCTCGTGTGTCCCCCAGATCTAACACACCATTCATTAATCACTGATTGAAATTTTCCAATTCCCGCAGCACACCACTCGCTATCTGGAAGCAAGCGTTTTACAGTTCTGATATAATAATTGAAAACATCTTTGTCTGCTGGCATTGCATTTTTAACACCCATTACAAATTGTAAATATGGAATTTCTTGAATCAATCCTTCTTTATAGAGACGTGCTGCCTGATGTATGTGGGAAAGATCAAATACTTCTATTTCTGGTTTGATATTGTAATCTAGCATCTTTTTTGCCAGCCAATTGATTAATGCTGGGGGATTTTCGTATACTCTTGTTGGAAAGTTATTCGATCCAACTGTTAACGATGCCATATCTGGATATAGAGATAACATTCTTCCTCTCTCATAGCCACTTCCAGAGCGTCCACCAGTAGAAAACTGGATAACCATGTCAGGACAATATTTTTTAAGCCCTTCCATTAAAAGGGCAAATTTTTCAGGGTTTGAAGTGGGGGACTGGTCATCATTTCGAACATGACAGTGGGCGATAGTTGCACCAGCTTCAAAAGCCGCTTGAGTACTTTCAATTTGTTCCGTAACCGATATTGGCACATTTGGGTTATCGGCTTTAGTTGGTACTGATCCGGTAATTGCTACGCAAATGATACAAGGTTTATTTTTAATGTTCATGGGATTTTAATTTAACACTCACAAAAATGTGTTGCTTTGTTGCTTTCAAAAAATAGTCTACTTTACGATGTGCCAATGGCAAGAAATTTATAGATGAATTAGTAAGGCAGGCCAACGTAATTCTCTGCAAGTGTAGCTTGCGCTTTTAAAGATTCAGATAAGTACTCTATTTCACTTATTTGTAATTTTCTCTCAAAATCTGATGAAGATGGAAAGGTGTGTAATAAGCTTGTGAGCCACCAACTGAATCGTACAGTTTTCCATATTCTTTTTAATGCGATTTCGGAATAACTTGATAGCAAGCTTTTGCTACCGTCACTATAGAAATCTTTTATTGCCGTAGAGAGGTAATATACATCCGCAAAGGCTAAGTTTAGTCCCTTAGCTCCAGTAGGAGGAACAATGTGGGCAGCATCTCCGACCAAAAACAAATTACCCCATTGAATTGGTTCACATACAAAGCTACGTAAGGGTGCTATCGATTTTTCAATTGAAGGCCCGGTGACTAATGTTTCAGCATATTTTTTTGGAAGACGCATCTTGAGTTCTTTCCAAAACATTTCGTCATTAATATCTTCCACCTTTGTATTTGAGGGACATTGAATATAGTAACGTGACAAATTTTCATTTCTCATTGAAGCAAGAGCAAATCCTGAGGCGGAGTTTGCATAGATTAGCTCTTCATTAACAGGAGGGGTTTCGGAGAGAATTCCAAGCCAGCCAAAGGGATAGATTTTTTCATAAATTTTTTTTACATCATTTGGAATGTAAGATCTACTTACTCCGTGAAAGCCATCACACCCAACTATGAAGTCAGATGTTATTGTTACTTTATTTCCAGAAGCTGTTTGAAAATTAACTTTTGGAGATCCACCTTCTAAATCATTAAGTAGTACATCCTTTATGTTGTGTAATATTCTTGCATTTAGTTTATCTTGAGCATTGTATAAGTCTTTGGTAATCTCGGTCTGCCCAAATACCGTAACATTTTTTTTTGTAGTAGCTTCAAAATCTATTCTCAGCGATTTGTCTCCAGCCGACAATATTGTTCCGGAGTGGCTATGGCCTTCAGCCTTAATTCTTTCGCCTACACCTGCGTAGCCTAGAAGTTCTACAGAATTTGGTTCAATCACGCCAGCCCTTATTCGGCTTAGTACATGTTCTCGAGATTGTTTTTCAAGTACTACTGTCTCTATCCCCTCTTTCATTAGCAATTGAGATAAAAGTAGGCCGGAAGGACCCCCCCCAATAATAAGAACTTGCGTTTTCATTTTTACTAATCACCACCTTTTATTTTTTTAAATTTAATTACATCAAATTGCCCACACACTACAAGTTATTAATTCTTGGCACGATGATTGCTAAGTTTTTTTTACATAAAATGGGAAAGTAAATGTTAGAAATAAATATTGATAACAACGCAAAGCACAACTTTGATTCAGAGTTGAGCGAAGTTAGTTTTTTATACAAAAAAGGTGACTATGTAGAAGCCTTTTCAAAAGGGGTAATGCTTCAGGAAAAAATTCCTCAAAACGCTATCTTACATAATTTGATAGGTGCTAGTGAATTAGCTCTTGGAGATGCTAAGGCTGCTGCCAATAGTTACTCAAGGGCGATAGAAAGTGATCCTAGTTTTTTAGGAAGTTATATAAACTTAGGATCTCTGTATAGGTCAATTGGGATGAAAGATGAGGCGTTAGCGATTTATAAAGTAGCTTTGAAATTAAATAATAATGACCCAAGCTTGTATTTCAACATTGGAAATCTTCTTATGGACTTCGATGAGCATAAGATGGCCCAAGAAAGTTTTAGAAAAGCCATTGAAATTAATCAAGGGCATTTAGATGCCCATTATAATATTGCACTTTCCATAATGTACCAATGGAAGAAAAATAATTCATTAGGTTCAACTCTTTACGATCTTGATGTTTCAGATGAATCACTGGAACAGTTGGATCAAGCAAAAGGTCATCTCGAACGTGCTGAAATGAGTAATCGGAAAAATGCAGAATATTATCAGTTATTAGCAGAGATTCAATTAAAACAAAAAGATTTTAATAACAGTGAAAAAAATTCAAAAAAAGCAATTTCCATCGATTCAGCATATTATAATGCATACTTAAATCTAGCTAGATTGAAATACATGAAGAGAGACTTTACTGGAACAGTAAATCTCTGCAACATAGCTCTAAAGATCAAGCCAGATTTAACATCGGCAAGAATTGAACTTGCCTTGGCTCTATTTAATTTGGGTAAAATAGATGATGCTATCGGAATTTTTCAGGAAGTATTGAAACTAATGCCTGGAAAACCCGACATTATCTATAATCTGAGTTTGGCGTTAGGTGCTAAAGGAAAGTATAAAGAGGCTTGGAAAATTTTTCCATCACGATTTATGCTCGGAATGGATAGAGCAAATTTTGAAAAGTTTTCGGTATTTCCAAAATGGACTGGAAAGCAGTGTAAAAGTTTAGCGGTATGGCAGGAACAAGGAGTTGGTGATGTCATATTTTTCTCATCTATGCTCCATGATTTGCAGAATAAAGCACAAAATATTACCGCATTTATTGACGAAAGATTGATTGAGCTGTTTAAAAACTCTTTCCCATCAATAAATTTCACAGACAAGGACTCCATTATAGTAGCAGGTGACTTTGACGCGCAAATTTCATTTGGAGATCTGACAATGTTTTTCAGAAATAGAATATCAGATTTTCCTAAACATGACTTTGGCTACTTAATACCTATAAAAAAAGAAAAATCCAAAATTGAAACTTTCATCAAAGAAAATGGCAAACCCGTTTGTGGCCTTGCGTGGTTTACAAAAGCAAGTCAAGAAAACGATGATAGAAAAATAGAGTTAGATCAATTATTAAGTGCGTTCAAAGATTTGGATATAAATTTATTAAACCTGCAATATCCATGTGCCAATCAGAAAGCTAGTGAAGTACCAAAAAAGTACAGTGAAGATATATTAACCTTGCCCGGTATTGATTTGATGAATGACTTTTCTGCAATGTCCGCAATGATAGCTAACTGTGATTTCGTAGTTACAATTGATAATACAATTGCACATCTTTCATCAGCTATTGGAAAAAAAACAATAGTATTGTTGCCAGCGGCACCACCAAATTATCGTTGGATGACAGGTAAACGCCATACCCCATGGTATCCAAAGTCAACAATTTTATTAAGAAAGCAAAAAGTTGGTGATTGGTCTAATGTAATGTCTGACTTATCGGATGAATTAAAAAATCTCATTAAAAAGGTTTAAAACAATGTCTTCTTTCACCACAAATAATAAAGTTTACCCTAATGAAAAAATAGACCAATTGTGTCTATCTGAAAAGGGCAATGCTTTAATATTGATGTATGAAAAAATGGTTAAAAATGGCTATGATAAGCTAGATAACTCTAAAGTTGACATCGCTTATGAAGATTTCGAATTAAAATTAATGAAAAAAACTGTGAGAGATATTTTCAGTAGGTTCAAAATAAAAACTATCCTAGATTATGGTTCTGGCGGGTGTGATTGGAGTGCTTCGAAATTTGATGAAAAAGGAAAGAGTGCAATGCAATATTTTCAGCTTGATTCTGTGAATTATTACGAGCCAGCTAGGAATATAGATGAACGAAAGCTGGTAGATTGTGTTATTTCCTTTGACGTACTAGAGCATATTTATATTTCTGATGTACCTGCTATCTTAAATAATATTTTCACTTTTGCCAAAAAATTAGTAGTATTAAATATAGCGTGTTATGAGGCACTTGCTTTATTGCCCAATGGTGAAAACGCTCACATTACTGTTCGCCACCCACAATGGTGGAAAGGTATGGTGGATAGTGTAAGCATAAATTTTCCAAATGTTAAAGTTCTGCTATTAACTTCATTAAGCAAGGGAAAAGCTCATCAATTTCCTATCTTTTCTGATGCCGCAAGACGTCAGGATCAAAGGTTTTCAGTATCATACTGATTATATAATTTTCTTCGCCTTTCCTTTATATTTTTTGTAGAGGGCTGGATCGATTTCTGAGCCATCGTACAGTCCTAATGTAATACCTCTCTTTTGACTTTGCCCACGCATTTCTAAAATATCATATTCCGATACTGTTGTTCTTTGAGATGGCCTCCTAGACCACCTAGCTAGATATTCGTAAAGTCTTTCTACAACCTTTTGTACTCTATGATTTGTATTGATTTGTGCATTTAAGTCGTTAATTTCATCAGGATCGTTATATAAATCAAAAATCATAGGTTGGAAATTTCCTTCTGCATGAATTAACTTGTACCTTCCATCAAATACCATAAACAAGCGTGCGTCTTTAGCTGAGATATTTAATTTTTTGGGAATTCCACTAGTTGAATAATCGTACTCGCTAACAACGAATTCACGCCAATACTTTGTATTTTTTGAATGTATAATTGGTAACAATGAATATCCCTCTAAAATGTGAGAAGGTATTTTTTCACCATAGCTGTCAACAAAAGTAGCTGCTAAGTCTATAGACTCGACCAATAAATCGACCGATTTCCCTCTTGAAGAATTTGCTTCTTTAGAAGGATCATAAATGATTAATGGTGTTTTCACTGAGGGCTCATGGAATAAATCCTTTTCCCCCAACCAATGGTCTCCCAAGTAGTCTCCATGGTCTGAACAAATGACTATCATAGTATTTTCCATATATCCAAGCTTTGTCATATGATTGAAGAGGCGACCCATTTGGTCGTCACATTGCTTTATTAAGCCCATGTAGGCTGGAATCACTTCCTCCCTAACCTCATCTTTTTTGAACGCCTTTCCAATTATATTCTCTGTAAAGGCTTTATAAATTGGATTTACTCCTTGTGTGATCTCATTTTCTGATCGATTTACCGGTAGAATATCATCTTTGGTATACATCGAGTTGTAGGGAGCCGGTACGATATACGGCCAGTGTGGTTTGATATACGATAGATGCATTAACCACGGATTTTTATCCGCTGACTTTTTTTTAGACTCTTGGTTTAAGAAGTTTATCATTTGGGTGGTTAGCCAAGGAGTTTCACTATCCTCTTCTCTTATGTTTGCCGGAAGTCTAGCATTCTTCATAAACCAACCGGAGGCTACATTCCCCGATTGGGTAATCCCAGCATTTGCATGAGATGACCATGGATTATGCCCACTATATCCTTTTGATTTCAGATATTCGTTGTATGGAGACTTCATCTCGGCATAGAATCCGTCAGGACCTTCGGCCCAAAGGCCATCATCTCTCATTATTGCATCAAACCCACATTCAGCTATCCTTGCGCCGATAATACTCTCTTTAGATATACCTAGCCTTTCTAAACCTTCTGAATCAACTTTCATGTGGGTTTTCCCTAAAAGAAATGCGTTTACGCCAATTTTTCTCAGATGATCCCCTATGGTCTGCTCTCCCGCTTTCAGTGGGAAGTTGTTGAACGCTGCTCCATGACTGTGAACATATCTACCTGTATAGTAACTCATTCGAGATGAGCCACATACTGGTGATTGCACATAGGCATTTGTGAATCTTACACCTTGTTGGGCAATTTTATCTATGTTTGGAGTTTCTAGTGTTGGATGTCCGTAACAACTAAGGTAGTCAAACCTTAGTTGATCAAACATTATAAACAAGATGTTCTTCGGTGAATTGGATTTTGTCATGATTTAATTTCTAATTGCATCTCATCATAAAATATATCAGATATAATTTAATTAAACTACAAATATAGGATACTTTCGAGAAGTCGTAAATTTATTTTGATAGGGCATTCTAATTGATTAAAATTATTTAGGAGTACGCTACACTATTTTTTCTTCAGTGTTTTTAATTTTTTCTTCAAAAAAGGTTTGATTTCACAATCAAATGGTGTTCAATAATGTTGTTGATAAAAGGGGGAGTTTTATGAGCAATCTACCATCGCATTCTAAAGTTGTAATTATTGGAGGGGGAGTAGTTGGAACCTCATGCCTTTACCATCTGGCAAAAAAGGGTTGGACTGACTGTGTATTATTAGAAAAAAATGAGTTAACTGCTGGCTCGACGTGGCATGCTGCGGGCAATGTACCCACCTTTTCAACAAGTTGGTCAATTATGAACATGCAAAGGTATTCCACTGAACTGTATAGCCAATTGGGTGAAGAGGTGAATTACCCAATGAATTATCACGTGACCGGATCAATAAGATTGGCCCATAATGCTGAAAGAATGCAGGAATTTCAGAGAGCTAAAGGGATGGGTATTTACCAAGGAATGGATTTGGAGATACTAAGCTCCTCTGAAATAAAAAATAAGTACCCATTCATTGAATTACATGACCTGAAGGGCGCTCTCTATGATCCTGCCGATGGTGATATTGACCCATCGCAATTGACACAAGCGCTAGCAAAAGGTGCACGAGACATGGGTGCGAATATTGTAAGGTTTTGCTCTGCCACCGGCGTAGACCGTATCGACGACGAATGGCTAGTTAAGACTGATAAAGGTGATATAAGATGCGAATTTGTTGTAAATGCTGCTGGGTATTATGCTCAGAGAGTAGCAGATTGGTTCAGACCTTTTGGAGGGCGTAAGTTACCTATGATGGTAATGAGTCACCAGTATATAGTTTCGGAGCAAGTACCTGAAATTGAGCGTTGGTCGAAAGAAGTTGGGCATAAACTTCCTTTACTTAGAGATGTAGACTCTTCCTATTATTTAAGACAAGAAAAAAATGGCTTTAATTTGGGTCCCTACGAAAGGAATTGCAAGGCGCATTGGGATACACATGATGACCCAATGCCAGAAGATTTTAGTTTTCAACTATACCCAGACGATTTGGATAGACTTGAGTGGTACGTTGAAGATGCGATGGCACGAGTACCATTGCTTGCGTCGGCAGGTATTTCTCGTGTAATAAATGGTCCAATACCATATACACCTGATGGGAATCCATTGATAGGACCAATGCCTGGTGTTCCAAACGCTTTTGAGGCATGTGTGTTTACGTTTGGTATTGCCCAAGGTGGTGGTGCTGGCAAGGTTCTTTCAGAATGGATGGTAGAGGGTTCAACTGAATGGGATATGTGGTCATGTGACCCACGAAGATTCACCGATTTCACAGATCATCAATATTGTGTAGAGAAGGGAATGGAGGTTTATGGCCATGAGTATGGTATGCACTTTCCGTGGATGAGGTGGCCGGCAGCTCCAGATCGTCGAAAATCGCCAGTCCACGAAGAGATAAGGAAACTAGGTGGCCAAATGGGTGCTTACAATGGTTGGGAGCGGGCCAATTGGTTTGCACAAGAGGGAGACGATGTATCTTTTAAGTCAACCCATACCTGGAGTAGATCTGGACCATGGGAACTGAGGATAAAAGAAGAGTGTGAAGCAGTAAGGGACCATGTGGGGATTTTAGATCTTCCAGGGTTTTCTAGATTTGAAGTGAGTGGAAGTAGCTCGGACATATTCTTGAGTAAATTAATAACAGGTTCTTTGCCTAAAATAGGTAGATTGAATTTAGCATATTTCTCAGATGATCGTGGAAAAATTTTAACTGAGATGTCTATGTTCAGGCATGCTGAGAAATCCTTTACGCTTATTACTGCAGCTACAGCTCAGTGGCATGATTACGAACTACTGAAAGATGGTATCTCTGATGGAATGGATGTACAGATAATTGATACCAGTGATGCTATTTCAACTTTTATCGTCACGGGGCCGAATTCCAGAAATTTATTGAGAAAAATTTCTGATGCTGACCTAGAGTTGGGTTGGTTGACCCACCAGAGAGCAAAAATTATGGACACTGAGGTGATGCTCGCGCGTGTTTCCTTCGCTGGGGAACTTGGTTGGGAAATCCATGTAGATAACGGAAATGCATTAAAGATATACCAAAAAATTTTAGAAATGGATGTAAAGCCATTTGGTATGTTTGCACTCAATTCATTGAGGATTGAGAAAGGCTATAGAGCATGGAAGGGGGATCTATCAACTGACTATTCCTTACTTGAGGCCGGCCTGGATAGATTTATTAAATTTGATAAAGATTGTGATTTTAGAGGGAAGAAAGCATTACAAATTGAAAAGCAATTGGGATCACAAAAAAGTTTTACGATTCTTAAGGTGAAAGCAAACGGTTGTGATGCCCCCTACATGAGTACTATTTGGCATAAGGATGAAGTTATAGGAGAGGTTACATCGGGAGCGTGGGGTTATCGTGTAAATGACTCTATAGCTTTATGTATGTTGAAAACAGAATTTGCAAGTAAAGGAAACAAGGTCGAAGTTGAAATTTACGGACAAAGGTGCGAAGCAACAGTTCACGGACAAGAACCGCTGTGGGATCCTCAAAATCTAAGATTAAAACAATGAATATTCCCACACATGCTAGGGTTGTTATTATTGGTGGAGGAGTTTCTGGATGCTCATTAGCCTACCACCTAGCAAAATTAGGTTGGAAAGATATCGTTCTTTTAGAACGAAAGAAATTGACAAGTGGTACTACTTGGCACGCAGCCGGGTTGATTGGTCAATTAAGGGCCAATTTAAATATGACCCGACTTGCAAAATATTCTGCTGATCTTTACACAAAACTAGAGTCTGAGACTGGCGTTTCAACGGGAATGAGGCAAAATGGATCACTGACTATTGCATTGACAGATCATAGGAGAGAGGAAATCTTGCGACAGGCTTCGATGGCTCGGGCTTTTGATGTGGAAGTAAATGAAATATCATGTTCTGAGCTCAAGACGAAATATCCTTTACTGAACGTAGAAGATGTAAAAGCTGCAGTTCATTTGCCAAAAGATGGACAATGTGATCCAGCAAATATTGCAATGGCTCTTGCGAAAGGTGCTAAACAAAACGGCGTAAAAATTTTTGAAGACGTGAAGGTCTCAGGTATTTCAACCCATAATGGCAGGGTTAACAAAGTTCATTGGGAAACCAGTGATGATAAGGGGTCAATTTCTACAGAAATAGTAGCTAATTGTGCCGGCATGTGGGCCAGAGAATTGGGAGAGTTAGTTGGTGTGACCGTACCATTACATGCTTGTGAACACTTTTACATTTTAACCGAGCCTATAAATTCTCTGAAAAAGCTTCCAGTTCTCAGGGTTCCAGACGAATATGCGTATTACAAGGAGGATGCAGGTAGAATCATGTTAGGCGCATTTGAGCCAAACGCCAAGCCTTGGGGGATGAAGGGGATTCCGGAGGACTTTTGTTTTGACGAACTTCCTGAAGATTTTGATCATTTTGAACCGGTTCTAGAAAAGGCTATATCTAGAGTGCCTATAATGTCAGAATATGGTATACAGACATTCTTTAATGGCCCAGAAAGTTTCACACCTGATGATAAATACTATCTTGGTGAAGCTCCAGAGTTACCTGGGTTTTGGGTTGCTGCAGGTTATAATTCTATTGGCATAATCTCTTCTGGAGGTGCTGGAATGGCACTTGCGCAATGGATTAACGACGGAGAACCGCCTTTTGATTTATGGGATGTAGATATAAGAAGAGCTCAGCCTTTTCAAAGAAATAAATTGTACCTACGAGAGAGGGTAAAAGAAACATTGGGTTTATTGTATGCTGACCATTATCCGTATCGACAAGTTGAGTCTGCAAGAAATATTAGGCGATCACCTCTTCATCAACATCTGAAAGAGCGAGGTGCTGTTTTTGGAGAAATTGCGGGTTGGGAAAGAGCCAATTGGTTTGCTAGAAAAGATCAGGAAAATCATTACGTGTACGATTGGGGTAAACAAAATTGGTTTAAAAACCATAAAGAGGAGCATGAAGCTGTAAGGGAAACGGCTGGTCTATTTGACATGACTAGTTTTGGAAAAATTCGCATAGAAGGCAAGGACTCATGTAAGTTCTTGCAATATATTTGCTGTAGTGATGTTGACGTAATACCAGGTAAGATAATTTATACCCAAATGCTTAATAAACGAGGCGGTATTGAATGTGATCTGACAGTGACCCGACTTTCATCTGAGAGTTACTTGCTAGTGGTCCCAGGAGCCACATTACAGAGGGACTTAAGCTGGTTGAAAAAGCATAAAAAGGGATTTGCAGTATCCATTATTGATTTTTCTTCTGCTGAAAGTGTGCTTGTATTAATGGGGCCAAATAGTAGAAAAATTTTAGAGAACATTAGTCCTAATGATTTTTCTAATGATGCTCATCCCTTTAGTTTTGCTAAAGAGATAGAAATTGGGTTTGGTTTGGCACGAGCGCATCGTATAAGTTACGTTGGTGAATTGGGTTGGGAGCTTTATGTTAGTTCTGAAATGGCTTGTCATGTTTTTGAAGAGATAGAGAAAGCGGGTACTGATTATGATCTGAAACTTTGCGGTATTCATACTTTAGATAGTTGTAGAATTGAAAAGGGTTTTAGACATTTTGGTCATGATATTACTGATGAGGATCACATTTTAGAGGCTGGAATGGGTTTTACTGTTAGCAAAACAAAAGATACATTTATTGGGAAAGAAGCGGTTTTAGAAAAAAAAGTGGAGGGGCTTAATCGGAGGTTAGCACAATTTAAGCTGTTAAACTCTGAACAAATGCTGTTTCATAATGAGCCTATAATTAGAGATGGAGAAGTAGTCTCATATCTTACTTCAGCAAATTACGGGCATCATATTGGTTCTGCTATAGGTCTCGGGTACATACCTTCTAAGGGTGAAACTAAAGAAGAGCTGATGAAATCAAATTATGAAATTGATATTGCTGGTGAAATTGTAAAAGCAAGTGTTTCATTTAAACCACTTTATGACCCTAAAGCAGAGCGCGTGAAAATGTAGGTTTATAATGAGGTGATCTAAAATGTCTACAACTAAAGAAATTGAAAAGAGAGGTTCAAGATCAGGTGGAAGGGCTGCCAGAAGGGCTTTGAGATCCTCTCCACTCGCAGAAAATTTGAGGCCAGTCAGGCCTGGGATGGAAGGAGGTCATTATAGGCCCCTAAGTGCTAGTGATGAGCAAAAAATCTATAGCGCTGCACTGGATGCTTTAGAAACAATTGGTTTATCACAAGCTCCAAAGTCAGGCATAAACCATATGGTGAGGGCAGGGGCACTCCTTGGTGATGATGGCAGACTACGATACCCAAGATCTTTAGTTGAAGATATGCTTGATAAAGCAAAAAAGAATATCACTCTTTACGGACGAGAAGAAAAATTCGATATGGAGCTAAAGGGTAACAGAGTTTATTTTGGAACCGCTGGAGCGGCAGTTCATATAGTCGATATTGAAAAT
>PAYV01000034.1 GCA_002715305.1 Rickettsiales bacterium | reverse complement strand
TCTTTGATTGAAACTCGCATTGGCTGTGAAATTGAGAGATCCAAATCTAGAATCCTGTAAGCATAGACAAAAGCCTGCTTATCAAAAAAAGTAAGTGAACTTGATGAGCTTATCCAAACATCTACTCCAGATTTTAAAGCTTCTTTAATCAAAAAAATACTTGAATCAGTTTTATGATTTAGTTTTTCTAAAGGATCAATTTGGAAAATTGCTGTATTAGTCTTTTTCATATCTTCTCTCTTGTTAGAGAAATTATTGTAGTTAACTTTTTAATTTCTTTCATTTCTTTAAGATAATTTTCTATTAAACTTTTTTCGTCTATTGTTTTTGATGTTCCCATTACATAAACTTTCTTGTTAACAACATCAATGCTGTAATTATTACTTAAAATCCCTGGTTTAAATAGTAGTTTGGTCTTGATTTTAGACTCTAAAATTAAATCTTCTGTTCTTTCAGCAATTGATGGTCCTTCACCTATTTCAATCTCATTGAATATTTTTTTAACTCCATCAACTTTCCAAATAGTATTAATTATTTTAAGCCTTTTTTCTTGAGATCTTACATAACCTGTAACTAAAACATCCCCATAGGCAACACTAATTTTTATATTTGTTATATTAAAAACATCTAATCCTGACAAACGGGCCATTATCTTAGACATAATATATGTATCTTCGACTGTTTTTGTAAAACCTTTTTCTGATATACTAGCATTACCAACCATTGATGTTACTGAGGTTATGGTTGTACATGAATGCAAAGAAAAGAAAACCAGATAAAAAATTATCTTAGTTATCTTTTCCAACTAATACCTCTCTTCTTCCAACATGATTCGCAGGGCTAACTATTCCTTCTGATTCCATTCTTTCAATTATTCTTGCAGCTCTATTATAACCAATTTGAAGATGCCTTTGAATAAAACTTGTAGAGGCTTTTTTTTCTCTGCAAACTATAGCTACAGCTTGATTATAAAGTTCATCCCCACCTTCATTTAAACCAAGTGATATATTTTGAGAATCCTCTTCTTCAATGGTTACTGAATTTAAGTATTCTGGTTCTCCTTGTTTCTTTAAATGATTTACCACGGACTGAACTTCCTCCGTTTTAACAAATGGTCCATGAACTCTGATTAACCTTTCCTCTCCAAACATTGTAATTAAAAGGTCACCCTGCCCTAAGAGTTGTTCAGCCCCTTCTTTTTCAAGAATTGTTCGACTATTTATTTTATTTACAACTTTGTAGCTTATCCTTGTTGGAAAATTTGATTTGATCGTACCTGTAATAACATCAACCGAAGGTCTTTGAGTAGCTACTATTAAATGTATTCCAGCTGCTCTGGCCATTTGAGATAGTCTCTGTATGGCTCCCTCTATCTCTTTACCGGATGTTATCATTAGATCAGCCAGTTCATCTACCACTACAATAATTTTTGGGAATGTCTCAAGATCAAGAGCTTTTTTCTCCATTATCGGTTTTCCAGTCTCTGGATCATACCCAACTTGGATTTCTTTAAAAATCACTTCCCCAGAGTCAATTAACTTCTTTACCTTTTCATTAAAAGCTTCAACTTCTCTTACACCTAAATGCTGCATCATTTTATATCTCGATTCCATTTCTTTTACAGTCCACTTGAGGGCAGACACAGCTTTTTGTGGGTCTGTCACTACTTCGGTTAATAAATGCGGTATATCTTTATAAACAGACAGCTCAAGCATTTTTGGGTCAATTAGTATTAATTTACATTCATCTGGAGGAAGAACATAAAGTAAAGATAATAACATCGCGTTAATTCCAACAGACTTTCCGGAACCAGTTGTACCTGCAACAAGCAAATGAGGCATTTTTGCCAAGTCAACAATTACAGGTTTACCAAAAATGTCTTTTCCTAATGCTAAAGGAAGTTTATTGTTTGTTTCTCTAAAGAATTTGCTATCTAGGATTTCTCTAAGATAAACTGTTTCCCTGTGTTTATTTGGGATTTCAATACCTAAAGCATCTCGTCCAACTATAGTTGATATTCTCGTAGAAATTGCACTCATTGATCTTGCAATATCTTCAGCCAATCTAATTACACTTGATGAAAGGGTTCCTGGAGCAGGAGTTAATTCAAACAAAGTTACAATAGGACCTTGTTTAACATCAGTAATTTCACCACTTATTTTAAAATCATTGAGTACGTTTGCTAAAAGGTTGGTGTTAATCTCGGCATTTTTTTTATTTTCTATATCAATTCCTTCAATCTTTTCAGGTAATTCCAAAAGTTCAATTGAAGGGAAATCATAATCAGGATTGTTTTTAATTAATGAGCTTTTTTTTGTCCTATCTCTAGATGTCTTAAATTTTCTGATTGTCTTTTTTTTATCTAGTTTAATTAAATTTAAGTTTTTTGAAAATCTTAATACGTAAGAAATAAAAATAAAAAAATTTACTATTAAATTCAAAATTTTTTTAGTGAAAAATTCGATCTCTAGATACTTTATATTTAAAGTAAACAGTAAAAAAATTAATGAAAATATAGGGGCAGCAAAAAAAAATAAATTGCTATTCTCAAATTCAATTAAAAAATTCGTTAAATATGCTTTAATACCTTTTCCGAGGATTCCACCGCTTAAGAAAGAATAATCTGATAGATAGTGCTCAAATGAAATACATAAGAATACTACTGATAAAGGAAGTGAACTAAAAGCAAACCATGTTAACCTGTAGTTAAAAATTGATCTAAATGCCCAAATTATAAAAGCCATAGGAATAAGATATGAAACTGTTCCTAAGGATTGAATCATTGGACCAGAAACATAGGACCCAAACAATCCCATAACATTATTTATATCAACAGATAATGAGCTAAATTTAAATATTGTTTGATCATTCTTATCATAAGTAGATAAAGAACCAAAAAGAAAAATACCCGGCAGTATAAAAAGCAGGAAATAAAATAAATTGTATATGTTCTCTTTGAATTTATTTAACATTTAAAAAATACTATTATAAATTACAAATGCTTAGGAGATAAGTTTAAATTTAAAAAAGAAGCTTTAAAAATAAAATTTAAATTTAGCTTGTAAATAGATTAATAAAAAATTATTACTCTATGTTCTGCTTTACTTTTAGATAATTGAAATTTTATGCACAAACAGGCAAATCATTATCAAAAAATTCATGACGAGTATCAATATCACTATTTTGATTCTTACAGTAAGTTTTATAGAACAGAGTTAATCTTTAAAAAGATTATAAGTACTTTAAATAAATGTAATTCGATAATGGAGGTTGGATGTGGAGGAGCAGAAAATTTAAAAGAAATTTTAAAGTTGTCTAAACAAATAAATATTTATCATGGTTTTGATATATCCAAAAAAGCTGTTGCATTGTTCAACAAACAATCATCTAGAAATTTTAGGGCTTTCATTGGAGATTTTACAAATAAAAAATTGAATATTCATAGAAAATATGAATGCCTCCTCTTCTTTGGCTCTCTTCATCATATGACAAAAGAGTTAAATTTAGCAATAATGAATTGTAACAAGTTTCTTAAAAAAAATGGTTATCTAATTTTAATTGAACCTAATTCAGCATTTTTAAACTCAATAAGAAATATTTGGTATAGGCTTAGTGATAAATTTGATCATGAAAATGAAAGAGCATTAAGTATTGAAGAAATATCTTCACTTTGCAAAAATAACAATTTTCAGAGATTATCTGTCCAATATGGAGGAAATATTGGGTTTTTTATTATTTATAATTCTATGATTTTAAGAACACCCAAATGGTTAAAGTTTATATTGTACAAACCACTCACTTACTTTGACTCAATACTGCAAAAACTAAATAATAGATATATGTCAGCGTTTCATATTTCAATTTGGATTAAAAAATAAAACGCTTTATACAGCATTAATTTTTATAGTAAATTAACTAACGGCTGTGAATTAAGGGTAAAGCATTTGAATCCATCAAAAACAATCAACTTTGAAACAATAAATTTTCGAATTACATTATTTTTCTTTATAATAATTTCACTTTTTTTATCTATTTTTATTGAACCTAGATTTTATCCTGACAGCCAATCATACATAGTGATGTCACCAGCGAGAAGTCCAGGTTACCCTTTTTTTATTTTCTTAAACAAACTTTTATTCGGAATGTTTTATTTAAAAGCCGTTATTTTTTTCCAATTCTTATTTTGGTTTTATTCTAGTTATTACTTAATTAGTAAAATATCTAAATTTACTAAAATAAATTATTTTGGTTTAACGATTTGTTTTTTTACTTTGATTTTACCTTCTTTTCATTTCTCTAATGCGATACTTACAGAGAGCGTGTCATTTTCTTTTTGCTTGATTATTTTGGGCTTGCTAATTGATTTAATATACAAAACAAATAAAAAATCTTTGATGTTAGTAATTGTAATTTTTATTTTGTCTTGTTTTTTTAAACCACAATTACTTTTTGTATTTGGTTTATTGATTTTTGTAAGTATCTTTCTTATTTTCTCAAAAAAAGAAAAACCAGGTATTCTACTTGCACTGTTTTCACTTATAAGCTTAGTGATAATTTTTAATTCAAATAAAATTTATCACCTTTTAAATCATGGCAAGTTTCAAGTTGATAGCAATTTAGGGTCTCAATTAATAGCAATGCCTGTTTTTATGACCTCTAAAAAAGATATTGATAAATTAGATGATGAAAAAAAAGTTGAATTTTTGATTAGTCTTTATCAAGAATTGGATAAAAAAAAAATAAATTTTAATTACAATAAAAATCAAGAAACTAGCAGACAATACTGGATAAAAATTTATTTTGAAAATTATGCGAAATTTGTTGATACTGTAAATCTTAAGGTAGGTGAATTTAAACTAGTTGAAAAATCCAATGAATTCCTGGTCAAAGTATCATTTGATTTAATACGCCTAAATCTTTCAATTGATCCAAAAAGGTTTTTAACTGGATATTTTTATAACTTTTCTATTAATGGGTTATATTCTTTATATTTAGGTTTTGCTTTCCTTATTTTCACATTTTTTATTTCAATTCTCTCGATTTACTCAAGAAGTAAAGAGTGTATGGTAATTTCTATTTTCTTTGTGGCTCATCTTTCAAACATTCTTGTGATTTCTATGATTGAGCCAGTAATAAACAGGTACAAATTTTTAACAGAAATTCCTTTAATTGTTATGATTTTATTTTTAATTACAAATTTTGTATTTTTTAAAAAAGAAAATAGTAATTTTTAAAACAATTAAAGTTTACAAAACCATAATATAATCTTAAATATTAATTTAAAAAATGAAAAAGAATATTCATCATAATTTAATTATTTTAGGTGCCGGATTAATTGGAATGGTTTTGGCACTCAGACTTGCTAAAGAAGGTATTAAAGTTTGTTTAGTAGAAAAAAAAAAATCAAGCGCAAAAGACTTAGATGGCAGAACCACAGCTATATCTAAAGGAAGTTCATTGGTTCTAAGAAAAATTGGCGCATGGGATGATATAGAAAAAAATTCACAAAAAATACAGAAAATTATTGTCTCAGAAGGCCTTTCAAATCACAAATTAGAATTTGATCCAAAAACACAAAACTATGATTCGATGGGATATATTGTTGACAATAATATTTTCAAAGGAGTTTTAGAAAAATTAATAAAGAAAAATTCAAATGTAATTTTTGAGAATAATTTTGATGTTGTAAATTTAGACTTGCCAACTAGAATTAATAGAAATAAGGTTGTTTTAAAAACCAAAGGTAAAACTCTAAGCTGTAATTTATTACTAGCTGCAGATGGAAGATTTTCCAAAACTAGATTTCATGCAGAAATAAAACATTATTATCACGATTATAATCAAACGGCGTATGTTTTTAATATCAAACATAAAGAACCACATCAAGCATTAGCATTAGAAAGATTTTTTCCTTCAGGACCTCTTGCTTTACTTCCAATGAAATCTTACAAAAATAAAAAATCATCTGTAGTTTGGACAGTCGAGAACAGCTATGGAAATCTTTTAAAACTTAGTCATAATCAGTTCTTAGGGGAATTTAAAAAAAGATATAAGAATTTTTTTGGTGAGATTGAGTTTTTATCTAAACCTATCAAATTTAATCTTAATGTTTTTTCATGCTATAAATTCTACAATAATAACATTGTTCTTGTTGGTGATGCATGTCAAGCCATTCATCCAATCGCTGGTCAAGGTTTTAATTTAGGTGTAAGAGATTCTGATGTTCTTGCTGATTCACTGTCAGAGGCAAAGAATTTGGGATTAGAATTTGAAAATGAATTTGTTTTAAAAAATTATTCAACAAAGAGAATTGCAGATAAATTTCTTTTAATTCAAGCAACACATAATTTAAATAAACTATTTTCTATAAATAGCAAGGCAATTGGTTTTATAAGAAATTTAGGTCTAAATATTTTTAACAAATCTAAATTCCTAAAAAAACACAGTATGCTATACGCTATGGGTGTGAATAATTTTGAAATTTAATACCCAAGTCATGCAAATATTGCCAACTATAGATTCCAGTATCATGACCATCATCAAACTTTAGTTTAATTGCATAATTTCCAATCTTTTCAATATAATCAATCTTTATATTCTTATATTTTTCAGGATCAGGGTTTTTTGCGTGTAATTTATTTTCTGCCGAAGGACTAGAAGCTCTTAGAAATGAAGCATTAATAATAAGGTACTTTCCGTTATTATAAGAAATTAAAAGGTTATTTTTTGTCTGACTTAACTTTATATTTTTTGGAATCATTTAATTTTTTTTAAGAATTGGGACACCATCTATAATCTTATAAACATTTTTATTATCAATTGTTGATAAAATATTTCTATTTTTTTTATAAAAAAGTTTTTGACCTGTCCTGGGACATACTATTAATTCTAAAAGCCTAGGATCAAATTTTTTCACAATTTATGAAAGTGAAGCGGTACTAATTGATTTATTTTCAATCATACTCATTTGCATAAGAGACATTAAAACATCCATTCTGTCTTCCAACGATTTTGCCTCTAATAACGCTTGCTTTTCATTAATATCAAATGGGCATCCCATAGATATTGAGTTAATTAATTCCTCATCACTCGATGCTTCAATGGCTTCCCAATCAGCATTAATAGATTTTTTTTGTAAATATTTTTTTAAAATGTCTTCAAAGGATAATCTATTATTAGAATTTTGGAAGTTAACCTGTGAGAGGTCATTTTTATAGCTCTCCCACTCAACATTAGCTCTTCTAAAACCATTCAATAAAGAAAGTTCATTTTTTACAAAAAATCTACAAATTCCTTTAAGAATTATTTCATATCGATTATCATTTGTTTCTGTAAAGGCAGTAATGAAGCCAGCGCATCCAATATCGTATATAGGAGGGTTTTTCTCTGAATCTTTAGAAGTTTTTAAAATTTTAGGTTGAACCATGCCGATAGCTCTTCCGTTTGCTAAGGCATAGTCGAACATATGCAAATATCTATTTTCAAATAAATTAAGAGGAAGTTTGGATCTTGGAAGTAACAAAACATTACTCAGAGGAAATATGGGTAATGATTTTGGTAAATCCGAAACATTTTTGTCAAAACTATAAACCATCTATTAATTATGGTCTTTCCATAAACTAATTAAAAGAAATTTTTTTAATATTTACAAAAAATGCTTTGATATTGAATTAAATCATTTATTAAGTATATTAACATATTATTCTTTCGCGGGAATAGCTCAGTGGTAGAGCATCACGTTGCCAACGTGAGGGTCGCGAGTTCGAATCTCGTTTCCCGCTCCATAAAGTAAAATTAATTTAATTTTTAAATTTTATTGTGTAATAATAAATTATGGTGTCAGAAACTGTAATTTGGAAAAAAGATCAAATAATATATAATTTCAATGATATATCAGATTTTGGTTATTTACTTAAAGAGGGTGAGGTTGAAATTCGATCAAAGAGTAGTGTAACAGTCGGTTACATTAATGAAGGTGAGGTATTTGGTGAGCAATCGGTCTTACTGGGAACAAATAGAACAGTTACAGCTAAAGCTACAAAAGATTGTGTTGCTATTAAAATACCTAAAGAGAATCTTTTAGAGGAATTTTCTAAATCATCGGTTCTTATTAAAGCCATATTAAGATCAACTTACCTTAGGCTAACTAATCTAAATTCTACAAAAAGAAATGATCTAAAAAACCTTTTTGGCGATTAAGTGCTTATTTGGAGAAATGTTTCTTAGCAACTAACAAATATATACCAAAATTTATTAAAATTAAAAACCCTGCTAAAATCATCAATTGCTCATGAGAAATTTCTTTTGGATAAACAATAGGGACCAAATATTGATTAATGAAACTAGAAGAAAAATCGTCTCTATTAGCTTGAATCAACAACCATCTCTCAAGATATGTTAAGGGACACACTGTTCTGGTAAGAATAGCGTAAAAAGCCCAACACAGGGCTGGAAAATGAAAAAAAATAATAGTTTTCTTTTTTAATAGAAGAAAACTTCCAAATGTAACAAATACAATAAAGAGAATATGGATCCAAAAAACTATATTTGCAGCTAAATCAAACATTAAATCTTTCCAGCAGTAAAAAATTATTATTGCATAAATTAAATTATTATTATTTTTAGTTGTATTTATATCACTATTTATAGTATTTTTTTATATACGATATAAATTGCACAAAAAACAACAACTTAATAAAAAAAATTCTCTGGGATGGTAAAATAGATGAAAAGAGAAAGAAAATCTTCATTGAGAAATATCTCGTACTTTGATGCTGTTAAAACTTTAAAAGAATTTAGATACAAGCCGAGAAAAGAATGGACAACAAAAGAAAAGGAAACTTTTAAAATTTGTAATTTTAACGTTCTATCAAGGAAAAGACTGAATAAAATTTTAGATTCTATAAAAAGTTTTGGAAAATTAGGGGATAAAAGTCATTACAAATATTCAGAGGGAGATCTAATACTTATAAAAGATTTAATTTTAGAAAGTTTAGATACAACATTTAAAAAATTTTCAAAAAACATCGAGGTTATAAGCGAGGAAAATTTACATCTTATCCAAGATCGCTTTGACAGGCTTAATGCAGAGAATCAAAGACTTTTAGACGAAGTTAAAAACTACAAGGATGAGTTAGAAATTCATAAAAAAGCATTTGAAGAAAAAGATAAAAAGTCATTAAAAAGAATTTTTAGTGAGCTAAATGATAGCACTGAAACAAACAATGAATCAAAGAAACAAAAAAGAAAAATCTTAGCTGGCAAAAAAAATTTAAAGAATGCTAGTACTAATTGGAAAGACGGAATGACATTGGATGAAATTAAAAATGATTTCCTCAAGGGTAATCTTAATTTCGTTAATACAAAAAAAAGAAAAATCAAATTGTAGTATTTCTATTTTGATTTTTTATTCTCATACATAGTAGCAAAATCTACTGGAGCAATCATCAACGGAGGAAATCCTCCTTCTCTTGTACATGAAGCCAATACAGATCTCAAAAAAGGAAACAAAAATTTGGGGCATTCTATCATTAGAATTTTATCCAACAATTCACCTTCCGCATTTTCTACAGTGAATACTCCACAATAAGTTGCCTCTGTTATAAATAATGATTCATTTTCAACAGTTGTCTCGGCTTTAATTAATAATTCAACCTCATAAATATTATCACCGTGTGATTTTAGTTGTTTAGATTTGACATCAACGTCAATTTTAATTTTTGGGTTACCTCCAAATTTTCTTAAAGATTCTGGTGCTTTAGGATTTTCAAAGGATATATCTTTAAGGTATTGCGCATTAATCAGAAATTTAACACCTTGAGGGGTGGAATTATTTTTTTTATTTACCATATTTTGTATCTTTATCTATTTAAACACAATATAATATATGACATGCTAATAGAATACTACAAATTTTATACAAACCGAAAATTACACAATGATTAACTATGAATAACATCCCATTCTTTGATATATTGATACTTGCCATGATAGCTGTCTTTATTATTAACAGGCTAAGAAACACACTAGGCAAAAAAACTGGAAACGAAAGTGATATTGTCAAAAAGTATTCAGTTGATAGAACTTCTTCGTTTAAGGAGTCAATTCCAGATGAAGTTAGTGAAAAATCACCAAATAATCTTACTAAAAAAGATCTCGATAAGAAATTTCATTCAAATCCAAAAATTAATGAAACACTAAAAAAAATCAGCCAACACAATAATGATTTTTCAATAGAAAGTTTTATTGAAGGAGCAAAAAAAGCTTTTGAATATATAATAAAATCTTACTCACAGGATAAAATTGATTCTTTAAAAAAATTGGTTTCAAAGGAAATGCTAGATATTTTTTCGACAGAAATTAAAAACAGAAAAAAGAACAGGCAGTCATTAAACATCACTTTGATTGGAATAGAAAAACCTGAAATTACAAAAGCTGAAATTAGTAGTAAGAACTTAATAAAAATAACACTTAAATTTATTACTGAACAAATACAGGTTACCAAAAATTCAAAAGGTCAAATAGTTGAAGGAGACAGCAACCAAATACTTTCAATAACCGAATTTTGGACCTTCTCTAAAAAAATCACAAACAAAGATCCTAACTGGACTTTAGAAGAAATTCAGGAGAATTAAATTTAATATCCTTCTTAAATTTTTTCTTATTTTCTTTTTTTTTACACCATCATACGCTGACTCTATTAAAAATATAGATGAATTAAGAGATTTAAATGAATCATACATAGAAGATTTTTTTAAAAAATTCCAAGAATTGTGTAATACTAAACTTATTTATGATAAAATTAAAGATCACCCATCATATCCTTTTTTTGGATCAGTTGAAGACTGGATGTATGTTTGTAAAGAGTCTTTAAAATTACCCAAACAACCAAAAGTATTTTTAAATAAAAATTTTCGTTATGTTCAATTAAGCCAAAAAAAAGGTCTGCTTACAGGTTATTACCTTCCAATAATAAATGTTTCTTTCAAAAAAAATGAAATTTTTAAAATTCCAATATTAAAATATAACATTAAGTTTAGAAATATTCCTAGAAGAGAAATCCAAAAAAAATATAAAACGAGTGATGTATTATTATGGACTGATAGTCTTATTAATTTATTTTTTTTACAAATACAAGGTTCTGGGATTGGCATTCTCCCTAACAATCAAAAAGTAATGTTAGCTTATGATGGTAATAATAATTTAGAATATTCATCAATTGGAAAATTAATGATTAAAAAAAAATGGCTAAAAAAAAAAGAGGTTTCACTATTTACAATAAAAGATTGGTTAAGAAAAAACCCTGAAAACTTAAATAATGTTTTAAATTATAATGAGAGATATATCTTTTTTAAGCTAAACAAAAAAACTGTTGAATTCACAGCTAAAGGGGCACTTGGAACAGAATTAGTGCCAAATGTCTCAATAGCAATAGATAAAAAATTTTATCCACTTGGTATACCTTTTTTATTACATATCAAAGAAGATAAAACTTTATTTCCTGTTTTGGGTTTGGATACTGGAAATGCAATTAAAGGTCCAAACAGGGTGGATCTATTTTTAGGATCAAATAAAAATTCAGAAAAAATTGCCGGTGAGTTAAAAAAAAAAATATATTTATTTGCATTGATCCCATATATTAAAAATTATGAATGAAGAATGGGACGATTTTTTAAAAAGTGTAAATCCTTTAAAAAAAAATCTTAAAATAAAAAAAAATTTTAAGGTTGAATCTTACGAAGAAAAAGAAAAAATTAAAGACACCCTGGAAAATACCACACAAGATGAAAAATTTTTCAATGAAAGTTTAAAAAACTATGATCTTGAAAAAAATCTTATAAAAAAAATTTATAAAGGGAGAATTAAAATAGATAGAAAGTTAGATCTGCATGGCTTTTCCTTAATAGAGTCCGAAGATAAGGTTAATAGTTTTATAAAATCGTGTTATGAAAAAGATTTTAAATTAGTACTTATTATAACTGGAAAAGGTCAAAGATTAACTGTTGAAGACGGATGGAGAGGAACAGGGAAGTTGAAAGAAAATCTTCCAATTTGGTTAAAAAATCCAATCAACTCCAAAAGAATTGTTTGGTTCGATATTGCTCCAAAAAACAAAGGCGGAGACGGTGCATTTGTGGTATATTTAAAAAGAAGAGTTAGAGGATAAATTTACTAAGATCAGTATCTTTGTAGATATCACCTATTTGATCACGTATATACTTGTCATCTATTTCAACTTGTTTTGTTTTTTTTTCAGAGGCAGAAAAACTTATTTCTTCCAAAACTTTTTCTAAGATTGTGTGAAGTCTTCTTGCTCCAATATTTTCAATTTCTTCATTTACTTTGGAGGCAATAGTTGCAATTTCAGATACAGCTTTGTCAGAAAAGTTTAACTTGACACCTTCCGTTGAAATCAATTCTATATATTGTCTAATTAGATTATTTTCTGGTTCTTTTAAAATTTTTATAAAATCATCTTTTGAAAGAGCAGAAAGTTCAACTCTGTTGGGTAACCTTCCCTGTAGTTCTGGCAATAAATCTGATGGTTTTGAAACATGAAAAGCACCGGATGCAATAAATAAAATGTGATCCGTTTTTACTGTGCCATATTTTGTACTTACAGTTGACCCTTCGATAAGAGGTAACAAGTCTCTCTGGACACCCTCTCTACTAACTTCTCCTGTTCCTTTCGAATTTGCCCCACAAATTTTATCAATTTCATCTATAAAAACTATGCCATCTTGCTCAACATTAAGAATTGCTCTTTTTACTAAATTATCATTATCAATTAATTTTTCTGATTCTTCTTCTAATAGGAATTCATATGATTCTTTTACACTTAACTTTCTCTTTTCTTTTTTTTGACCAAAACCTTTACCAAATAAGTCACCAATGTTAATCATTCCCATCATTCCACCAGGCATTCCAGGAATTTCCATTGATTTAAGTGGCATTCCTGACTGAGATGGCAACTCTATTTCAACTTCTTGTTCATCAAGTTCCCCATTTCTTAGCATTTTCTTAAACTTTTCTTTTGTCTGATTTGTTGAAGATGAACCAACTAAAGCGTCAATAACTCTTTTTTCTGCATTTAGCTCCGCTTTAGCTTTAACTTCATTCTTTAGACTTTCTTTATTATTATTTATCGATACTTCAAGTAAATCTCTAATTATTTGCTCAACATCTCTGCCTACATAACCAACTTCTGTAAACTTTGTTGCCTCCACTTTTATAAATGGTGCTTGAGCTAATTTTGCTAATCTCCTGGCAATTTCTGTTTTACCCACTCCTGTTGGGCCAATCATTAATATATTTTTTGGTAAGACTTCATCTTTTAGTGAGCCTTCAATTTGTTGTCGTCTCCACCTATTCCTTAAAGCTATAGCAACGGCACGCTTTGCGGAATTTTGTCCTACGATAAATCTATCAAGCTCTGAAACTATTTCTCTAGGAGTAAATGATGTCATTTTAATTTTTCTAAAATAATATTATTGTTTGTGTAAATACATAATTCGGCGGCAATTTCAAGACTTTGTAATGCTATCTTTTCTGCATCAAGTTTTGAGGAATAAAGAGCTCTTGCTGCAGCTAAGGCATAATTTCCTCCAGACCCTATAGCCATAAGTCCATCTTTGGGTTCTAAAACATCACCATTACCACTTAGAATTAAGCTTGATTCCTTATCTGCTACAAGCATCATTGCTTCCAATCTTCTTAAATATCTATCTGTTCTCCAGTCCTTAGCTAATTCCACACACGCACGTAAAAGATTATTTGATGATTTTTCAAGCTTTGACTCCAGTCTTTCAAAAAGAGAAAAGGCATCTGCAGTTGCTCCTGCGAAACCAGTTATAACTTTACCGCTAGCTAATGATCTCACTTTTCTAGCGTTTGATTTTACAACTGTATCTCCAAGTGTTACTTGACCATCTGCAGCAATAACAACTTGGTTATTTTTTCTTACAGAAACTACAGTCGTTCCGTGCCAAGTTTCATGAATGTTGTTTTCAGTCATAAATATTAAATACAGTCACATTGATTAATTAACTATTAATCTATATATTTTAAATCTAATATCCAACAAAATTTACAAAATGCGCAAACATTCAGTAAAAAGAAAAACAAAAGAAACAGACATAGAAGTAACTCTTCATCTCGATGGAAAAGGTGAAAGTAGTATTGATACAGGAATAGGGTTTCTTGATCATATGATAGATCAACTTTCAAAACATAGCTTGTTTGATATAAAAATTCAGGCCAAGGGTGATTTACACATTGACTATCACCATACTACAGAGGATACAGCCTTAGCTCTAGGGGATGCATTTAACAAATCACTAGGTGAAAAAAAGGGGATCCAAAGATTTGGTCAGGCACTCTCTGCAATGGATGAAACACTTTCTAGAGTAGTTGTTGATTGTTCAAACAGACCTTACTTAGTCTGGAAGGTAAAGCTGAACAAACCAAAATTAGGTGAAATGGACACCGAATTATTTAAAGAATGGTTTCAAGCCTTTTCACAATCAGCCGGAGTTACTTTACATATAGAAAATATTTACGGTGAGAATAGT
>PAYV01000033.1 GCA_002715305.1 Rickettsiales bacterium | reverse complement strand
TTATTTAAATAAATTAGGTATTAAAAATATTGAAAAAAAAATAAAAAATCTAAGTATTTACTTTAGAAATAAAATAAAAAATATTAAAAATATCAAAGTCTATGAAAACCCTCTTTTGTTATCGGGAATTAACACAATTTCCATTGAAAAAAAATCGGTTGAAAAGATCCATAGTTTTTTATTAAAAAAAAAAATTTTGACATCAATTAGTACTACTTCAACTTCTTATCATTATTTTAAAAAGATGAACTTAAGAAAGTTACTTAGGATCTCATTTCATTATTATAATACTCAAAAAGAAATTGATTACTTAGTTGAAGTTCTAAATGATCTAGCTAAATCCACATAAGAAAACTAATTATCTTTTATATGGATCATCTAAACGTATAATATCATCTTCTGACAAAATACTACCCATTTGAACTTCAATAATCTCTAGATAATCTTTGCCAATATTTTCTATACAATGTTTAAGCCCAATAGGAATAAACGTAGATTGATTTTCTTTTAAAATTTTTTGATTACTTCCCATAGTGACTTTTGCCTTACCTTTTACAACAACCCAATGTTCAGATCTAAATTGATGCTTCTGCAATGACAATCTGCAATTAGGTTTTATACTAATTTTCTTAAGTAAATAATTTTTTGATCTAGAAAACACTTCGTAATGACCCCAAGGTTTATAGAATAAACTCTGATATTCAGAAATACTTTTATGTTTTTTTTCTGATAAAATTTCCTTTATTTTATTTGAATTTTTTTTTGAGCTTATATACAGAGATTCTTTATATGAGACAACTATAGCATCAGAAATATCGTTAACGATTGTGTTTCTTCTGTCACTTATTACACTGGTATTAATAGAGTTATTATAAATAAACGAGTCATCTTCAAGATAAACTTTATTGTTAGTTGAAAGATTCGTTAAAGACTGCCAAGTACCCAAATCTTTCCAGATTAGATTAAGTTTCAGCATACTGAGATTTTTAACTTTTTCTAAGATCGCATGATCAAAAGATATATTTGGTAATTTCTTCAATAAAATTTCTGATGTTTGTAAAAAATCAAGATCAGACTTTAAATTACAAATAATTTTTTTTGCTATCTCCAGAATTTTTGGATGAATTTTTTTATAATGTTCAACTAATTTAGCATTATTTATAAAAAATATTCCTGAATTCCAAAACAATTTTTTTTTAAAAAATCTTTTTGCATCATTTAAATTTGGTTTCTCATGAAAACTTAAAACGTTTGATATTTTTTTATCTACGTTTGAAACTTTTATATATCCATAATCAGTTGCTGGAAAAGAAGGTTTGATTCCATAGATCATATGATTTTGTATATTATCAATATTATTGGGTATCAATTTTGAATAATCTCTGTCTTTAATATAATGATCTGAAGGTGCAACTAAAGAAAATTCTGAATTATTTTTTTTTAACGCATAAAGAACACCTAATAAAACAGAAATTCCAGTATTTCTTTGAACTTTTTCTACAATCAAGCCTGATAATTTTGTTAATTTTTTTACACTATCAAGCAATAAAAATTTATGTTCATCACCACATACAATGATCGGTAAGTTAAATTTTTTTTTATTTTTAAAGCCGTGAACAGTTTGTTGAAAAAGATTAAGCTTTGAACCAAAGGGTAATTTTAAAAATTGTTTAGGTAAATTTTTAGTAGAAAGTGGCCATAATCTTGTACCAATTCCACCAGACAGAATTATTGGTGTTATTTTTTTCACAAACTTACTTTATTCTTTTTTAAGTCAGAAAGTACCATTTCTTTGACTAATTCTTTAAATGAAATTTTACATTTCCAATTTAAAAGTTTATTGGCTTTTTTTGAATCACCTCTTAAATAATCAACTTCATTAGGTCTGTAGTACTTTTTATTAATTTCTATTAATGTCTGTTTGTTTTCAGTATTAATTCCCTTTTCATTTAAACCATCTCCAACCCAATCAATTTTTATACCAACAATTGAAAAGGCTAATTCAACAAATTTTCTAACAGAATATGTCTGTCCTGTTGAAAGAACAAAATCATCGGCTTTATGAAATTGCATTATTTTCCAAATTCCTTCAACAAAATCCCTTGCATGACCCCAATCCCTTTTTGCGTCAAGGTTGCCAAGATATAATTTTTTTTTTTTTTGCTAAAATATCTGAAATACCCATAGTAATTTTTCTAGTCACAAATGTTTCACCTCTTGTAGGACCTTCATGATTAAATAAAATTCCATTTGAGGCAAAAATTCCATATGCTTTTCTATAATTTTTGGTTATCCAATATGAATAAAGCTTGGCTGTTGCATATGGACTTTCTGGATTAAAAGGGGTTGATTCATTTTGACTTTTTTTTCCAGAATTTCCATAAAGTTCTGAAGTCGAAGCTTGATAAAACTTTGTTTTTTTTTCTAGTTTAAGTGTTCTTATTGCCTCAAGTATTCTCAATGTACCGATAGAATCTGCATTAGCTGTGTACTCAGGTGTTTCAAAACTAACCATAACATGACTTTGTGCAGCAAGGTTATAAATTTCGTCAGGTCTTGTCTCAGCAACCAACCTTATAATATTACTTGAATCTGTAAGATCTCCATTATGAAGTATCAACCTATTTTTTTTGTTATTGATTTCAAAGTTTAAATGATCGATTCTTTCAGTATTATTGGTTGATGACCTTCTTTTTACACCATGCACAATATAGTTTTTATTTAAAAGAAATTCTGCTAAGTACGCACCATCTTGTCCTGTTATTCCTGTAATTAGCGCTTTTTTGGTCATGCTGTCTGCTTTACAAGTTTTTAAGTTATATATATATTATATTTTATGCAAGAAAAAATGAGTTTTGTTATCACAAGTTGTGGGAGGGTTGACCTTTTAAACAAAACTTTAGAAAGTTTTTTTAAGTTCAATTCATTTAAGTTTGAAAAATTATACCTTATCGAAGATTCTGTTAATGAAGAAGTCTATAAACAAGTTGAAAAAAAATGGGGGGACAAACTTGAAATTACTCTAAATAAACATAAAAAGGGTCAGATCAAATCAATTGAAGAAATATACAAAAAAATTACAACTCCTTTCGTTTTCCATTGCGAAGATGATTGGATGTATACTAGAAGCAATTTTGTTGAAGAATCTCTAAAAATCTTGAAATCTGATCCTAAAATAATTCAAGTTTGGTTAGAAAGTGAAAGTGCAAAAAGTTTTGGAATTTTTGAATTTGGCCCAGTTAGAAAAAAAAAAAATATCAGATTTAGAAATGTTTCACCAAAAGAAGGTTGGGAATGGGGGTTTTTTTCTTTTCGACCTGGAGTAAAAAGAATGAGTGATTATTATTTGATTAATGGTTACAAAAGATTTTATAATGAAATAGATATAGGATTAGAATACAAAGAAAAGGGGTATTATACTGTTGTAATTGATGAACCAGCAATAATCGATCTAGGAGCAGGAAGGGGATGTGACGATCCAACAAGGATCATGCCTAATAGACGAAAAACAAATGCGCCAAGAGGCCTAAAAAGATTGTGGAAACATATTAAAACAATGAAATTTTAAAAAATTCTATTTAAAAAGCTTTTTTACTTCCTCCTTGAGTAATTCTCTCGCTATTCTTTCTCCATTGACATCAAGCCAATCAATAATTCTTTTTTCAATAATTTTTTCACTATCCGAAATTTTTTGATCTTGTTTATCATCAATGTTAGGTTCATCTTTTTGTTGTTCTGAAACAAGAGAATCTTTAACTTTTTCAAGAATATCTGAATTAATTTTTTTCATTATCAAAACCTACTTCAATTCTTTTATCAACTGCAGATATCAATACATCGAGGTCATTAGACTCATTGATATCTTTTCGTTGACTTACTTTTTTAACAATATCAACTTTAAGTTGATTATAAATATCATTTTTTTTTTCAAAAGCAATTTCAGTTATTTCTTTTCCTATTTTTCTTGTAATTGAGTTTGCAATATCATCAGTTTTTTTTAAATAAATTTCTGAATCAATCAGATCTTGTCTGTAAAGATCTCTCAAAGCGATTAATTTTGCTTCAGCACTTTCTAAAAAAACCTTGGATTCATCATATGACGTTATTTCTTTTTCAGATTTATTTTCAAATTTTGTTGCCTTTTTCGTTGCTAGATAAAGAATAAGAAGAACAAATAAAAAGGAAAATGGTATTATTTCACTAACTAATGATGACATTTTTGAATATTTACCTTTTATTATATCATATTTTTTTATATTTTATCGAATATAATGGATAAAGAAAAAAAAATAGAAGATTTACTTGCATCAATTTATAAACTTGTTCAGGAAGCAAAAGTAGAAAAAGAAAACATTCTTTCTAAAAACAACTTAAATTTAAAGAAAAATTTTGAAAATAAGAAAGAAAAATTTATAGATGTTGTATATAAATCAAATGATTCAAAAAATTCTGAAAATTATATTTTAGAAAATTCAAATGAAAAAAGTGATTTTTCAGAATCTGAATTAGAAAATAGATTTAAATCAAGTTTATCAAATTGGTCAGAAAAAAAATTAAAATTTTTGTTTAAAGAAGAATTTGAAATCTTTTCAAAAAGTTTACTCAATTCAAAATTAAAATAATTTTGGATTTCCTTTTTTAAGTTTAATGTAATCAAATATTTTTTTTGCAACTTTATCAATCGACTCTTTATTATAACCTCTTAAAACAAGCGACACTCCAAAAGATTTCCTTTTAAAATATGGGTAGCTTCCAATTTCTACATCTATATTTTTTTTCTGAATTTGACCAATAAACTCTCCAATTATTCCTTCTGAAAGAGTTGTTGAAACCATAACTTGATATTTTTTTCTCCCCTTTTCTAATTTCTTTACAAATTCAACAAACATAATTTCTAAAATTTTTGGTACACCAGGAAATACATATACATTTTCAAGACAAAATCCCGGAGCTATACTAACTGGATTGTCTATCAAAGTAGCATTTTTTGGCAAGTAAGCCATTTTTAGTCTAGCTTTAGTAAAAGACTCGTCAGAATAATGTTCTTTTAAAATTTTTTTTGCATGCTGATTTAATTCAAGCTTAACTTTAAAAGCCTCAGAAATAGACTCTGATGTAATATCATCGTGTGTTGGCCCAATTCCTCCTGTTGTAAAAACATATTCAAATTTTTTTCTAAAAGAATTTACCTTTTCTATAATTTTTTCTTTTTCATCAGGTATGATTACTATCTCTTTTACTTCTATTCCTCTATCGGATAATTTTCTACACAAGAAATTAGAGTTTTTTTCAATAGTTTTACCATTCAATATTTCATTTCCAATAATAATTATACCTGATTTTTTTATCTCTATTTTCATTTTATTTTTACTAATTTGAAAAATTTAATTAATATACATTATCTTAATTCATTTTTTTATGACAGATACAATAAAAATACACTCTCAAAATGATTTTAATTCTATGAGAATGGCTGGATCTCTTGCTGCTAAATGTTTAGACTTTATTACTGACTATATAGAACCAGGTATAACAACACAAAAAATTGATGATTTGTGTCATAATTTCCAAATTTCGAATGGTGCTAAACCTGCACCTTTAAATTATAAGGGGTTTCCAAAATCAGTCTGTACATCTGTAAATCATGTTGTATGTCATGGTATTCCTGGAGAAAAAGTTTTAAAAAAAGGTGATATAATTAACATTGACGTAACGCCAATTTTAAATGGATGGCACGGTGATACAAGTAGAATGTTTAGTGTAGGAAACGTAAAGCTTAAAGCACAAAAACTAATTGAGATCACTTATGAAGCAATGATGAGAGGAATAGAAACTGTCAAACCCGGAAATACAACAGGAGATATTGGTTTTGCAATTCAATCATTTGTTGAGAAAAAAAACTATTCTGTTGTTAGAGATTTTTGCGGGCATGGTTTAGGAAAAGTATTTCATGACAAACCAAGTGTACTTCATTTCGGAGAGCCAGGTTCGGGAGATGTTTTAAAAGAAGGTATGTTTTTTACAATAGAACCTATGATAAATATTGGGAGCCATAAAGTCAAAATCCTTAAGGACGGATGGACAGCAGTTACCTCTGATAAATCGTTATCTGCTCAATTTGAACATTCTATAGGTGTTACAAAAAATGGATACGAAATCTTTACTCTTTCACATAAAAAATATTCACATCCACCATATAAAATTAAATGATACCAAGATACACAAGAAAAGAAACTGCAAAAATTTGGGAACCTGAAAATAAGTTTCAGATATGGCTAAAAATAGAAATTCTTATATGTGAAGCATTATCTGAATTAGGAGAGATACCAAAAAAATCAGTAGAAATAATAAAAAAAAAAGCCTCTTTTGATATAAAAAGAATTGATGAAATTGAAAAAGAAATTAAGCATGATGTAATTGCATTTTTAACAAATGTATCTGAAAAAGTAGGAAAAGAATCCAGGCATATACATAAAGGTATAACTTCATCTGATATTCTCGATACAACACTTTCAGTCCAGTTAAAACAATCATGTAAAATTTTAAAGAAGGAATTAAAAGAGTTAATTTCAACACTCAAAAAACTAGCTATCAAACATAAAAACACACCTTGTATTGGAAGGAGTCATGGAATTTTTGCTGAACCAACTACATTTGGATTAAAGATGTTAAGTAAATTTTGTGAATTTAATAGAAATTTGGATAGATTAATAGATGTAGAAAAAAAAATATCAATATGTTCAATATCCGGTGCTGTTGGAACTTATGCAAATATTGATCCTAGAGTAGAAAAATATGTTGCACGAAAACTTGAATTGAAGTGCGAAGAAGTATCAACCCAGATCATTCCTAGGGATAGACATGCAGAATTTTTCTCAGTTTTAGCAATTATTGCAAGCTCAATTGAAAACCTGTCTATTGAGATTAGACATTTACAAAGAAGTGAAGTACGTGAGGTCGAGGAATTTTTTTCAAGCAATCAAAAAGGTTCTTCAGCAATGCCCCATAAAAAAAATCCAGTTTTAAGTGAAAATTTAACTGGGATTTCGAGAGTAATCAGGTCAGCTATTATTCCAGCGTTAGAAAATATCGCATTGTGGCATGAAAGAGATATTTCTCACTCGTCAGTAGAAAGAATATTTTGTCCAGATATAATTATCCTAACTGATTTTTCTATTAATAGAATGAATAATATTTTAAAAAACTTAGTAATAAATAAAAAAAATATGAATTTAAATCTCAACAAAACACTTGGGTTGTATAATTCACAAAGAGTTTTGCTAGAATTAACAAAAAAAGGATTAACTAGAGAAAAAGCATACAAAATAGTACAGTCAATTGCTATGAAGTCATGGGAAAGTGGTAAAAGTTTTCATCAATTACTAAATTTAGAAAAAAAAGTAACAGAACTTATACCATCAAAGATTATGAAAGAGATTTTTAATATCGATTATCATTTTAAGAATATTAATAAAATTTTTGAAAAAGTGTTGAGAAATAAATGAAAAAAAAAATTTATGAAGGAAAAGCAAAAGTTATTTATAAAGGAAATGAACCTAAAACATTAATTCAATATTTTAAAGATGATGCAACCGCTTTTAATAATAAAAAAAAGGCAACTATACCTGGAAAAGGTGTTCTAAATAATTTTATCTCTGAACTTCTAATGAATAGATTATCTGAAATTAATATTCCTACACATTTTATAAAAAGAATCAATATGAGAGAACAACTGATTCATCAGTTAGAAATTATACCAATTGAAGTCGTTGTAAGAAACATTTCTACAGGCTCTTTAGTTAAAAGGCTTGGAATTGAAGAAGGAAAAATTTTGCCTCGTCCTATAACTGAGTTTTATCTTAAAAATGATAAATTAGGAGATCCTTTAATATCTGAAGAGCACATAATAACTTTTGAATGGGCATCAGCTAATGAACTTGAAGAAATAATGTCATTATCATCAAGAATAAATGATTTCTTAATTGGATTTTTTCTTTCTCAGAAGATTAGATTGGTAGATTTTAAATTAGAATTCGGTAGGTATTGGGACCAAGATGAACAAATTATAATGCTTGCAGATGAAATTAGTCCAGATAATTGTAGGTTATGGGATATTAAAACCAATAAAAAGCTTGATAAAGATCGTTTTAGACATGATTTAGGTGACGTAGATAAGGCATACAAAGAGGTTGCTTACAGGTTAGGTGTATTGTCTGAAGAAGAATTTAAAAAGGTTATAAAGAATGATTTTTAGAGTTTACGTAAATTTTAAAAATGGAATTTTAGATCCCGAAGCCGAGGCAATAAATAAGACATTAAAGAATATGGGGTTCAAGGGTATTAAAAAAGTTTCCAAAGGAAGCTTTTTTGACATCGAGTTTGATAATAAAAAAAATTACGTAAAAGATATAGAAAAAATAAGCAAAGAGTTATTATCGAATCCAGTTATAGAGGATTTTAAAATAGTTAAAAATAATTAATGTGGCAAAAAATATTGTTTCTATAATTGTATTTCCAGGTTCAAACTGTGACAGAGATCTGGCAGTTGCTGTTAAAAGTTGTTTAGGTGTAGAACCACAATTAATTTGGCATGATACTGCTCATATCAAAGAAACAAATTTGATTCTTTTACCCGGGGGATTTTCTTATGGAGACTACCTTCGCGCAGGAGTAATTGCAACAAAATCTCCAGCAATCAAAGAAATTGTTAGATTAGGCTTAAACGGTGTTCCAATTATTGGAATATGTAATGGTTTCCAAATTCTTACTGAATGCAATCTCTTAGAAGGTGCTTTAATCAAAAATTCACACCAATTATTTGAATGTAGAGATATTTATCTAAAAGTAGAAAATACTAATAATATTTTTTTTAAAAATCTTAAAAGGGAAACTATCATGAATTTTCCTATTGCTAATTCTCAAGGAAACTTTTTTATAAACGAGAATAATCTTAAAAGTTTAGAGGATAACGATCAAATTGTTCTTAAGTATTCTTCTGTCAATGGAAAAGTTAATATTTCTAATAATCCAAACGGCTCCGTAAATAATATTGCAGGTATAGTTAATAAAAAAAAAAATATAATGGGTTTAATGCCGCACCCAGAAAGAGCTTTTGATACATTTTCTTCAAGAGATGGTAAAATATTTTTTGATTGTTTGAAGGACCTCTTATGAAAAATGAAAAAATTTCACCCTCAATAGTAAAAAAACATGGGTTAACAAAAAAGGAATATAATAAAATTTTAAAAATATTAAAAAGAGAACCTAATTTACTTGAATTAGGAATATTTTCTGTAATGTGGAGTGAACATTGCTCATATAAATCAACAAAAAAGTGGCTTAAAACTCTTCCAACTGAAGGAGAGAAAGTAATTTGTGGACCAGGAGAAAACGCTGGTATAATTGACATCGGCGATGATCATGCAGTAGTTTTTAAAATGGAAAGTCATAATCATCCTTCATTTATAGAACCTTATCAAGGTGCAGCTACTGGAGTTGGAGGAATTATGAGAGATGTCTTTACTATGGGCGCAAGACCAATTGCTAATTTAAATTCTTTAAGATTTGGTGATATTAAAAATAATAAAACTAAAAGTCTTTTATCAGGAGTAGTAAAAGGTATTGGTGATTATGGGAATTGTGTCGGAATTCCAACTGTTGGTGGAGAATGCTTTTTTCATGAAAGTTATAATAAAAATATTTTAGTTAATGCTATGTGTGTAGGTTTAGTAAAAAAAAATAAAATTTTTTATTCTAAAGCAAAAGGGAATGGAAATCCTCTCATTTATGTTGGCTCAAAAACTGGAAGAGATGGAATTCATGGAGCAACTATGGCCTCTGCTGAATTTGACGATAAAACAAATGAACAAAGACCACAAGTTCAAGTTGGAGATCCTTTTATTGAAAAACTCCTGCTTGAATCTTGTTTAGAATTAATGAAAGAAGATGCAATTGTTGCTATTCAAGATATGGGCGCAGCTGGTCTTACCTCATCATCATTCGAAATGGCATCAAAGGGTAATTGTGGTGTAAAACTTTTCTTGGATAAAATTCCTTGTCGTGAAGAAAACATGACTCCATATGAAATGATGCTTTCAGAGACTCAAGAAAGAATGTTGATAGTTATAAAACCAGATAGGAAAAACTTAACTTTAGATATCTTTAAAAAATGGGGCCTTGATGCTGTTGAAGTTGGTCTAATTACAAAAACTGGCAAAATGGAGATCTTTTTCGAAGAAAAGAAAGTTGGTTCATTACCTATTAAACCTCTTGCAGATTTGTCTCCAGAATATTCTCGGCCTTATAAAAAAGAAAAACAACAAAAATTAAACTCTAGACAGATAAGAATCAATCCTAAAAAAGCACTCATAAAAATTATATCAAGTCCAAACTTTTGTTCTAAGGAGTGGTTGTTTTCTCAATACGATTCTTCTGTGATGGGAGATACAATTTTTTCTTCAGGAAAAGCTGATTCTGCAGTAGTTAGAATACATGGAACAAAAAAAGCAATTGCCATTACAGCAGATTGCAATCCAATTTATTGTAAAGCAGACCCTAAACTTGGCACAAAAATATCAGTTGCTGAATCATGGAGAAATCTTATTGCGTCAGGAGCACAACCAATTGCTATAACTGATAATTTAAATTTTGGGAATCCTGAAAAAACTAACATTATGTATGAAATAAAAAAATCAATAGAAGGTATAAAAGAAGCATGTAGTTTTTTGAACTATCCAGTAGTTTCAGGAAATGTCTCTTTATATAATGAAACTAACAAAAAATCTATCTTGCCAACACCAGTTATCGGTGGAGTAGGATTAATTGAAGATATCAAGTTTGCCAGGGATTTTTCTGTAAAACAAAATGCTAATATTTTTATTATAGGAAAGACTTTAGGGCATTTAGATCTTTCAAGTTACAATCAAATTAAAAAAAATTATAACGGAAATCCTCCTAAATTAAATCTTAAACAAGAACTTAAAAATGGAAACTTTGTAAAAAAAATTATTAGAAAAAAAGATTTGGTAGTTGGATGTCATGATTTATCTGATGGAGGAATTGCTATTGGATTAGCTGAAATCTGTATAAGAAATAATATCGGAATGAAAATTTGTATCCCCAAAAAAGTAAAGAAGATTGAGGAATGGTTATTTGGAGAAGACCAATCAAGATACATTTTAATTGTCAAAGAAGAAAAAAAATTCTTAGATTATTTGTTAAAAGATGGTATTCATGCAGAAATGATTGGAGAAGTTAAAGGTAAAACATTAAATTTCTTAAATCAATTTGCAATATCTGTGAAAGATCTTATAAAATACCACAGAATGTGGTTGCCAAAATATATGAAATAATGCCAATAAAATCCGAAGAAATTATTACATTAATAAAAAAGCAAATACCCGACGCACAGATCGAAATTGATGATCTTAAAGGTGACAACAATCATTATCATGCAAAGATTGAATCAAAAGAATTTAATGGACTATCAAAAGTACAACAACATCAGTTGGTTTATAAAGCCCTTGGTAATCGAATGGGAAATGAACTTCATGCTTTAATGTTAACAACTATTGCACTATAATATGGATTATGGAAGATAAAAAAAAAATTGAAGATATTATCAAGAGTGATGATGTGGTAGTTTTTATGAAAGGCACACCTGATTTCCCGCAATGCGGATTTTCAGCCAATGTGGTAGGAATTTTAAATTATTTTAATATAAACTTTACAAGTTTTAATGTGCTGGAAGATAATTTAATTCGTGAAGGTATAAAAAATTACTCTAATTGGCCAACTATTCCCCAAATATACATCAAAAAAGAGTTTGTGGGAGGTTGTGATATACTCAGAGAATTAGCAGAAAGTGGGGAAATAGAAAATCTTTTTCAAAAACACGATATCAAATATCAAGTAGAAAAAAATTAAATTTCAATTTCTTCGCTCTGAGCCTTTTTTGCCGATACATATGGATAAATAGCAGATAAGATACTTATTAAAAAACCAATCTTTCCACTTTTATATCCTGATCTTGATATATAACATTTAATAAATCTAGAAAAAATTTTTCTCAAAGATAAATATTTATTTAAAGATTTCTTATTTTTTAAATCAATTGAATATAAAGAAGTATTTCTGTTGAATCTTTTTATAAGATCAGAAATATTTTTGGACATATAGTGCAAAATTGGATTTGATAGAATTGGACCTTTTTTTCCTTCTATTGAATAGCTTGGGTGAACACTTCCCTCAATCCAGTTCTTCTTACCATTCTTGAATAAGCAAAATTTGCCTTCTGGAGCCATACACGCCATCCATCCAAATCTTATTGAATTTTTTCCCACAAAGTTCAAGAGAGAAATATAAAAAAAATCATATTTTTTTGTGCTAATACATCTAGAAATCTCATTCGATAATTTTTCTGTAATTATCTCATCTGCATCAACCTCTAAAATCCAATCAGACTTACATTTTTTCAAACCAAAGTTTCTTCTTTCTGCTTCACAAAACCAAGATCCTTTAAAAATTTTATTTGTATATTTTTTAACAATTTTCTCAGTATTATCTTCACTTCTATCTAGAATAACAATGATTTCATCTACAAAATATAAAGATTTAAGGCAGTTTTCGATATTTGTTTCTTCATTCCGAGCTATAATGAGCGATGAAAGTTTCATATTAAACCTCTTTCAGAGCATTTTAGATGTTTAATATTTTCAGTAAATAGAAAAATTACTATCTGGAATAGTATTCGATGACTAAGTTTGGTTCCATAACTACAGGATAGGGAACCTCTTGTGGTTTTGGTCCCTTAAGAAACGTACCTTTCATTTTATCGTAATCTACCGAGAGGTATTCTGGAGAATCTCGTTCAGTTGAACTTATTGCCTCAAGAACAATTGGCATCTCTCTACTTTTTTCCTTAACCTCAATTACATCTCCATCTTTAATACAATACGAAGGAATTGTAACTTTTTTTCCATTTACCATAACATGACCATGGCTTACAAACTGTCTAGCTGCAAATATTGTAGTTACAAACTTCATTCTGTAAACAACGGCATCCAATCTTCTTTCTAGTAGTTCAATTAGGTTTTCACTTGTATTACCTTTTAGTTTTGAAGCTTTAAAAAAGAGGTTTCTAAATTGTTTTTCTGTTATATAACCATAATGAGACTTTAATCTTTGTTTAGCCATAAGCTGAGTGCCGAAGTCAGAGGGTTTTCTCCTCTTATTTTGTCCATTATGCCCAGGTGGATAGTCTCTTCTATTGAAAGGACTTTTAGGTCTTCCCCAAAGATTGCATCTTAATCTTCTGTCAACTTTATATTTAGACTTAAGAATTCTTGTCATAAGAAAGAAATATACTTTTATAAAAATCTATGTCAATTCAATTTGTTGAATAATTTATTTCTCTAAAGATTTAATAATACCATGAAGTATCTTAATTTCATTAACATTCAATAAAGATTTACTAAAAATATTACGTATTTTTTGTACCGTTATTTTTTTTCGTTCATCGACCATAAAAAAATTTTTTTCTTCAAGTTTTTTTTCTAGAATTTTATAAAAATTAATAAGTTCTTTCTTCGGTGCTAAATCATATATTTTTTTATTTGAGCTTATATCACGGAAAATCGTTTTAGAAAGTTCATAACATACAATTGTAACTGCATGAGAAAGATTAATTGATGAAAATTTTTTATTAGATGGAATTTTAAGAATATAATCCGAAAGTGAAATATGTTCGTTATTAAGTCCAGATTGTTCAGGTCCAAAAACAATACCTATTTTTTTTTTTTGCACTTATAAGTTTAAAAATTTCATTAAAATTGATATTTTTTTTTTTTAGGGTTCTATCTCTATTCGTTGTAGCAATAATATAATCTAGATCACTAATTGATGTTTCAAAATTTTCATACACTTTTACTTTTTTAATTACGTGATCAGCACCTGCAGATAACGGAAGTATTTTTTCATTTTTCATATGAAAATTAGGCTTTATTAATCTTAGGTTTTCAAGATAAAAATTCAACATGCCTCTTGCAGTCGCACCTAAATTTTCAGGTAATTGAGTGTTAACTAAAATAATCTCAAGTGAATTATTAAGATCATAAACCATTTATTTCATTTTAAGTAAATGATATGTGATACTATCATGCAGAGCTATATATGATGCATCAATAACATTATGAGAGACCCCAATGGTTGACCAAGTTTGATTTTTATTTGATGATTCTATTCTTACTCTTACAAGTGCTTTTGTTCCATCTTCAGGCGTCAAAATTCTAACTTTATAATCAATAAGATTCAACTCTTTTAATTTTGGATAAAATTTTATTAAAGCTTTTCTTAAAGCATTATCAAGTGCATGGATGGGGCCATTACCCTCTGATGCGCTGTAAAATTCTTTTTTTCCGACAAAGATTTTTACTCGAGCTTCCGAAAATGGTTTGAAATTTCCTGATTCATTTAGTCTTTTTTCATCTGAAACTTTAAAACTAGCTAAACTGTAAAACTCTTTTAATTTTTGAAACTTTCTTCGAGCTAATAATTCGAAACTTGCCTCTGCACCATCATATGCATATCCAAGAAATTCTTGTTTCTTTGTTAGGTTTAAAAAACTAACTATTTCATCTTCATTATTATTAGTTGAGATTTTATATTTTTTTAATTTATTCAAAATATTACTCTTTCCAGACTGATTTGAAATAACTAATGTTCTCTCATTTCCCACTTCAGATGGATTAATATGTTCATAACATCTAGGATCTTTTTCTACTGCTGAGATGTGAAGTCCACCTTTATGAGCAAAAGCAGCAGAACCTACGAATGGGAGGTTTCTTGCTGATTGTCTATTTAAAGTTTCGTCAATGAATCTACTTACAGAAGTGAGTTTTTTTAAATTTTTTTTCAATGAACAGTTAAAATTCATCTTTAAAACAAGATTAGATACTATATTTACAAGATTAGCATTTCCGCATCTTTCACCTAAACCATTAAATGTTCCTTGAACTTGACAAACTCCAGATCTTATAGATTCAATTGAATTAGACGTAGCATTATCTGTATCATTATGAAAATGAACACCAATTTTTTCTACAGGTATTATCTTTTTTACCTTCGATACTATCTCTTTAACCTCGTATGGTAAAGTACCACCATTGGTATCACACAATATAATCCATTTTGCACCAGACTCATAAGCTATTTTAATTGAATCTAATGAATAATCTGGATTGCTTTTAAAACCATCAAAGAAATGCTCTGCATCAAACATAACTTCGTCTAATCTCTTTGATGCATAGTATATTGTGTCGCCAATCATTTCTAAATTATCCTCTAAACCTACTTTAAGTGCATTTTTTACATTAAAATCCCACGATTTTCCTACAAGACAAGCATATCCAACTCCTGAGTTGAGGATTGATTTTAAACCAATATCATTTTTTACTTTTACTTTGTGTTTTCGCATCATTCCAAATGCAACAACTTTTGAAAATTTTAGTTTAGGAAGAGACTTAAAAAAAATGTCATCTGTCGGGTTAGCTCCAGGCCAACCACCTTCTACATAATCTACTCTAAGTTCATCAAGTGTATTTAAAATTTTCTTTTTATCGTCTAAGCTAAAATTTATACCTTTAGTTTGAGCTCCATCTCTTAAAGTACTATCGTATATTTTAATATTATTTTTGCTCACAATTAGAAACAATCCTCCTTAAAACCTCTTCTCTATCAAACAAAGATAGAAGCTGATCCATACTAGGCCCATAGTTTTTACCTGTCAAAATTAATCTTATCAACTTAAACAGTTCTTTAGGTTTAATATTTGAGGTTTTTTTAATTTCGTTTGTCCATAAACTCCATGAATTAATATCAATTGTTTTTGGAAGACTATCTTTCAAATCATTCATTAATTTTTTTTCTATCTTTATCTTTTCAGAAAAATCTATTTTCTCATATATAATTTCAAACCACTCCTCCGCTTCTTCAACACTATCAATATTATTCTTAATAATTCCCCAGAAATTTTCACCAAAAGATTTTTTTGAAAAGTTATTTATAGATTTATAATTTATAGTTTTAATATATTTTGCATTTAATCTCAAAATCTCGTCAAAATTAAATAAAACTGAACTCTTTGAAAAATTTGAATAACTAAATTTATCTAATAAACTTTCAACTGAATCTAAATTTTCAAGAGAATTTGATGTTCCGATTTTACTTAAATAATTTATAAGAACTATCGGAAAAATATCTTTTTCTTTAAATTCTCTTATTGATAAAGAATTATCTCTTTTTGATAAACTACTTCCGGACCTGGACTGTATTAAAGGAAAATGCCCAAACTCTGGGACATTCGCATCTAAATATTTAAAAAGTTTAATCTGTGCAGCAGTATTTGTAATATGATCATCACCTCTAAGTATATGACTTACTTTAAGTTCTATATCATCAACCACAGAAGTAATTGTAAAAAGTGGCATTTCATCAGACCTAAACACTACTGGATCAGATACTGATAAATTATTAAATGAAATCTTTCCATGAATTAAATCCTCCCAATATATTGGTTCATTATCTAGCTTAAGTCTCCAATGGGGTTTTTGACCTGATTTAATTAATTCATTTATTTTTTCTTTTGATAATTTAAGTGATGACCTATCATATATAGGTGGTTTACCCATTTTTAATTGAACTTTTCTTTTCAGAGATAACTCTTCGCCCGTTTCAAAACAAGGATATATAAATTCTTTCTTTTTTAAAAAATTAAAAACATCAGTATATTTTAAAAATCTTTCTGATTGCTTAACAATATTTTTATATTCTATCCCCAACCAATCTAAATCTTTAATTATTGAATCAACATATTTTTTTTTAGATCTATCTTGATCTGTATCGTCAATTCTTAAAAAAAATTCTTTATTATTTTTTTTTGCAAAAAAATAATTAAGAATTGCTACTCGTAAATTACCTGCATGTAAATAACCTGTTGGGCTTGGAGCAAATCTTAACATTTTATAGAATAAATTTATTTGTTATTGGAAATCTTCTGTCTCTATCAAGAGACATCTCAGATACTTTTGGACCCAATGCACTTTGAAACCTCTTAAACTCTGAATTTTTTACCATTTCCCAAATTTTTCTCACTATTTTTTCTTTAAATCCTTTTTTAACAATTGTTTTTAAATCTTTATTCTTGTCAATTAATAAATACAAGATCTTATCTAGAATATCATACGAGGGAAGAGTATCAGAATCTTTTTGATTAAACTTTAATTCTGCAGTTGGCTCTTTGAGCAAAATATTTGAAGGAATTATATCTTTTTTGTTTATTTTAAATCTATTCGATGTATTTTTGTTCCTCCATTTACAAAGTTCATTTATTTCTGTTTTATACAAATCTTTAAGCAAAGAAAACCCCCCGCACATATCTCCATAAAGAGTTGAGTATCCAACTAATAATTCTGATTTATTTCCTGTGGTTAATAACAGTGAATTAAATTTATTAGATAAAGCCATTAGTAATAATCCTCTGATTCTTGACTGTACATTTTCTTCTGTAATGTCTTTTTTAAGATTTTTAAATAAAAAAGAAAGTTCGCCAAGAATTAACTTTCTTGAAGACTCAATTGAAATTTCCTCTAAACTAATATTCAGATTCTCACACAAATCTTTAGCGTCAGTTCGACTTTCTTTAGATGTATAAATTGATGGTAAAAAAAATGACTTTATATTACTAGAACCTAAAACATCCGCAGCTATTGAAGCGGTTAGAGCTGAATCTATCCCGCCAGAAATTCCAATAAGTGCAGTTGAAAAATTATTTTTCTTAAAGTAATCATTTAATGAAATCATCAAAGCATTGTAGAGATGCTCATTTTTATCTAAAGAAATAATCTTTTTTTTTTTTTTTTTTTTAGTATCAATTAACATTTCATCTTCTTCAAAAAAAGACGCACAATCAATAATTTCACCACTTTGATTCATAAAAAAAGAACCACCGTCAAAGACTATATCATCTTGAGCACCAACTAAATTAAGATATATTAATGGTGAATTAAAATGAATTGCGTTCTTTTTTGAAATATTAATTCTTTTTTTAAATTTGTTAATTTCAAATGGTGAGGCATTTAAAACAAAAATTAAATCTGTTTTTTTTTTTTCTTTTTTAGTTAAATCTGATGCCCAAAGATCTTCGCAGATAAAAAACTTAAGATTTTTATTTTTATATTTAAATAAATTTCCATTATTTTTACCTGAGTAAAAATATCTTTTCTCATCAAAAACTCCGTAGTTTGGAAGGGAGGATTTACTTATTTTAAATATTACATTCCCAGATTTTATTAGGAAAACTGTATTAAATAATTTTTTTTTTTCAATTTCTGGTATATTTAAAACAAAAATTGTAGATGTTTTTTTTGTCAAATTAATAATCTTTTTTTTAAAACTATTTATCTTTGAAATAAAATCTTTTCTGAATAAAAGATCTTGTGGCGGATATCCAGCCAAAGATAGCTCTGTACTGACAAAAAAATCAGAATTCATGGAAACTGATTTAGAGAAGGACTTTTTTAGAATTTCGAAATTTTTCTCAACATCACCAACCGTAAAATTTTTTTGTGAAACAAAAATTTTTATTTTTTACCCCACTTTTATTTTATTGTTTTTAAATAAGAAGCTATTAAAAAAGCCAGCTCAATCGATTGAGAAGCATTGAGTCTAGGATCGCAATGTGTGTGATATCTACTGGCAAGATCTTTATCAGATATTTTTTGTAATCCACCAATACATTCAGTTACATTTTGACCTGTCATTTCTAAATGTATACCGCCAGCAAATGTCCCTTCAGATTTATGAATTTGGAAAAATGATTTAACTTCACTTAAAATATTTTTAAAGTTTCTAGTTTTATAACCACTCTTTGCCTTTTCAGTATTAGCATGCATTGGATCACAAGACCAGGTTATATTAAGATTTGATTTTTTTATTTTTCTTAATAGAGGTGGAAATAAATCTTTTATTGATTTTGCTCCCATTCTTACAATTAATACTATTTTTCCTTCTTCATTATTTGGATTTATAATTTTAATTAATTTTAGTATTTCATCAGGATTTGCTGATGGGCCAACTTT
>PAYV01000032.1 GCA_002715305.1 Rickettsiales bacterium | reverse complement strand
TTTTTATCTTTTTTTAACCAACTCCATCTCTTTTTTAATTCTTTATACAATTCTTCAAAACCCTTATTTTTATGAGATGAAATCATTAAAATGTTAGTTTCCCAAGATGATTTTCTTCTAAGATACTGTTTGCTTCCAGCTAATTCTGAATATGTAAGATGTGGAAGCTTATCTAAATCACTCTTCGTTATTACAATTATATCAGGAATTTCAAAAACACCTGACTTCATAAATTGTATTGCGTCGCCACTACCTGGTTGTACACAAAGTATTACTGTATCAACTAAATCTTTTATACTAATTTCTGATTGACCTACACCAACAGTTTCAACTATTAAAAAATCAAACATAGATCTCATAACGGCCATTGTTGGGTAAGTCAATTCAGCAATACCACCTAAATGATTTTTTGTAGCCATTGATCTTACAAATACATTTTCGTCTTTAAAATCAAATGTAAAACGAGTTCTATCTCCAAGAAGTGCTCCTCCAGATTCAGTTGATGATGGGTCTATAGCAATAATACCAACTGATCTTTTGTTTTTTCTAATACCTTTAATCAAATTGTTTATCAATGAAGATTTTCCAACCCCGGGAGGTCCAGTAATACCAACAACATGAGCTTTTGGATTGCTATGGTAATTATCCAACATTTCAATAATTTTTTTTGATTCTGAATCAACTTCAACTTTCTCTAAAATATTAGATAGTTTGATTTTTTTTTTAAGTTTTAACATTTCCAAACTCAATATCGTTAAATTTATAGTATAAATTTAGTATTTCTCTACAGTAAAAAAGAAGATTGATTCTATTTCTTTTAAGTTTTATGTTTTCAACGTTAACTTTAATATTATCAAGAAATTCATTTATTGGACTAGTTAGAATATCAAGATTTTGTAATTCCTCTAAATTATAGATTGATTTTTTAATATCTAAAGATTTTTTTAAGAGCCCTATCGATTCAAATAATTTTATCTCTTCTTTTTCATATAAAATTGATTGATCTATATCACTATCATATTTCTGATTTCCTAAAATTGAGTTCAACCTATTAAATGCACTGAGAAAATTTTTTCCTAACGAAGAATTAATGAATTTTCCAATAATTATACTATTTTCTTTAATTAAGTATGGGTTTAATATTTTTTTAGAAAGATTAATCTTAATAACATCATTCTTAATACCAGTTTCATTGAGATAAACTTGAATTCTTTTATTAAAAAATTCTATTAGACTCGACAAATTAAGATTAGTTTTAATTCCCTGTTTTTTAAAAAGGCTTTCACAATTTTTGAATACTTTTAAATAATTAAAATCAATTTTTTTTTCAATTGAAATTTTTATAATACTTAAAACTGATCTTCTTAATCCAAAGGGATCACCGGCACCAGTCAATTTTTTTCCTGACAAGAAAAAACCAATAATAGCATCTATCTTTTGAGCTAATGATATAATAAAAGATAATTTATTATTATTGTTTTTATCAAAGTTTTGAGAATATTGTTGTGAAAAAGCCATGCATAATTTTTTATCAATACCCTCAAGTGACAAATAATATCCTCCTACTTTTCCCTGCAAAGAAGGGAATTCTTTTACAACTTCTGTTGTTAAATCAATATTAGAAAACTCTAGAAAATTTTCTTGATTTTTTAAGATTTTAAAGTTGATTTCTTTACTTATAATTTTTGTCAAGGCCTTTATCCTCAATGATCTGTCATACAAGGTGCCAACATTTTCATAAAAAATAATTCCATTTAGAATTTCTAAACGTTGTCGGAACGTTTTTTTTTTATCCTCATTAAGAAAAAAAATTGCATCACTAAATCTAGCTCTTAGAACTCTCTCATTACCATTGATTAGTAATTTCATTTTTGTATTTTTTTTGTTGGTAACAAAACCAAAATAATTTGAAAGTTCACCTTTTTCATTCTGAAAATAAAAATAGTCTTGTTTTTCTGTAAGAATAGATTTGATTAAAAAACCTGGAATTGAGAAAAAACTTTTATCAAATTTACCAAAATATATATTTGGAAATTCGACAGTATTCGCAATTTTTTCAATTTGCTTATCATCAAAATTCTTTTTAAACTTTTCCTTATTACAAAAGGAATATAATTTTTTATAAATAATTTTTTTTCTTTCATTTCTGTCAGCAATGACAAAATTTTTTTTTAAATTTCTAAGATAGTCTTCAATGTTTCTGAACTTTATTTGCTTTGTATTGTAATGATAATTTCCAAAAGAATAATCAACAGAATTTAAACCGGCAAAATTAAATTTTATCTTTTTATTATCAAGCACACATAAAATGTTCCTAATGGGTCTTATCCATTTATCTTGATGAGATCCCCATTTCATTGACTTTTTCCATTTAATTGATGATAGAATTTCATTAAGATTTTTTTCTAAGAGTATATTCAATTTGGTAGGAGGGAGTTTTTTTAAATAAAAAAAATATTCTACATTTTTAATTTTTCTTTTTATCAAGTTAGAAATTTTTATATTATTTGATTTTAAAAATCCTTGAATAGCATTATTGTTTGATTCTGTTCTAGGTCCCCTTATTTCTTTGATTTCAGATTCTGTTTGTTTTGAAATCTTTCTTGAAAATATTATAATTCTTCTTGATGTTGAGAATGAATTTACATTAGCAAATTTTATTTTATTTTTTATTAGAAAAGATTCTAATGCTTTTTTTAATTCAATTTCCCCAGAAATCTGAGAATCTGATGGAATTTCTTCACCATAGATCTCTAGAAAAAAAGTACTCATGCTGACCCTATAATTGATTCACAGCATTTTTGAACCAATGATCTAATTCTAAGTATGTAAGATTGTCTTTCTGTTACAGAAATTAACCCTCTTGCATCTAACAAATTAAAAGAATGACTGGCCTTTATACATAATTCATATGCTGGAAGCGGAAGATTGTTTTCAAGAAGTTTATTAGAATTTTCTTCGTAATACTTAAAAGTTTCAAAAAGGTAACTTTTATCAGCAAAATTAAAATTATATGATGAAAATTGTTCTTCATTATTTAAAAATAAATCTCCATATTTTGTCCCTGTTTTATCTAATTTAATATCAAAAACACTATCTACATTTTGAACATAAGTTGCTAACCTTTCCAAACCATATGTTAATTCTAAACTTACTGGATTACATTCTATACCACCAATTTGCTGAAAATAAGTAAATTGACTTATTTCCATACCATTACATTGTACTTCCCACCCTAAACCAGATGCTCCTAACGTAGGACTTTCCCAATCATCCTCTATAAATTTAATATCATTATCATTTGGATCAATCGATATTGATTTCAAGCTATCAAGATAAAGTTCTTGTGAGTCTACTGGACTTGGTTTAATAATCACTTGAAGTTGGTAGTAATATTGAAGCCTATTGGGATTTTTACCAAATCGACCGTCACTTGGTCTTCTACAGGGCTGCAAAAAGACCGCTCTCCATGGTGCATTACCAATTGCCTTTAATGTTGTGAAGGGATGGAATGTTGCAGCTCCCATTTCAAGATCATAGGGTTGGACTAATAGACAATTTTTTTTCATCCAAAAATTTTGTAATCTTAGTATTATGTCTTGAAATGTAAGCATAAAAAAATTTTTTGTTAAAATAATATTTAAAAATACTATATTTTTATTTTAAACATACTAAACAATTATTGGAAATTTTTAATCGAATTTAAAATTTAATGAATATTATAAATCTCAATCAAAATAGAAAAAAAAATATTATCGAGAACTTATTAGACTGGCTGTCCTCAGATATTAATAAACTTAATTCAAATATTCTTGAATTAATGTCAAACGAACTTCCACTTGTTTCACAATTATCTAGCCATTTATTAGAGTCTGGTGGAAAAAGAATTCGACCGCTATTACTATTAGCATGTTCTCGATTATGTAACTATTCTGGTGAACGTCATATTAAATTAGCATCAGTGATTGAGTTCATTCATACAGCAACTCTTTTACACGATGATGTTGTTGATAATGGTAAGAAGAGAAGAGGAAAAAAAACTGCTAATTTAATTTGGGATAACAAATCAAGTATTTTAGTTGGTGATTATTTACTTAGTAAGGCATTTAAAATACTTATCAATGATGGTTCTTTGAGTTGTCTAAATATAGTTTCGAAAGCATCTTTAAAAATTTCTCAAGGTGAAGTTAAACAATTAGTAGCTTCAAAGAACCTTAAAACTTCTGAGGCAGAATATTTAGATATTATTTCTCACAAAACTGCTGAACTTTTTTCAGCAGCTTGTGAATTAAGCGCAGAAATTAGTGGTGTATGTGATGATAATAAAAGTTCTCTCTCTGATTTTGGAAGATATATTGGTATTGCATTTCAGATAATTGACGATACGCTTGATTACTTTTCAGTAAAAGGTTTGTCTGGGAAAGATTTCGGAAATGATTTAAAAGAAGGGAAAATGTCTCTTCCATTGATACTTTGCTACAAAAGATCTAATACAGAAGAAAAAAAATATATAGAGTATTTACTAAAAAATGACCTTAAAGACCAAGATTTCTTTGAAATACTAAAATGTATGAAAAAATATGGAGTCGAGCAAGATTGTAAAAATAAAGCAAAGCACTTTTCAATTATGGCTAAAGATAGTCTAGGAGGATTCTCTGATTCAGATTCAAAAAATAAACTTATTAACTTAGTTGATTTTTTAGTTAATAGAACCAACTAAAGTTGGAATATTTTTTGCAAAGATTTTAAATGTTAAAAACAAGAATTGTTAATAATAAAGATTATTTTAAGGTAAAAGTTATAGAATTTATCTCAAAAAACTATCTTACAATTTCATTAATTTTTCTAGTTTTATTATTTTTTATTTAAATTTTTTTTTTTTTTTATTAATTTATCATCATGGATGAATTAAATAAATTTTCAAAAAGAATTAAAAGATATACAGATCTGGGAAGTTCTGCAGGCCTTTTGGCAGTTAAATTTTTTAGGTCAAAAATTTTCAATGATCTTAATCATTCAAAAAATGCTGAAGATTTAACTATAGCACTAGGTGGACTTAAAGGTCCAATAATGAAAATTGCTCAACTAATATCAACAGTTCCAGATATCCTTCCTCACGAATATGTTACTGAACTTACAAAACTTCAATCCAATGCACCGCCAATGGGATGGAATTTTGTAAAAAGAAGGATGAGAAATGAATTAGGATTTAATTGGATCAAAAAATTTAGTTCATTTGAGAAAGAACCGTTTGCTGCCGCATCTCTAGGACAAGTACATAAGGCTAAATTTGGAACTGATGAAATTGTATGTAAACTTCAATATCCAGATATGCTCTCAATTGTTGAAGCCGATATAAATCAATTGAAACTAATATTTTCAATTTATAAAAGAATTGACAAGAGCATAGATACCTCTGAAATTCAAAAAGAAATATCTTCAAGAGTAAGAGAAGAACTTGATTATGGTAGAGAAAAAAAAAATATGATGTTATTTAGCTATATTCTAAAAAATTATGAGGATATTAATGTTCCAAAAGTTTATGAAAAAATTTCTTCAAACCGTTTATTAAGTATGAATTTTTTAAAAGGAAAAAAATTACTAGATTTTAAAGGAAGTTCAAAGTTACATAGAAAAAAAATTGCAGTAAATATGTTTAAAGCCTGGTACGTTCCATTTTACAAATATGGGATTATTCACGGTGACCCACATTTAGGTAATTATTCTGTTGATGAAAATTTAAAAATCAATCTTTTAGATTTTGGTTGTATTCGTATTTTTAAACCTTCTTTTGTTAAAGGTGTTATTGATTTATATTATGCAATTCTAGAAAATAACGAAGATCTTGCAGTTCATGCATATGAAAGTTGGGGGTTTGAAAATATATCTAAACAGCTGATTAAAATATTGAATATATGGGCAAAGTTTTTGTACTCTCCTTTATTGGAAGATAAAGTTAGAAAAATGCAAGAAACAAATTCAACAGTTTACGGAGCACAAGCAGCATCAAAAGTTCATAAAGAATTAAAAAAAATTGGGGGAGTAAAACCTCCAAGAGAGTTTGTTTTTATGGATAGGGCTGCAATTGGCTTGGGGTCAGTTTTTTTGCACCTCGATGCAGAGATAAACTGGTATAGACTATTCCACGAATTAATAGATGGATTTAGTTTAAACTTATTAAAAGAAAATCAAAGGAAAGCATTAAAGATTTCTAAACTGCAAGAAGTGAATTAATTTTATTTAACATTTTTTCACTATATGTAAGAACATTATCTAATTTCGACATAGTTTTTGACAAATCTTCAGTATCATCATTTAACCATTCTTTAAAAACATAACCATAAATCAAGAATGTTACATTTTTTTTTATAAAATCGAAATAATTATCAGAATAAGCATTTGATATTTCTAAATAAAAATCTAAAGAATTAAGAATATTTTTAGAGATTTCTTTCAAAATAATTGGGTCAAGTTTTTTTGATTTAAAAATTTCTTTCAATGTTTTCCTGTATGGTAACATAGCCTCAAATCTAATCATAAAAAGTTCAAAAATATTATCTTTTACTGATGAATTTTTTAAATCTTCAATATCAATTGTTTCTTCAACTCTATTATCTATCATTTTAGAAAAATGAACCAAAACAGAATTTTTAGAGTTAAAAACTTTTTTTAAGTTAAGTAATGAAATTTTTTCTTCTAAAGCTAATTCAGCTAAAGTAAATTTATCCCACCCTCTTTTTTCTATAATTTTAAATGCTTTAGTAATTAATTTATTTTTTTCCATAATTACAGAATTGAAGTTGTATTAAAAATATTTATATATATTCTTTAAAGGATGTAAATAAAAAGTAATTATTTAAATATCTGGAATGTATACTTATATTTAATTTCAGGTTTCACTTTCTTATCTGCGTAAATTTATTATGAATATTGAAAAGATTGAGAGCTTAATTTCAAAGATTCCTGATTACCCAAAACCAGGCATACTATATTATGATATTTCAACAATGATTTACGACGCAGAGGCTTTTTCAGCATGCGTTGATTACTTAGGTAATGTTGTTAAGGATTATAATTTCGAAAAAATAGGGGCTATAGATGCAAGAGGATTTATATTTGCATCAGCTCTTGCAAAAAAATTAAAAAAAGGCTTAACCATGATTAGAAAAGAAAATAAATTACCCGGAAAAGTTAAAAGTTTATCTTATGACTTAGAATACGGGTCTGATACTTTAGAAATCAACCAAACTGTTAAGAATGAAAAATTTATTGTTGTAGATGATCTTTTAGCTACTGGTGGAACAGGACAGACATCAGTTAAACTAATTCAAGATTCAGGTGGAATTGTAAAATGTTTTTTATCCTTAATTGAATTAACCTCATTAAATGGAAGAAAAGGGTTTAAAATTCCAGTTGAAACCCTTATAAAATATTAATATGACAAGAGACCATAAATTATTTTTAAAATGGATGATTCAATACAGTTTGATTTTCTTTTTCTTATATTTCATTTATGATCAAGGCTTAGTTTATAGAATCCTGACATCAGATAAAAGTTACATTACCAGTCTAATATTATTCTTGTTCTTAATTGTAAGTGCTCATTGTTCATATTTTACATATATAATTTCTTCAGAGCTCAACAAAGCTCACATAATTAAAAAAAACTTGCTAAAGGATAATGTCAAATTAAGGATTGTTGAAGATAGTTTAATTCTTACGTCAAAAGGTGAAATCCCAAATGGAATTGTTAAGGATTACTTTGTCGACTTAATTGGTTTAAAAAAAAATGGTGCCACTACACATGTTCAGATTTTGGAAACGTATATAAAAAAAACTGTTGTTTTTTACGAGTTTGGATGGTTTTGTTCAGATGTAATGCTTAAATTAGGACTTATAGGTACAGTAATTGGTTTTATTATAATGTTAGGTTCACTTTCTGATATTACAACTTTCGATGTCACCCTGCTGCAAGGAGTATTGACAACAATGGGAAGTGGTATGGGAGTAGCACTATATACAACCCTTTCAGCTTTAGTAGCCGGTGTTTTTATTGCAATACAATATTTTAATCTTGAAGGAGGATGTGAAGAATTATTCTCTGTTCTTAATCAAATATCTGAAGTTAGTATCGATAATAGTTTATAATGTCATATTCAGGAAGAAAACTAAAAGCCGATCCATTTACGGACTTACTTTTTAATATTTTATTAGCATTTACACTCTTAATGTTTCTTGCAATTATTTTTATGAATCCAATCCCAAAAACAGGTGTTATAAACCCTAAAGCAGAATACATTATAACTGTAGGTTGGAAAGATAATAGTCCTGATGACGTCGATACCTATGTACAAAGTCCAACAGGTGATTTAGTATGGTTTAGAGGAACAGAGGCTGGATTTGTTCATCTTGATAGGGATGACAGGGGGCTTTTAAACGATACAATTATTGTTGGAGGTAAAAAAGTGCAGAATCCTCTCAATCAAGAAGTGGTAACTTTAAGAGCAGTTGTGCCTGGAGAGTATATTGTAAATGTTCATTACTATGCAACTGAAACAAGCCAACCCGTTGATGTAAATGTAAAAGTAGAAAAAGTAAATCCTCAACTCGAAGTAATATATTATGGAACTATCAATTTAGAAAAAAAAGGAGTAGAAAAAACTGCAACAAGATTTAATATTAGTCAGGGTGGTAAAGTAACAGTTACTGGAAACCTATATAAGAAATTAGTACCTGAGAATTGATTGGAGAGAAAAATGAATGCTGAAATATTTTTTATTATAATATGCTACGTTGCACTGGCCTTTTTGCTTGTTTTATTTAATTTAAGAACAAATTTTCACTGGATATTTAAATCTTCTATGATTGGTCTGGTTACAGTCTTTTATGTTTTAACCTATAATTCGTTTAAGGAAATCGTAGGCTGGCCAACCTCAGATATTCTCCCAGAAAGATTTAGATTGATAGCAGCTCAAATCTATGAACCCAATGCATTAATTAATTCTGAAGGATCAATTTATCTATGGCTAACTAATATGGATAATCTTGCAGGGCTTGGAACACCAAGATCATATGAAGTTCCATACAGTAAAGAAATACATGAAAAAGTTTCAAAAGCTTTAGTTGATATCAAAAATGGTATACCCCAAATGGGCGAAAATGGAGATGAACAAGAAGGGAGTATTCTAAGTCAAATCTTAGAGAAAAAGAAGGTAGTAGCTAAAAGTCAAAATCTAAATTTTTTTGATATGCCTAACCAGTTGTTACCAGAAAAATAATGAAGAATTATTTCTCATTATTTATATCCTTGTTACTAATTATAGGATGTTCAGAGCAAAATAACGATTACTTTCCTCTAGATAAAATAAAAACGTGGAATTATACCGTAAAAATACAGCCTGATGTTGATGATGCTGTAATTTACAAAAAAACAAATCAATCTTTGGGGAAAAAAAAAATATTTTTAAACAATGAGAATTACGAAGTTTACCCTTTCCTCAAAGAGGACGGTACCATAATGTACTATCAGTCATCAGATGATGGTATCTATAGGAATGGTATTAAATTTAATAAAGATATCGATTTTAAAATTATTAAAAAAAACAGAATGGTCCTTCCATACCCTATAAGGATTGGTAAAAAGTGGGAAGTTGATAGCAAAACTTTTTTAATCTTAAAAAGGTATCCATATTATGACTATAGAGCGACAACAAATTTTAAATTGAATTATGAGATTTTGTCTACAAAAGAGGTAATCCAGACTCCATTAGGTAAATTTAAAAATTGTCTTAAAATAAGAGGTACTGGTAAAACTTCTTTTATTGGGGATAGTGAAATTGGGTCAATAATAATAGAGGTCTTATCAGAAGAATGGTATGCGAAAGATATCGGATTAATCAAAACTGTAAGAACAGAAAAAACTGACACAGACTTATTTGGAACTACAAAAATGGTACAAATCTTAGATAATTTTGAAAAAAAATAAATTTATGTACATCAATCCAATTTTTTTTTTTATTCCTCTGGTCCTATTGTTTCTTCATTATGGAGAATTTTTTTTAGTACCTGTATCTATTTCATTATTTATTTTTATTATTATTAAATCAATTTCTTCAAAATTAATATATCTATTTAAAGATAAAATAAATGTACAAATTAATAATTTTTTTTCTCTTTTATTAATTTTTTCTCTGTTTTTTCTAATTATTTATTTTACTTGGGAAGTTTTAAAATTCAATATTATAAATGTAAGTCAAAAAGCAAATCTCTACCAAGAAAATTTGATTGCTATTTCAAATAAAATTTCAGAGAATGCGATGATTAAAATTATGAATCCTATAATTCAGTCTATAGAAAATATTGACATTGGAAATCTTTTTACTTTAATTTTAGGTTCATTAACAAGTTTTGCTGGATCGTTTACTTTAGTTTTAGTTTATATATTTTTTTTCATTGCAGAGGAGAAATTTTTTATCCAAAAAATTAAAAAAGTTTCTAAGAATAAGAAAACACTTCAAATAATAAATAAAATTAATCTAGATATTTATAATTACTTTCAATTAAAATCTCTTACTAGTTTTTTAACGGGAATTCTAACATTTTCCTTGTTATTTTTTATTAATTGCGATCTATCAATCTTGTTTGGAATATTAGCTTTTTTTTTAAATTTCATTCCTTTTCTTGGGTCAATCCTTGCTGTGATTTTTCCATTTATTTTTGTGTGTATTCAATTCTTAGATATTCTTCAACCTCTAATTGTTTTATTTTCTTTAATTTTAATACAAATATTAGTAGGGAATATTTTAGAACCCAAAATAATTGGAAAATCTCTTAACTTAAGTCCTTTAATTATGATAATTGTTTTATCTATAATGGGAAAATTATGGGGAATTATTGGAATGTTCTTAAGTATACCATTTCTCGTTGTACTTCTAATAGTATTCAGTAATTTCAAAAGTACACAAAAGATTGCACTATTTATCTCTGAAAGAGGTGAATCCTAAATTGTCATTTTGACCACCATATAATGAGTTTCTGTGAATAGATAAAATTATTCCAAAACCTAAAAAATATGAAATCATAGAAGAACCTCCATATGAAACCATTGGAAATGGAAGACCAACAACTGGAAGAATGCCAATAACCATGGACATGTTTATGAATGCTGCATAAAAGAAATTAGAAATGATACCTAAACCTAAAATTCTCTCAAAATTGTTTTGATAGTTTGAATTCGAGATCTTATAACCAAGATAGGTTATTGTTAATATTAAACCAATTACAGAAAGTGTGCCTATGAACCCAAATTCTTCTCCAAGCATAGAAAAAATAAAATCAGTATGTTTTTCAGGTAAAAAATCCAAATGAGATTGAGTACCCTTTAACCAACCTTTTCCAAAACCTCCTCCAGATCCGATTGCAATTTGTGATTGAATAATATGATAACCTGATCCTAATGGATCGTTTTCTGGATTAAATAAAGTCAGAATTCTATTTTTTTGATAGTCTTTGAGTAAGCCCCACAAATAAGGGGTAATTATTAAAAAAATTATACCTAAGGATGCAAAAAGCTTCCAACTAATTCCAGCAACAAAAAAAATTACTGCCCCTATAAGTAATATTATTAATGCAGTTCCAAGATCAGGTTGACTAATAATTAAGATAACAGGCATTGTAATTAAAGATATTGGGAGTATCAAAAAGAAGTAATCTTTTACATCTTGAATTCTCTTTTCATCGAAAAACTTAGCTAGAACCACAATCAATAAAATCTTCATTAATTCAGATGGTTGGAAGTTAAATCCTCCAAGCTCAATCCATCTTCTTGAACCTTTTCCAACATATCCAAAAAATGATGCCCAAATTAATAAAATTAGTCCAAGAAAATAAAGATAGAATGCATATTTTTTCCAAAATTCAATATTTATTATCCCAACCAATATCATTAAAAAAAAACCAATTAATATTTTGAACAGATGAGAAATTAAAATAGAGATACTTGTACTATATGTTGCACTGTATATCATTACTAAACCAACAAAGGTTAAAAATAAAATAATAGAAACAAAGAACCAATTTAAGCTTTTTAATCTAAACAAAGCATCATTTAACATATTACAGATATTTTTTTAAAGTTAATTCCATGATATTTTTTGCAATAGGTGCGGCAATTTTAGATCCACTACCCATATGTTCAACTAAAACTGAAAGAGCGAATTTTGGGTTTTTATAGGGAGCATAGCAAGTAAAAATTGAGTGATCTCTTAAATCATATGGTAATTCTTGATTTTCCAAAACTCCAGTCTCTCTCTCTGAAAGTGAAATTCTTCTAACTTGAGAAGTACCAGTTTTTCCAGCCATCGCATATTTGCTATTAAGTTTAGAAGAAAAAGCTGTTCCCTTATACTCATTTACAACTGAAAACATAGACTCTCTTACAAAAGACAAATCTTTCTCAGATACATTAATATTGTCAAAAATCTTTTTCTTTTTTCTTAAAATTGTTGGCGTTATTGTTTTTCCTGATGCAATTCTAGCTGTCATAGTTGATAATTGTAGAGGAGTCGATAATGTAAAACCCTGACCAATAACTGTATTGAAGGTTTCTCCTAAATGCCACCTTTCACCCATTCTTTTTTTCTTCCATTGTGTACTAGGCATAATACCCTTTAACTCATTTGGAATATCAATTTTTGTTAATTCTCCAATTGAAAATTGTTTGCATAACTTTGCCAAAGAATTTACCTTAACGCTTTTGGCTAAATTATAAAAATAACAATCACAAGATTGTTTTATTGCTTGAAAAAGATTTATATCACCATGACCTTCTCTTTTCCAACAATGAAACTTATGTGAGCCTAGTTCAACATGTCCATTGCAAAAAAACTTCTTGTTTGCATTAAAGTTCCGGTTACTCAAAGCATACAATGCAGTTAACAGTTTTAAAGTTGATCCTGGAGCATATAAACCTGCTATCGATTTATTTAATAATGGCTTTTGCTTATCATTTAATAATGATTGCCAGCGTTTATTGCTTACTCCATTACTAAATTCATTGTTATCAAATGAAGGGGTTGACACCATGCAATTTACACCTCCATTCTCACAATCAATCATTACAGCACTTCCACTCATACCTCTTAAACTATTAAATGCATACTCCTGAACTTCGGAAATAAGATTAGTTTGAATATTTTTTCCTGGCTTTGAAAATTCTTGTTTTAAAGTTTTCATAATTCTTCCAGAGGAATTAGTTTCAATCTTTCTCCAACCATGAGAACCTAAAAGTTTTTTATTATAAAGCTTTTCTATTCCAGAAATACCAACTTTTAAGTTTAAAAGCTTTTTATCAGAGACATCAGGTTTATAACCTACGTAACCAAGCACATGGGAAAAGGCAAGTTTTTTTGAATAATCTCTAACTTTTTCTTTTGTAATAAATAAAAATGGGAATTTATATGAAACTAATTCAAAAACTTCTAATTCTTTCCACGTTAAATTTCTTTTTAATATTATAAAATCTGATTCATTAAAATTCTTAAGATTAGTTTTTAATTGGGTATTATCGATATCGCTAAAATTAATAATTTTTCTTAACTTACTTAAATAATCATTAATTAAATATTTTTTCTCCTTAAACAAAGTTAATTGAAAATCAGGTCTATTCGTAGCAATAGGTTCACCTTTTAGGTCAAATATCGACCCTCTTTCTGGATATAAAACTTTAACTTTTGTTCTGTTTAAGTCAGAAAGTTTACCATATTTTGTATTTTTTAAAACTTGAAGATAATACAGTTTGCTGAAGACTAAAAACGATAGGACTATTTTTGAAGTTCCTAATAAAAAAGATCTTCGCTGTAATTTTTTTTGATTATCTAAGTCTCTACTCATCAAATTTTCTAAATTTATTACTTAGTTTATCAATAATTAAGAAAAAGATTGGAAAAAAAAGAATTGTTAGTACTAAACAAATAAAAACATTTGAAGTAGAAAAAGAAATCGATGAAAAAATATAATTTAGCAAGTAATAGATAAAGATATAGATAGTTAATATTATGCTAAATTTTATCCATGATTCCTTAAAATCTGATGATACCAAAACTTCGTCTGATTTTCTTTGAATATGAAAAAGAAGTAAAAAAAATATAGAAGTTAACCCTACAATCTCTGACTGAAGTAAATCGCAAAAAACACCGAAAATTAAAAGCCATAATGGCCTAAATCTAGAATAATCATGACAAATCCAGCAATATAAAATTGAAAAGCTTATAAATGGTTTTATTACCTTTTCATCAAAAAAATAAATTGGTACATTTTCAAAAAAAATAAAGAAAAATACAAAAAAGTACGGAAAACTATTAAACAAAATTTGATATAACATTATTGCTTATATCACCAATCAATTACATTTTTAAAATCAAAAATTAATACACTAACATAAATTGAATCAGAATCTTTTGCAATTGGAAGAATACTTATTTGTTTTTCACCTTTAAAAACTTTTCCAACTATTATTCCTTCTTTAAAATATCCTGCTGCATCAGAAGTATAAATCAACTCACCATTTAATAACTCGCCTGGCTTTTCAAGATGTTTTAAAATTAATTTATCTAGACTACCCTGAACAAAAAAAGATTTCTTTGTTTCTTTTGAAATGACTGGAATAACTGAATTTTCATTTAACAAGGTTAACACCTTTGAAGAAGATTCTCCTATTTCTTCTATTCTTCCTATCATACCATTTTCATTAAAAACAATATCATTGATTCTAACTCCATCATTTTTTCCAAGATCTATTATTAAACTAGAATTTGGCCTAGAATACGGATCAATTAAAATTCTTCCAACTAACTTTTTCGAATAATCTTGATATCTTAGTTCCAATATTTTTTTTAACCTAAAATTTTCAATTTCGTAAAAATTTTTTTCATTTAACAAATTCTTATACATTCTGTTTTCATCTTTTAATATTTTATTCTCTTCATAAGCATTTGAAAGCTCTTTAAAATAGAGAAGACTGTTATTAAAGATTTCAAAAGGCTTTGCAATTGAAAAAATAAAAGGCTTAGAAATTGAAACAACGTTAAATTTTAAATTTTGGAAAAAAGAATTTTTTTTTACAGATGCTATTAGGACTGAAATTGAAATTAAAATACAAACCAACATTTCTATAGCATGCTGGTTTAAAGGATTTGGTTTTAACGCTCGACTGAATGATGATTTCTGAACAGCCATGATTAAAAGCTGCTATTTAAAACCGACCGTAAAGATTTAAGATTTTCAGCACACTTACCTGTACCTTGAACCACACAACTTAATGGATCATCTGCTATAGAGACTGGCAAACCCGTTTGATCTCTTATCACTTGATCTAAATCACCGAGTAAAGAACCACCTCCAGTTAAAACAATTCCTTTATCAACAATATCAGCTGCTAATTCTGGATCTGAGTTTTCTAACGTATTTTTTACAGCCTCTATAATAGCTTGGACAGGCTCCATTAAAGCTTCAGAAATTTGTCTTTGATTTATTACTACCTCCTTAGGAACACCTTTTAGTAAATCTCTACCCTTAATATGCAAAACTTTGCCGTCACCACTTGATGGAGCTGCAGCAACACCAATTGCTTTTTTAATTCTTTCTGCACTACTTTCTCCAACTAGAAGGTTATGAGATCTCCTTATATAATTAATAATTGCTATATCCATTGCATCACCACCAACTCTGACAGAATGAGCATGGACTATACCTCCTAATGCAAGCAAGGCAACCTCGGTCGTACCACCTCCAATATCCACAACCATTGATCCAGAGGGTTCTGTAACAGGCAAGCCAGCGCCTAAGGCTGCAGCCATAGGTTCATCAATCAAATAAACTTTTCTTGCTCCAGCAGCTGCTGCTGATCCCTCAATTGCTCTTCTTTCAACTGAAGTAGCTCCCGATGGCACACATACAACTATTACTGGACTAAAAAAACTATTATGATTGTGCGCTTTTCTTATAAAGTGTTTAATCATTTCTTCAGCAACATCAAAATCTGCAATAACACCATCACGCATAGGTCTTATTGCTATAATATTTCCAGGAGTTCTACCCAGCATTGTCTTGGCTTCATGACCTACAGCAAGAACTTTTGGTTTTGTAGCTCTTTTATCATTAGATAATGCAACCACAGATGGTTCATTTAATACTATACCTTTACCCTTCACATAAATAAGGGTATTGGCAGTTCCAAGATCAATTGCGATGTCTTGAGAAAAAAAAGAGAATAAATTCTTCATAAATCTTCTTTACATAAGCTATTATATTTAAAAAAAAAATCAAACATTTAAATTACATGTTTATCAACATTTTTTTCAATACTACTGGAAAAACTTTTTTTTGAATCCTCTGATTTTTTTCTTTTTAAAATAAGTTTATTCAAAGCATCTACATACGCCTTGGCAGATGCAACCATAGTATCTATATCTTTACCCTGTCCTAATACTGTTATATCTTCTTCCTGAAGCCTAACACTAACTTCAGCTTGTGCATCTGTTCCTTTAGTTATTGCATTAACTTGATATAAAACTAAGGTTGCTTTATTTGGTATAATATTCTTTATTGCTTTAAAAATTGAATCAATCGGCCCATTTCCTGCTGACTTTTTAATGATTTTCTTTCCAGAATAATTAAGAGTAATTTTAGCTTCAGATTTTGACTTATATCCACACTTTAAAATCAAATCAACAAATTCTACAAACTTCTTTTTATTTGAGGATTGTTCATTATCCGCTATTGCTAAAAGATCTTCTTCAAAAATTTGTTTTTTTCTATCAGCTAATTCTTTAAATTTAGCAAAAAGTTTTTTAATTTTTAACTCACTAAATGAATACCCTAATTCTTTTAATTTAACTTTAAATGCGTGTCTACCTGAGTGTTTGCCAAGAACTAATTCTGAAGAAGATAAACCAACAGATTCTGGTGTTATTATTTCATAAGTATTTGAATTCTTTAACATACCATCCTGGTGGATTCCAGACTCATGTGCAAAAGCGTTCTTCCCAACTATAGCTTTATTAGGTTGAACATTAAAGCCAGTTATCGTAGAAACTAAGTGAGAAATATTAATAATTTTTTTTGTTTCAATATTAGTATGATACGGCAACAAGTCTTTTCTAGTTTTTAAACACATAACTATTTCCTCTAGAGCAGCATTTCCTGCCCTTTCACCTATTCCATTAATAGTACACTCTACTTGTCTTGCACCATTTAAAATTGCACTAAGTGAATTAGAAACAGCTAGTCCCAAATCGTTGTGACAGTGTACGGAAATTATAGCCTTATCGATATTTGATACGTTATTTTTTATATTTTTGATTAATTCAGAAAACTCACTCGGAATTGAATATCCAACGGTATCTGGAACATTGATAGTATTAGCTCCAGAATTTATGGCTGTTTCTATAGACTTATATAAAAAATCTAAATCTGTTCTTGATGCATCTTCTGGCGACCATTCAATTCTATCTGTGTATTTTTTGGCACGATCAATACTTTTTTTTATTGCCTCAATTACATCATTTCTATTCATCTTTAATTTATATTTCATATGTAATTCACTAGTTGAAATAAAAGTATGAATTCTAGATTTTTTTGCATTTTCCAAGGCTTTACCGGCAGCATCCAAGTCTGAGAAATTAGCTCTAGCTAATGCGCATACTTCTGAATAATCAGAAATCTCTGATATTTTTTTCACTGCTTCAAAATCACCTTTTGAAGCAAATGGAAAACCAGCTTCAATAATATCTACTTTCATCTCATTAAGATTTCTCGCAATTAATAATTTATCTTCAACAGACATTGAGGCTCCTGCAGATTGTTCTCCATCTCTCAAAGTTGTATCAAAAATTAAAATTTTCTCAGAATTATTTTTCATTAATATTAATCCTTATCTTGTTTTACCAATTTATTTGATGATATCCAAGGCATCATTCCTCTTAGTTTTTTACCAACAATCTCTATTTGTTTTTCTGATTGTAGTCTTTTTTCAGCTTTATAATTTAATTGACCTGATTTACATTCTAATATCCAATCTCTAACAAATTTTCCGGTCTGAATCTCTTCAAGTATTTTTTTCATTTCTTTTTTTACATTTTTATTTATTATTCTTGGTCCTCTTGTTAAATCACCATATTCGGCTGTATTAGAGATTGAGTATCTCATATTAGCGATACCACCTTCATATATTAGGTCAACAATTAATTTGACTTCGTGCAAACATTCAAAGTAAGCCATTTCGGGAGCATAACCGGCTTCAACAAGAGTTTCAAAACCATTTTGTATTAAAGCTGTTAGACCACCACATAATACTGATTGTTCTCCAAAAAGATCTGTCTCACACTCTTCTTTAAAAGTAGTTTGAATAATTCCCGAGCGACCTCCTCCAATTGCTGAAGCATAGGACAAACCAATATCTAGTGCATTTCCAGAAGCATCTTGATGAACAGCAATTAAACAAGGAACTCCTCCACCTTCAACGTATTGCCCTCTAACTGTATGTCCGGGACCTTTAGGAGCTATCATAAAAACATCTAAATCTTTTCTAGGAACAATTAATTTAAAATGAATTGCTAATCCATGAGCAAATAAAAGAGATGAACCTTCTGCCAAATTTTTCTCTAAGTGATCATAATACAAATCAGACTGAAGTTCATCGGGGACTAAAACCATACAAACTTCAGCCCACCTTGACGCTTCTTGAACTCCCATTACTTTAAAACCGTCTTTTTTTGCCTTATCACTTGATTTTGAACCCTCTCTTAGAGCAATTACAATGTCTAAAATCCCACTATCTTTAAGATTTAGAGCATGAGCGTGACCCTGGCTACCATAACCAATAATACAAATCTTTTTCTTTTTAACTAAATTTAAATCAGCATCGCTGTCATAAAATACTTTCATTTTAATCCTTTCTTAATATAGTCTGTGCCTAAGGCCATTGAAACTAAACCTGATCTTGTTAGTTCAACTATATTAAATGGTCTTAGCTTCTTTATAAACTTAGAAATTTCAATCTGTGTTCCTGAATATTGAATTATTATTTCAGTTCCATGTTCAAACAAAATTTCAGCTTCAAACTTTTCTATAATATAGTTAATATCATTAATTTTGTTATTTTTTACATTCAATTTTACTAAAATCAACTCTTTTCCTATAAAGGTATCTAATTCTGTTAAATCTATTAAATTATGAACAGGTATGAGTTTATTTAACTGTGCTTTGATTTGGTTAACAATAATCTTTGATCCAGAAGTAACAATTGTTACTCTTGATAAAAATTTATCGGAATCAACTTCAGAAACAGATAGGCTTTCAATGTTATAACCTCTCCCAGAAAACAAACCCACAACCCTGGCTAAAACCCCTGGTTCATTATCAACCATGATGGATAATATATGTCTATAACTGGAGTCATTCATAATAAAGATTAAACTAAGACCATACCCTCCTCAGACACTTCTCCATCAAGTTCGTCATCAGGACCAAGCAACATCTGATCATGAGTTGAACCAGAGGGTATCATAGGGAAGCAATTTTCATTCGGATCCACAATAATATCACAAATTACTGGTCCTTTAATCTTTAACATTTCTTTAATTAGACTATCTAAATCTGAGGGTTTTTGTGCTCTTAGACCAGCTGCGCCAAAGGATTCAGCAAGTTTAACAAAATCAGGTAAGGAGTCCATATAAGATTCTGACAATCTATTACCATGCATGAGTTCTTGCCATTGCTTAACCATTCCCATGTAATGGTTGTTAAGTATAAAAATTTTTACTGGAAGTCTGTATTGTTTAATTGTAGACATTTCTTGGATATTCATAAGTATAGAAGCTTCACCTGCAACGTCAATCACAAGACTTTTAGGGTGCGCTATTTGCACTCCCATTGCCGCAGGCAATCCATATCCCATTGTCCCCAGACCACCTGAGGTCATCCAGTGCTTGGGTTTATTGAAAGTTAAAAATTGTGCTGCCCACATCTGATGTTGTCCAACTTCGGTGGTGAAAAAAGGATTATGAGCTATTGTTAACTCATTTAATCTTTGAAGAGCAAATTGTGGTTTTATTATGTTTTTAGAGTTAGAAAATTTTAAACAATCCTTTGACTGCCATTTTTTAATTTTTTTCCACCAATCTATGTAATCATTATTATTAAAGTTTATTTTTTTTTTTAAAATTTTTTCTTTAATTTTAGATAAGATCTTCGACAAATCTCCTTGTATCGTTAAATCAACATTTACACTTTTATTAAACGAGGATGCATCAATATCTAAATGTATTTTTTTTGAATTAGGTGAAAATCCGGAGACTTTGCCGGTAATCCTGTCATCGAAGCGAGCTCCTACACATATCAATAAGTCTGATTGATGCATTGACATATTTGCTTCATAGGTACCATGCATACCTAACATTCCAATGAATTGTTTATCAGAGGTTGGAAAAGCGCCTAAACCCATTAATGTCTGTGTACATGGAAAACCAGTTTTTTTTATTAAAAAATTTAGATCTCTAGACGCGGAAATTCCTGAATTTATTACCCCACCTCCAACATAAAAAATTGGTTTTTTAGATTTCTGAAGTAAACCAATCATTTCATCAATTTTTTTATCATCTGGTAGTAATGTGGGTTTGTAATAGGAAAGTATTTTTGTTTGTTTTTTTCCAGAATAATTAGTTTTAAAAGTCTGAATATCTTTAGGAACATCTACCAATACTGGTCCAGGTCTTCCACTTTTAGCAATATAAAAGGCTGAGTGAATACATCCTGCTAATTTATGAACATCCTTTACAAGATAATTATGTTTAGTACAAGGTCTAGTTATTCCAACAATATCAGCTTCTTGAAATGCATCATTTCCTATCATATGAGTAGGCACTTGTCCCGAAATACAAACAATAGGGACGGAATCCATCATTGCATCAGTTAAACCTGTTACGGTATTGGTAGCCCCGGGCCCTGATGTTACAAGAACAACACCAACTTTTCCCGTTGATCTTGCATAACCCTCAGCTGCATGTACCGCGGCTTGTTCATGTCTAACAAGAATATGTCTGATTTTATCTTGTTTGAATAATTCATCATAAATTGGTAGAACAGCACCGCCAGGATAACCAAAAATATATTTTACATCTTGATCCTCAAGACATTTAAAAACGATTTCAGCTCCTGAATATAATTTTGACATTCATGCAATCTAGCTGAAGTTGTACTAATTGGTCAAGACTAAGTAATAGATATCTAAATTTTTTTTAAAAATTTATTAAGGCTGTTTGGGTGGATTTTGATCCAATCTAACATGTTACCTCTTCCCCATGTAGTTTGTCTTTTTGCATATTGCCTTGTCTTTATTGATATTTTCTCAATAACTTCCTCAATTTGAATCTTTTTATCGATATACTCTTTG
>PAYV01000031.1 GCA_002715305.1 Rickettsiales bacterium | reverse complement strand
TAAGTATCATTTTCAATTTTAATTTCACATTGTTTAGAAAAGAAACCAGCATTTTCAATAGCCATCTTTAATTCTTTTTGTTCAACTGTAATCAAAATTGGATCTTTTTTTTCACCGTAGATTATTCCAGGAATTTTCCCTTTATTTCTATTAGCTCTTGAATTTCCCTTTCCAATTAAAGTTCTTTTCTCTGCCTCAATTTGAAATAATTCAGTCATTTAACTCTCCTTTATGCAAACAAACTTGAAACTGATTTATTCTCAGTAATTCTACCTATAGCTTCTCCTATAAGTGAGGCTATAGATAACTGTTCAATTTTTTTTGAATGTTTTACCTCATCTGTGGCAAGAATACTATCTGTAATTATAATTTTATCTATCTTTGATGCTTCAATTCTTTCAATAGCTGGTTTGGATAATACACCATGCGTAATATAAGAAAAAATTGATTTTGCTCCATTTTTTTTTAAAGCACTAGCTGCATTTGTTAATGTTCCAGCCGTATCACAAATATCATCAACTAGGATACAATTTTTATTTTTCACTTCTCCAATGACATTCATCACCTCAGAGATTCCAGCTTTTTCACGCCTTTTGTCAATTATTGCAAGATCACCATCTACGCGTTTTGCGATTGCTCTTGCTCTAACTACTCCACCAACATCTGGTGATACGATAGTCAAGTTTTTTCTATCAAATCTTTTTTTTATATCTTCTATAAAAACAGGAGCTGCAAATAAATTATCAGTTGGAATATCAAAAAAACCCTGAATCTGCCCAGCATGCAAATCGACCATCAACGCTCTATTTGCTCCAGCTGTACTTATCAAATTAGCAACTAGTTTTGCTGATATTGGAGATCTTGGACCAGATTTTCTATCTTGTCTAGCGTAACCATAATATGGCATTATTGCAGCTATTGTTTTTGCAGATCCTCTTTTTAGAGCATCGATTGTAATAAGCAATTCCATTAAATGGTCATTGGCTGGAAAAGATGTAGATTGTATTACAAAAACATCCTCTCCTCTCACATTTTCTTGAATTTCAACAAATATTTCTTTATCAGGAAACTTTTTTATAGTCGCCTCAACTAAATTAATATTTAAATACTTAGCTATTTCAATTGCTAATTGTTTATTACTGTTACCTGAAACTAATTTCATTTTTAATTTATAAAAATTATATACATTAATCTTTTATACCAACTAGGCTTATTTGCCTACCACAATTTTTTATTCCCTGCTTAGAATAAAATCTATAGCTAAAAAATTTCTGGTTATTTGAAAATGTATCTTCATCAGAAATCTCAATACTTTCAATATTAAATCTTCTAATAATGTTTAAAATTAGAGACGAAAAATCGAATTTCATAATATTTTTTTCACGTAATATGTAACTCTTATAATCTGGAATTTTTTTTCTTAATAAGTCTACGAAATCATTTTTAATTTCAAAAGATTTAGTTTTTAAATGTGGTCCTACAAATACCTTTAAATTTTCTAGCCCCTCTCCTCTTTTAACAAACTCATTAAATGTATTTTCTATTATTCCCGAGATTAGACCCTTCCAACCTGCATGAATAATTCCAAAATTTTTTTTAGATAAAACTACAATTGGAGCACAGTCAGCAGTTAAAATACCTAAAATAATGTCCTTTCTACTAGAAACCATAGCGTCGGCTTTATAAATTTCATTTTTATAGTCATCATTGATAAAAATGACTTTATTAGAGTGAATTTGATTTACAAAAATAATTTCCTTTTTTTCTGAAATAAAATTTTTTGCTATTTCTCTGTTTTTTTTTACATTTGTGTTTTTGTCAAATTTATTAAATGAACAATTTAGAGAAGAAAAACTTCCTTTACTTACACCACCCATTCTATTAAAAAAACAAAATACATACTCTCCTTTATTTTTTATTGAATACATATTATTTAAAGGAATCTAGTTTAATTTTTTGATTAGTTATAAACATACACTTTAATAAATTTCCCATACCATTTGGATCAACTAATCGATAAAATTCACTATCTAATTGTTTTTTAATTGTTTGTGATTTGTTTGCTTCTAAGAGTTGCATATATCTCTCATTTATTCCATGAAAAAAAAGAAATTTTTTTTGAGATATGGGACCATGACACAGTAAATTAAAATTATTTGCAATTTTTTTTACTTGTTGAAAATCAATGTGATATGTAATGTCAGAATCATGAGGGAATGCTAAGAAATCACACTTTTGAGACTTATAAAGAGCTTGGATAGTGTCAATTTTTTTTTTAAGGTTAGGACCGTAATCAAAAAAAAGTAATCCTCCACCATATATTTTAATATGCCTAAAAATTTTTTTTAAATACAGGTTTGATAGTGGTGAAATTTCAATAATATCACCGTTATGGAAGCTTTTATTATTTGGGATATAACTTGATGAAGGTAAATCAATTATTTTATATTTATTATTTTGAAAAATAACTCTTTTTTCAAACCATTTGTTTTTCTTTAATACAAATTGATTTACTGGTAGTGAATCAAAAAATTCATTACAAATAAAAAATGTTGGAACTCTGAGTTCTTTAAAATTTTTAAATTGATTAATATTTATATTTTTTTTAGATTTAAATTTATTTAATATCTTGTTTTGAGTATTTTTAAGTAATTCTGACTTTTCATGTAAAAAGAAATTCAAATCTTTATCATAAAACTTTGAAATCGTATTTATTAAATCTCTAGCGAGTGTTCCATTTCCAGGACCAAATTCACAAAAAGTATTAATTTTAAAAATTTTATTAATGTTAATAAAAAAAATGGAAATACATTCGCCAAACATCTGACTAACCTCAGGTGATGTTGTAAAATCACTACCAATTTTTTTTTTTTGGTAGTATCCAGAATCTCTAGAATATAAACATTTAAATATGAATCTACTTAATGATAAAGACTCATTTTTTTTTAAAAATTCCTTTAGATCAGTTTTTCCCATATTTTAAAAAAATAAATCCTAAAATAAACATTGGAATACATAGGATTTGGCCCATTGTAATATTTGCAAATATATATCCTATTTGCATATCCGGTTCTCTAAAAAACTCGATAAAGAATCTAAATAATGAATAAAGAATCAAAAATATTGAAAATAAATTAAATTTAATATGAATATTTTTTTTTATAAGAATAAATAAAATCACTAAAATCAACAAACCTTCGAAAGTTGCTTCATAGAGCTGACTTGGATGTCTTAAAATATTATCAAAAGAATACAAAACTCCCCAATCGGAATTTGTTGGTTTTCCAATTAATTCAGCATTTATAAAATTAGCAACTCTTCCGAGAAAAATACCAAATGGAGAAGAACAAGATATTAAGTTTGCAAGATCTAAAAATTTTTTTTTTTCGGGAGCAAAAATAAACATTGAGATTACAACTCCCAAAAGCCCTCCATGAAATGACATGCCCCCTCTCCATATCTTGAAAATTTCTAAAGGATGGCTAATATAAAATTCAAAATTGTAAAATAATACATATCCTAAACGTCCTCCTACAATTACTCCAATAATTGCGTAGGTTAAAAAATTATCAATTATGTTGATATTAAGGTTGAATAACTTTTTTTTTATTAAGTATTTTGAATAGAATATGAAAAAAATGAAACCACAAAAGTAAGATAATGAATACCAATATATGCTAAATCCGAAAAGATTGAAAATAACAGGATTGAGATTATGAATAAATACCATATTAAGTTAAATGATTCCTAATATAATCTTTAACTCCATCTTCAAGAGATAAAAATTTGTCTTTGTATCCAGTTTTTCTCAATTTCGAAATATTAGCTTTTGTAAAATATTGATATTGCGATCTAATTTCTTTAGGTGTATCGATATATTTTATTTTCTTTCTATAATTGCAATTTAAAAAAACATTATTGGCTAAATCATTAAAAGTTCGTGGTTTTCCACTTCCAACATTAAAAATTCCATTAAGATTAGGCTTTTTTATAAACCACATAATTACTTTAATTACATCTTTTACATATACAAAATCACGAAGTTGCTCACCATCTTTAAAATTTGGATTGTGAGATTTAAAAAGTGTTATTTTTTTTCCTTCATTAATTTTTTGAAAAATTTTAAGAATTATACTTTTCATTTCTCCTTTATGAAATTCGTTAGGACCATAAACATTGAAAAATTTTAGACCTACACATTGAGGTGGTGAAATCTTATGTACACTTTTATTTAACACAAATTTATCAAAAATGTGTTTAGACCAACCATAAATATTTAACGGAAATAAATTTGATAGATAATCTAGAGAATCTTTGTCATCAAAATTTAAATTTTTATTTCCATATGTCGCGGCTGAGGAAGCATAAATAAACCTTTTTTTTTTAATAACGCACCAGTTCCATAGAAAAATTGAGAGATTTAAATTATTTTCTATTATTAATTTTACATTTTTTTCAGTTGTTGAAGTGATAGCTCCAAGATGAATAACTAAGTTAATTTTTTTTTGATTTGTGTTGAGAAAAGTTTCTAAAACTTCTGGGGTTATTTTTGTTGGCAAATTACCAGAAAAATATTTTTCATTTTCTCTATTTTTTTTGTCAACGGAAACTATCTGATCTGATGTATTATTGGATAAATAGTTTATTAAATTAGACCCAATAAAACCAGCACCTCCTGTTACTAAAATCATTATTTACCTTTTTAACCTAATAAAATTATGACAGAATCTTTAATATAAGAAAACTAATTAAATACGTTACTATAATAAATCCAGTAATGTTTGTTAAATAAATATTCCTTTTATTACTAAACTTTTTTAATGACTTATAAAACCACATTATCCAGAAAGTAAATAAAACAAAATAGAAAATTAGTAGAGTGACAATTAAATAATTTTTTATCATAAATACTATATATAGTGTTATTTGATTTAATACATACTATAAGTTGTTGAAATTCTGTATTTATATATTAGTATTAGACGATGGAATTTGGTAGAGAAAAAAAAATTAATGATAATTCTAATCCGATTGATCTTATTGAAGATACTATTTACAGATACGATATAGATTTTTTTAGAGATACCCCAAATGATTTATCTATAAGATTTAAAGGCTTGTGGGATAGCTATGATGTAAATTTTAGCTGGAATGAATTTAGTGAGATAATTGAGATAAGTTGTAATTTAAGAATATCAAAAGAAAAGAAAGTTAATAGTAATATTCTTTCATTATTATCCATGGTCAATAAAGAAGTTTCTTTAGGTTTTTTTGATTTTTGCAAAAAATCTGAATCAATCTTCTTTAATTACAAAATATCTGTTAAAGGAATTAAAATTTTGTCAAAAGAACAAATTGAAGATTTCATAGATGTTGTTACAACTGAGTGTGACAGATTTTTTCCAGTTTTCTATGTTTTTTTTAAAAAAAAACAAGACCCAAATTATGCTCTGAAAGCAGCACTTTTTGATACTTGCGGTGAGGCATGAATCAATCACTTTTATTAGGGTGCGGCAACCTAGGAAGAATAATTCTTAATGGCTTTCTTTCAAATAATATGAAAGTAAAAGTTTTTGAAAAAAATCAAAAAATACAAAAAGAATTAAAAAAATTAAACAAAAAGAATTTAGAAATCATTGTTAGTTTAGATAGTTTAAAAGATAAAACATTTAGGTATGTATTACTCTGTGTAAAACCTTCAGATTCTATTAGTTTAATAAAGGAAATTAAGAAAAAAATTTCTACAAAATATACATTTGTTTCTTTTGTTGCAGGATTGGAGACAAAAAAAATTACTGAAATTCTTAATACAGGCAAAGTTATAAGGATGATGCCAAATATTTTGATTGAAGTAGGAAGGAGTTCAACAGGAGTTTATTCAAAAAATACAAGTAAAATTTTTAAAAAGGAAATATCCAATCACTTTTCTTTTTTTGGTATTCTTGAATGGCTTAAAAATGAAGAGAAAATGGATTTTTTTACAGCTTTATATGGTGGAGGTCCCGCCTATATCTTTTATATTTTAGAAATATTTAATAAAATTTCATACCAAAATGGGTTTTCAAAAAAAAGATCGCAATTAATGTTGGAAAATTTATTAATAGGAACAAGCGATTTAATAAAAAAAAAGGATCAAGATTTTGAAGAAATGATTAAAAAAGTTACTAGTAAAGGTGGAACAACCGAAAAAGCCTTAGAATTTTTAAGAAAAAAAAAGATTAATGACATTATTAATAGTGGGATTAGGAAAGCATCTATAAGATCAAAGAATATTACTAAACTCCTTAATTCAAAAAAACTTTAGATCTTGAATTTTTATTGTAAAACATGATCCCTTCAATTTTTTTGATGCAGTTATAATTATATTTCCATTTAATTTTTTTACTAATTCATTAGCTATACTTAAACCTAAGCCTGAACCCTGTTCATTGAGATTTCTTGATTTATCAATTTTAAAAAATGGTCTGAAGATTTTTTTCTTAAATTTATCTGGAACACCAGGTCCATCATCTTCTACACTGATCATCAAATTATTATCGATTCTTTTTACTTCTACTAAAATTTTTTTCCCATATTTAGAAGCGTTTTCAATTAGATTAAATATTATTCTGAATAAGTTATTCTTATTAATTTTTATATTTATTGTTTTTCTGCATTTTAGATTTACTCTTTTATAAAGCTTTGGATTAGAATTTAAAATTTCATTTAAGAGTTTGTAAATATTAACTCTTGAAATTTTTGTTATTTTTATTTTTTCTGAATAATCCAAATATTCTTTGAGAAAGATTTGCATAGTATCGATGTCATTCTTTATTGAATCTATTGCTTCACTTTTCCTCATAATTTCAAGTTGAAGTTTTATCCTAGTTATAATTGTTCCAAGGTCGTGAGAAATTCCGGCAAGAAAGTTAGTCCTTTCTGAAATATAATTTCTAATTCTTCTTCTCATTTTCATGAATGCATTTCCAGCCATCCTAATTTCAGTAGCCCCTTCAGGTTTAAATCTTTTAACAAATCTTCCCTTGCCAAACTCTTCAGCAGAATTTGCAAGTCTGTGAATAGCTCTTACCTGAATTCTTAAAAATAAAAAAGCAATTAAGGAAAGAACTAAGGAAGAGAAGATCATCCAAAGAAAAAGAATAGTTGGTGTTTCACTTAATAAATACTTTCTTGGAAAAACAATAAATAATCTTTCGTTGTTAAAGTCAAAATTTAATTCTATCGAATCTTTATCAAAAAAAACCTTAAGATTTCTATCAATTCTATTTTCAAGATTATTTTGAATTTTCTTTTCAAAAAATGACTTTGATAAATTATTTTTTGTTTCAATAGTTTTTCCAATTCTAAGACTAAGAATCCTTGCTTTTTTTTTGGCTTCATCAATACCATAAAATTTATATTCATTGATGAGTAAACCAACTTGATTACTTGCTATATTTGAAAATCTATTAATTATTTTTTCCCAATGTCTATCATAGAAAAAGAAAACAACTAAAGATTGCGTTAATATGAGAGGCACTAAAAAAATCAGCAGTAGTCTAGCAAGAAGTTTTTTGGGAAGAAAATTTTTGATTTTTTTATTCATAATCACTAATAAGCATATAACCTTTACCTCTAATTGTACGAAGAAATGACATTTTATCAGTTGAGCTGATTTTTTTTCTAAGTCTGGTTACAATTACATCAATAGAACGAAAATTTGAGTTGATTTTAAGTTCATTAGCAATAATTTCTCTTGAAATTTCTTGATTTAGGTTTTTTGAAAAAAGCTCAATTAGTTTTTGCTCAGAATTGGTTAAATTAATAGAGGTATTATTTTTTTTTAGCTCTTTAGTCACAAAATCAAATTCACAATCACCAAAATAAGATTTTCTATTTTTGATGACGTTAACTCTGGGATTAAGAAGTTTGTTAATTCTTAAAACTAATTCATATGGTTCAAAAGGTTTTATTAGATAATCATCACATCCCTCAAGAAAGGATTCTGTTTTTCTAACCAAATTATTGTCTGCAGTAAGCATAAGAACTGGTATTTTTGAATTAACTTTTCTAAAATTTCTTAAAAAAGTTATTCCATTGGTTTTCGGCATCATTATATCAAGAATTAATAAATCAAAGGAAAAAAAATCTATAATAGAATTTGCATCTGAAGCGTTTCTAGCTAAAGAAACACGAAAATTATGTTTTTTTAAAAAAACTCTTAATAACCCCCTAATCTTGTCATCATCATCAATACAAAGAATGTGAGGAAGAGATTTTATCATCAAGAAAAATTTAAGATCAAAGATTGTTTATTGTTAATTTACAATGTTATATTATCTAAATTCTAAACCGATTACAAAAATTATGCAAATAGTCCCTTTTGATAAACGAGATGGCCTAATATGGATCAATGGTTCATATGTAAAATGGAAGGATGCGAATGTACATGTGTTAAATCATGGACTTCATTATGGTAGTTGTGTTTTTGAAGGAATTAGAATTTATGATGGTAAAGTTTTTAAATTAAAAGAACATATTGACAGGTTATATAAATCTGCAAAGATTCTCGATCTTACTATTCCTTATACAAAAAAAATTATTATTGATAAAACTATTGAAATTACAAAAAAACAAAAAATTTTTAATGGATATATCCGTCCTGTTGTTTGGAGAGGAAGTGAAATGATGGCTATTTCAGCAAAAAAAGCAAGTACAAATATAGCAATTGCAGCCTGGTCATGGCCTTCATATTTTTCGCCAGATAGACTTCTTAAAGGCATTAAATTAAGTTTTTCAAATTGGAAAAGACCATCTCCAGAATCTGCACCAACAAACAGTAAAGCTGCAGGTTTATATATGATATGTTCATTAAGTAAACATCAAGCAGAGTCAAAAGGATTTGATGATGCTTTGATGTTAGATTACAGAGGCTATATTGCTGAAGCTACAGGTGCAAATATTTTTTTCGTAAAAAACGAAAATTTATATACTCCTTTAGCAGATTGTTTTCTTAATGGTATTACAAGACAAACAGTGATAGAAATAGCAAGAAGAAATAAACTTAAAGTTTTTGAAAAACATTTTAAACCAAACTTTATTAAAGACTGCCATGAGGTATTTTTGACTGGTACGGCTGTAGAAATAACCCCAGTTAGTAAAATTGACTCTATAAATTTCAGAGTTGGCAAAATTACTAAATTATTAATGAAAGAGTTTAGTGATTTTGTAAAAATTTGAATACCAATTATAACACAATTTTAGTCAGACTGTTTCACCCATCTAGAATTTTTTTCAAAGTTTTCTTTTTTCCAAAAAGTAATTTGTGTTTTAAAATAATCAACTACTTTATTTAGAAAATAATTACTTTCTTTTCGATGTTCTGAAGCTACTAAAATTAAAATTATATTATCTCCAGGAGACAATCTACCAAATCTATGCATGACCAAATAATCGTTAATTTTATTTACTTTGATTATTTTTTTTAGAACTTTTTTTGTTTGAAACAATGCCATTCTTTCATAAAATTCTATTTCCATGCTCATTATTTTTTTTTTATTTCTATGGTTCCTCACTTTACCTAAAAATGACATTGTAGAACCAGACAATTTATTTTTCATTGAAAAATATTTTAACTCCCGTTCAGGGTATATTTTTTTTTTCTGAAATATTATTTTCATCAACCACCTGTCACAGGTGGAAAAAAAGCAATCTCATCATTATTAACAACCACTTTTGTGAAATTAGAGTATTCGCAATTAACAGCACACTTTATATTTTTTAAATTAGAAAAAGCTTTAGTATAATTTTTATCTTTTTCCTTTAATAATTTTATTACATCTAGAACTCTCATTTTTTTTGATAAATTTATATTATCATGGCCTTTTCCAATAATTTGTTTTAATTCTGCAAAGTAAAATACTTTCAATTTGTTAAATCCTCAAATTTATAAAACTTTAAAAGGTCTCCTTTTTTTATATTAGTAATTTTTTCTTCAATGACAATAATACCATCAGATTTTGTGATTGATGAAATAATTCCAGACCCTGTTGTGCTAAATTTCTGAACGAAATATTTATTTTTTACTTTTACTATTGAACCTCTGAGCCATTCTGTCCTACCTTTTTTTTTCTTCATACTGAAGTTTGATGGAAAGTGTCTGTAAAATAATCTTCTATCATGATTTCCTGAAAGCTTTTCGACAAATTGAGTAATTAACATAAAAAATGTTATAATCGCAGCTACAGGATTGCCTGGCAAGCCAATTAATGGAGTTTTGTTGATTTTTCCAAAAGCTATTGGTCTTCCAGGCTTTATTGCTAATTTCCAAAAATTAATTAATCCTGTACTAACCAACAATTCAGAAACTTTATCTTCTGAACTTGATGAAATACCACCAGAAGTAATTAGTAGATCAAAATTTTTAGAATTATTTACAATTCTTTTTTTTGTTTCCATAAAGTTATCTTTAATAATACCAAGGTCAATGACATCACAATTGAGCTTTCTAAACAAAGAAATAAGAGTAAGTTTATTTGAATCATAAATATGATATTTTTTTTTCTTACTATTAAATTCTTGGAGTTCATTTCCGGTAGAAAAAATACCAACCTTAATTTTTTTATAGACTTTAATTTTTTTTTTACCTATTGAGGATAATTGGGCTAAGTCTACAGTTCTTATTTTTCTATTTTTTTTTAATATTAGTTCATTAATTTTTAGATCTTCACCTTTCTTTCTTATATTTGCTCCAAAATTTGGAAAATTACTAATTACAATACTTTTATTATTTTTTATTTTACAATCTTCTTCCATGACTACGGTATCAATGAAGGGATATTTCCTTTTAATTATTAATGCGCCAGTATACACTTTTATAGTTTGATTAGGATTTGCATTACCAAGAAAAGGTACCCCCGGACAGGACTCTCCAGCAATTTTGATACTATTTTTTGATTTTTTTATTTTATTATAATTAAAAGCATAACCATCTACCGCTGCATTATTTTCCTCTGGAAGGTTGATAGATGAATAAATATTTTCTGCTAAAACTCTATTCTCTGAATTTATCAATGAAACAGTCTCGATTTTTTTTATCTCAAATGCACTTTCTAATAAAATCTTTTCTGCCTTTGCAATGGGCATTAATTTTTTACTCATTTTCATTTTTTGTAAAGTTCAATATAAATTCACCTATTCCTTTTGTATCATTAAAACTAAATTTTGGAATTTTATAATTAGAAAATTTTGGATTTAATTTATCGTAAATAATTGCTTTAATATATTTATCATTTCTACAAAGTAGAGGTTTATTTAGACTTGATCTGTAAACCTCTATTTTTGGAATCTTACTAAACTTCATGCCCTCAAGTATTATAATTTCAGTTTGGTTAGAGAATTTAGTTATAATATCACTCAATTTTATTTCTTGGATTTGTAAAGAACTTACCATAGCCCATTTTTTTTCACTGTAAATGATTACCTCATTCGAACCAGAATTAAGTTGTTTAAAACTATCTTTTCCAGGTTTGTCAATTTGAAAATCATGATGCGTATGTTTAATTGAGGAGACACAAACTTTCTTTTTTTTAATATATTTTATGACTCTACAAACAACATCAGTCTTTCCAGACCCGCTCCAACCTATTATTCCAAAGATTTTAGCCATACTAAAATAATTTGATATTATTTTTAAAGTATATGTACCCAGTATAAATTGTAAGGATAGATGCTACGGTTAAACCAGAGGCACCTACAAAAAAAATAAATATAGTTTCGAAATTATCATGTACAATGAGAAAACCTAATGACGACATCTGAATTAATGTTTTCCACTTCGATAAATTAGTCACTAAAAGATTTTCTTTTTTATGAGAGAAAAAGTCCCTTAAACCAGAAACTAAGATTTCTCTTAAGATTATTATTAAAGCTGGAAAAACTAAAAAACCTTGAATTTTATTTTCAACAACCATAATAAAAATTATTGAAACTACCAAAATTTTATCAGCAATTGGATCAAAGAATTTTCCAAAATTTGATTCTAACTGAAATTTTCTGGCCATATAACCATCTAAAAAATCTGAAATACAAGCAAAAAAATATAATATCAAAGAAATCCAGTGATGATCACTTTTTTCTGACATTAAAAATAGAATTATACAGGGTATAAGGAAAATTCTTATACAAGTTAGAAAATTTGGAATGTTATTTTTCTTAAACAATTTTATTAAACTCCTTATATATGTTTATTGCAGTTTTTTCACCTATACCAGGGGCTTTTTTTAAATCATCTAAACTTGCTGTCTTAACATTTTCAATTGAGCCAAAGAAGCTTAATAAATCCTTTTTAGTTTTATTTCCTACTCCATTTATTTTATCAAATACTGAGGTTTTCATGGCCTGATTTCTTCTAATCTTTTGAGATGAAATTGCAAACCTGTGAGCTTCATCTCTTAACCTTTGGAGAAAAAATAAACCTTTATTAGATTTCTCTAATTTTATTATTCCAAATTTTGTATAAATAGTTTCTTCACCTTTATTTCTATTTCTACCTTTAGCGATACCAATTACTTCAACATCATTTATTTTTTTATCCGATAAAACTTTTTTCACCTTACTTACATGTCCTTTTCCACCATCAATAATCATTAAATCAGGCATATTTAACTTCCAATTATCTGAAAAAGTAAATCTTCTGTCAATTACTTGAGACATCATAAAGTAATCATCGCTAATTTTATAATTATTATTGTTGATATTAAATTTTTTGTACAAATTTTTTTGAAAGTTTGATCCTTGATAAACAACCATTACACCAACTGGATTAGTTCCATTTAGATGACTATTATCATAAATTTCAATTCTTTGTGGTATCTTCCTTAGTTTTAGTAATGATTGTAGAAATTTTAATAATTTTTTGTTAGTTGTTTCATTTTTGAGTTTATTTTCAATTGATATTGATATGTTTTGTTCAACCATTCTGACTAATGATAATTTTTTACCTCTAGAAGGAAACTTAACTATTACATTATTGGAATTTTTTTTTGAAATTGCTCCAGAAATTAACTTTGTGTCTTTAAGTTTTGTATTAATGTACATAAATTTTGGTGGAATATTTAAGCTATAAAAAAAAATTAAAAATTGACTAAATATTATTTCTAAATCGTCAAGCTCTGGATTTTCAATAAAAAACTCTTTATTTCCAAGATTTTTTCCTGACCTAAAGAAAAAAATTTGCACACAAATAAAATCATTTTTTTTGGAGCAACAAATTACATCAAAATTTTCTTTATTATTTAAATCAGAGTATTTTTCATGAGAAATTTTTGTAAGAGCTTTTATTCTATCTCTTAATATAGCAGCTGTTTCAAAGTTTTGTTTATCACTTTCAAATTTCATTTCTTTCATTAATTCATCTTTAATAAAAGAATTCTTTCCTTTTAGAAAAAGAATTGCTTTATCAACTAAATTATTATATTCAGTGATGTTTATTTTACCCACACATGGTGCACTACATCTTTTTATTTGATAAAGAATACATGGTCTTTTTCTTGAATTAAAAATGTTATCTGAGCAGCTTCTAATTAGAAAAGCCTTTTCTAAATGTTTTAATACTTCATCAACTGCATAAGAATGAGAAAATGGTCCAAAGAAAATATCGTTATTATTTTGTTTGCCTCTAAATTTTCGAATTCGTGCCCATTTTGATTTTTTTTCAATTATTATGAATGGATAGCTTTTATCATCAACCAATCTAATGTTGAATTTTGGTTTGTGTTCTTTTATAAGATTATTTTCTAAAATAAGCGAATCTATTTCAGATGGAGTCTTTATAAAATTTATTTTATCAGTTTCACTAATTAAAGTTTTTGTTTTATTTGTTTGTCTATACTCATTGAGGTAAGAGGAAATTCTCTTTTTTAAATTCTTTGCCTTCCCGACATATAATATATTCCTTCTGTTATCTAGAAACTTATAAATTCCAGAACCATTAGGAAAAATTGTTGCAGCATCTTTTAATATTTGCTTTCCTTTTGAGAAGTTATACTTTGTTTCTTCCATCATAATTATCCATAAGATATTGCTTTTATTATAAAAAATTAAAAGAAAAATACTATCCACTAATTTTGTGGATAAATTTGTTAATAAACTTTGAGTTTTCTCTCTAATTGTAATATTTCTGCAACTTCTAGTAAAATGATTAAAATTTAAGCAAAATTATAAGTCATTGTTTTTACTGGGTTAAATCTATTTTTTTATGATTAATAATTTTTTTAAGTTAATAATTTAGTATTATAAAAAATTTAAATCCAAAAATTTCGTTTGTGAACAACTTTAGTAAAATTTTAATCTCTTGAAAAATTACTTGACTTGCTGTTAGCCCAACCCAAACTCTGACCAGAGTCAATCGTTAATACTTGTCCAGTTACAGATTTACAATTAATTATATAATCTATAGCATTGTTAATTTCATTAAGTTCAACTCTTTTTAACAACGGTGTTTTTGAAATTTGGTTTTTAAATTGATTATTTGTTTGATGCTTACTTTGTAATGTAGGTCCTGGAGATATGCCATTTACTCTAATTTTTGGAGCCAAATAAAGGGCTAAACTCTTAGTTAAAGATTCAAGAGCACATTTACTAATAGTGTATGAGGTAAAATATGGTGTTATGTTATTAACTCTTTGATCTAAAATATTTATTATCAATCCTTCATTTTTTAAATTTTTTACAAAATATTTTGATAAGAAAAAAGGTGCTCTAAGATTAACATTTATATGGTTATCAAAGGTTTTTAAATCTGTAATTTCTATTGTATCGTAATCAAAAATAGATGCATTGTTTACAAGAAGATCAATCTGGCCAAAATCTCTATACATTCTATTGAAGAAATCTTCAAAGTTCTTGTTTGACGTGAAATTAAATTTATACGCTGTAAATTTGATATTATAAATGCTGATTTCTGATTTTAATTTTAAAACATCATCTTTGGATTGATTATATTGAATAGCTATATTCCAGTTATTTTTTGCTAAATGTAAGGCCATAGATTTACCTATTCTTTTTGCACCACCAGTAATCAAAGCTGTTTTATTTTTATTCATTTATTCCTAATTGTTTTTTTTCTAAAGATTGAATTTGGTCTCTCACTTCTGCTGCTTTTTCAAATTCAAGATTTTCTGCAAATGAAATCATTTTTTTTTTAAGTTCATCTATGCTAACGGTCCCATTATTTACTTTTTTATTATTCTTTACATCGACGTAAGGTAGGATGTCTTCAATTTTTCTATATGTAGATTTTGGTATTATTTTATTTATTTTATTATAATTTATTTGCTTAATTCTTCTCCTTGTAGTTTCTTCAATTGCTTTTAAAATAGAGTCTGTTTTTTGATCTGCATACAATATTACTCTACCTTCTAGATTTCTTGCTGCTCTTCCAATGGTTTGTATTAATGACACATGAGAGCGCAAAAAACCCTCTTTATCAGCATCTAATATAGCAACTAAACCACATTCTGGTATATCTAAACCTTCTCTCAATAAATTTATTCCAACAAGAACTTCAAATGATCCCATTCTTAGATTTTTTATTAATTCAATTCTTTCCAGTGCATCAATATCTGAGTGCATATATTTGGCTTTAATATCATTTTCATTTAAAAATTCGGCTACTTTTTCTGCATCTTTTTTTGTAAGAGTAGTTATTAAAACTCTAAGATTTTTTATCTTCATTCTTTTACATTCTTCAATGATATCTTCAATTTGATTTGTTGCTTTTCTGATTTCACATATTGGATCTACAAGGCCAGTTGGTCTTACTACTTGTTCAACAATAACTCCTTTTGTTTTTTTTAACTCATATTCTCCGGGTGTAGCAGAAACATAAATCGTCTGACCCTTAAATGATTCCCATTCTTCAAACATTAATGGTCTGTTGTCTTTGCAAGAGGGTAGTCTAAAACCATATTCTGATAATGTTTCTTTTCGTGACCTGTCTCCTTTAAACATTCCCCTAATTTGTGGAATTGTAACGTGAGATTCATCAATAAAGAGGATAGTATCTTTGGGCAAATATTCAAAAAGAGTAGGGGGTGGTTCTCCTTCATTTCTACCTGACAAATATCTAGAATAGTTTTCTATTCCTGAGCAGCTTCCAGTAGCTACAATCATTTCTATATCAAAATTTGTTCTTTGTTCAATTCTTTGAGCTTCTAACAAAAGTTTTTCTTTTTCAAAAAAAGCTATTCTTTCAATTAACTCTTCTTTTATTTGCTTAACTGCTTTTTGAAGTGATGGTTTTGGAGTTACATAGTGACTATTGGCATATATTGTAACATCCTCTAAATTTTTTGATACAGTACCAAGAAAAGGATCAAATTCATCAATAGACTCAATTGTGTTACCAAAAAAAGATATTCTCCATGATTTATCTTCAAGATGAGCAGGAAAAATCTCTAACATATCTCCTAAATTTCTGAAAGTCCCCCTAGAATGTACTTGATCATTTCTCTTATATTGTAATTCAACAAGTCTTTTTTTGATTTTTTCAAGATCAAACTCTTCACCTTTATTAATTTTAAAAGACATCGAAGAATACGATTGAACCGATCCTATTCCATAAATACAAGAAACACTTGCAACAATAATTGTATCTCTTCTTTCTAAGATTGATCGTGTTGCAGAGTGACGCATTCTATCAATTTGTTCATTGATAGATGATTCTTTTTCAATATATGTATCAGTTCTAGGAACATAAGCTTCAGGGGTATAATAATCATAATAAGATACAAAATATTCAACACAGTTAGATGGAAAAAAACTTTTCATTTCACCATAAAGTTGTGCAGCGAGTATTTTGTTTGGGGCAAATATTAATGCAGGTCTTTGAAGTTTATTTATTATGTTTGCCATAGTAAATGTTTTTCCTGACCCAGTCACACCAAGAAGAACTTGATCACTATTTTTTGAAGAGAGTCCTGAGACAAGTTTTTTTATTGCATCAGGCTGATCACCTGATGGATTATACAAACTTTTTAAATTAAACTTTGAAATTGTCATAAAAAAAAAAATTAATATTATAAATTTTATAATCTTTATATATAATCGAAAAATCATACTTTTAAATTTTTTTCTTTATTAATGACAATTATCTCAGAAAGAATTAACAGATTTGAACAATCTTTGACTGTAAAAATCTCTCAAAAAGCCAGAGAATTAAAATTAAAGGGAAGAAAAATTATTAGTTTAAGCTCTGGTGAGCCTGATTTTGATACCCCTGATCATATAAAAAACAAAGCTATCGAAGCAATAAATGATGGTTTCACAAAATACACACAAGTTGATGGAATTATAGAGTTAAAGGAATCTATTAAAAATAAACTTAAGAAAGAAAATGATCTTTTGTATGAATCCAGTCAGATTACAGTTGGAGTAGGGGGAAAACACGTCATTTATAATTTATTTATGTCCTCTATAAATAAAAATGATGAAGTTATTATTCCAGCACCTTATTGGGTATCATATCCCGATATTGTTTCTTTATGTGGAGGAAAACCTATAATTGTTGAAACAACTATGTCAGAAAATTTTAAAATTACTCCACAACTATTAGAGAAAAAAATTAGTAATAAAACAAAATGGTTTATAATAAATTCTCCATGCAACCCAACTGGCGCAGTTTACTCAAAAGAAGAAATAAAAGAACTTTCTTCAGTTTTATTAAAATACCCCTCTATTATGATCCTTTCAGATGATATTTATGAACATATTATTTACGAACATAAAACTTTTAAAAATATATTAAATGTTGAGCCTAAATTATTTGATAGAACATTTATAGTTAACGGTGTTTCAAAAGCTTACTCAATGACAGGTTGGAGAATAGGTTATGGGGCTGGTCCACAAAAAATAATTAAAGCAATTGCAAAAATTCAGTCTCAAAGTACAACAAACCCATGTTCTATTAGTCAAATGGCCGCAAGTCGGGCTTTAGATCAACCAAAAGATTTTTTAAAAGATTGGTTAAAGAAGTTTGAAGAAAGAAGAAATTATCTTCTTAATTTCTTTAATTCAATTGAGGGTTTTGAAGCGTTTCAACCTGAGGGAGCATTTTACCTTTTTGTATCTTGTGGTGGATTTATAAACAAAAAGACCAAATTTAAAAAAATTGATTGTGATTTTACTTTTTGTGAATTTTTGCTTGATGAAGTTGGTGTAGCCGTTGTGCCAGGAGAAGCATTTGGTGTTTCACCATTTTTTAGAATTTCATACGCTACATCTCTTGAAAATATCAAAGAGGCTTGTGTGTTAATTTCAGAAGCAATTAATAAATTAAAATAAATGAAAATACTTGTTGTAGGTTTAGGTGGAGTTGGAGGATATATTGGATCATGTTTAGAAAAATCAAATTTTAAAACTACTTATTTATGTAGGGGTAAAAGATTAACTTTTATAAAAAAAAATGGTTTGATTATTAATAGTTTGAATAAAAAAAAAATAATTCAGAATTTAGATGTTAGAGATTCTCTCTCAAACTCAGAATCTTTTGATATAATTATTAATACTGTTAAACTTTATGATTTTGACGCAGTTTTAACTGAGGTTTTAGAAAAAATTAAGAAAAATTATATTTTTCTTCCATTTCAAAATGGAATTTATTCTGAGGAAAAAATAAAAGAAACTTTGGGTTTGAAGAATACGTATGGAGCAGTTGCTCAAATTTCCTCTGTTGTAAACTCAGAGCAAGAGATAGATCATATAGGAAAATTAGCAACATTTTTTGTTGGTCGTTACGATCAACAATATGATAAAAAGCTAGATTTTTTTTGTCAGGAATGTCAAAAAATTGGTTTGGATATAAGATTTAAAAATAATATTAAAGAAAAAATATGGGATAAGTTCATTTTTCTGTCAGCTTATAGCGGAATAACGACCTTAACAGAAAAGACTATTGGAGAGATTTTTGAAACACCTGAATTAAAAAAAAAATTTATAGAAGCTATGCACGAGACATACAATTTGTCAAAATCATATGGTATTAACTTTAAAAGTAATCCTGTGAAAAGTTGGTTGGAAAAAATTGATAAAATGCCTTCAGAAATGACGTCTTCTATGTTTTATGATTTTAAAAAAAATAAAAGATTAGAATTAAGATGGTTATCTGGATCAATTGTAAACTTTTCAAAAGAAAAAAAAGTTGACTGTCCAACTCATTTAGAAATACTTAATGGAATTGAATCTAAATAATTTTTTTTTTATTAAGAAAATCTTTAACTTCTATTGCTCCCATGCAACCCATGCCTGCGGCTGTCACAGCTTGTCTGAAAATTTTATCTGTAACATCTCCGGCTGCAAATACACCTTCAATACTTGTTTTTGTCGAGTTTGGTTCAGTTAATATGTAGCCTTCATTATCCATCTTTACAAAATTTTTAAAAAGTTCGGTTGTTGGGCTATGCCCGATAGCGACAAAGAATCCATCAACCTTTAATTCTGACTTCTTATTGTTTTTGTTATTAAAAGTAGTAATAGACTTTAATTGCTTTTTATCTAAGTCCCCATTAATCTGTTTAACTTCAGTATCCCAAACAATATCAATATTTTTTTTTTCCATAAGTCTTTTTTGCATTATTTTTTCAGCACGTAATTTATCTCTCCTGTGTATCAGAAAAACCTTTTTACACAAATTAGACAGAAAAATAGCTTCCTCTACTGCAGTATTGCCCCCTCCAACAACTGCTACTCTTTTATTTTTAAAAAAAAAACCATCACATGTTGCGCAAGCAGACACTCCAAAACCCATAAATTCTTTTTCACCGTTTATATCTAGCCATTTAGCTTTTGCCCCTGTTGCGATAATTATTGAGTAAGTATTAATTTCTTTTTTTTCTGTCCTAATCTTAAAAGGAAATTCACCAAAATTCACCTCTAAGACGTAGTCATTCTCAATATTGGTACCAAAACTTTCCGCCTGTTTTTTCATTTGATCCATTAGCCATGGTCCCTGAATAGGCTTTTCAAAACCTGGAAAATTTTCAACATCAGTTGTAATTGTTAGTTGTCCTCCAGGTTCAAGTCCAGAAATCATTATTGGCTCAAGGCCAGCTCTAGAACAGTATATTGCCGCAGTATAACCTGCCGGTCCAGAACCAATGATTGCAACATTTTGAATTTTTTTCATGAATTTTAGTTAAATGTTATAGATTTAATTTGATATTCTTTTGTTCCGTTCGGAGTAATTACTTCAAAAATATCATCAACGCTTTTATTAATCATGGCTCTACTTAAGGGAGCAGAGACTGAGATTAAATTGTTTTCTATATCAGCTTCGTCTGCTCCAACAATTTGGTATATATGATTACTATTATTTGATAGATCAACAACTTTAACTGTAGCTCCAAACACTACCTTAGATGAGTCAATTGATGATATATCGATTACCTCAGCTCGGCTTATTTTATTTTCAAGCTCAGCTATTTTTCCCTCTATAAAACTTTGTCTTTCTCTAGCAGCATGATATTCAGCATTTTCTGATAAATCACCATGCTCACGTGCTTCAGCAATATCTTTAATTACTTTAGGCCTATCTGTATTCTTTAAATGTTCTAGTTCAACCTTGAGTTTTTTAAAACCATCAGCTGTCATTGGAAATTTTTCAACCATAATTGACTATTATAATGAGTTATTTTTTTTATTCTATTGTTTATAGAATTCTTGAAGTGATTTAACACTAAGATCGTTTTTTGCAATTATATTTAATCCAGATATAGCAACTTTAGCAGCAGAAATTGTTGTAAAATATGGTATTTTATTTCTGATTGCGCTTCTTCTTATGGATAAACTATCAGCAATTGATTTATCACCACTTGTTGTATTTATAATTAAATTAATATGATTATTTTCAATTAAATCCACTATATGAGGACTACCATCATTTACCTTTCTAACTTCCTGAACTTTTATAGCATTTCTTCTCAAAAAATCTGTAGTCCCTTTGGTAGCAAAGATTTTAAAATTCAATCTTTCAAGAATTTGGGACATTAAAATTATATTTTCTTTATCTCTATCTCTTACAGAAATAAAAACAGAACCTTTTCTTGGTAATTTATTTCCGGCAGCAATTTGTGATTTAAGAAAAGCACTTGGAAAATTCTTTTCAATACCCATAACTTCCCCGGTAGACTTCATTTCTGGACCTAAAATTATGTCTTCACCGGGAAATCTGTCAAAAGGAAATACAGATTCTTTAACACAAACATAGTCAATTTTTTCTTCTTTTAAATTAAACTTTTTTAACGGTACTCCTAGCATTAATTTTGTAGCTATATTTGCAAGTGGAATTCCAAGTGCTTTAGAAATGAATGGAACTGTTCTACTTGCTCTAGGGTTAACTTCAATAACAAATATTTTTTCGTCCTTTATCGCAAACTGAATATTTATAAACCCGATTATTTTTAAATTTATTGTAATTAACCGAGTTATTGCCTTTATTTCATTAATTAAATTTTTAGAAATTGATTGTGGAGGCAATGAACATGCTGAATCACCAGAATGGACACCCGCTTCTTCAATATGCTCAAGTATTCCAGCGATAAATACTTCATTTCCATCAGATATAGCATCTACATCAATTTCTTTAGCGTTAATAAGAAATTCATCTATCAAAATTGATTTATTATTAAGAATAAAGTCAGATTTGAAATATAATTCCAAATCCTTTTTTGAATTAAGAACTTTCATTGCTCTTCCACCAAGAACATAGGATGGTCTAATTACAATGGGAAACTGAATTCTTTTTATAGCAGTTTTTGCTTCATTTAAATTAAAAACAATATCGCTTTTTGGTTGATTAATTTTTAGCTTTTTCATTAATTTATTAAAATTATCTCTGTCTTCAGATAAATCGATTGATTTAAAAGAAGTCCCTAATATTTTTATTCCTGATTTTGAAAGTAATTCAGATAATTTTAAAGGTGTTTGTCCTCCTAATTGGACTATAACACCCAAAAGTTTATTATTTTCATTTTCAGCTTTACAAATTTCAATCACAGACTCACTATCCAAAGGCTCAAAATAAAGCCTATTCGAAATATCAAAATCAGTTGAAACTGTTTCAGGATTACAATTAATCATAATTGATTCTATTCCCATTTGTTTGATCGCAAATGATGAATGTACACAACAATAATCGAATTCTATACCCTGACCAATTCTATTTGGACCACCTCCAATGATTATTACTTTTTTTTTATTTGTTACTTTAGTCTCATCTTCGAATAATTTACTTGATTCAATATTACTCCAGGTTGAATACATATAAGGAGTTAATGATTTAAATTCACCAGAACAAGTGTCAATATTTTTAAAACAAGAACGAATATTATTTTTTGTTTTGAATTTTTCAAGAAATAGTTCTTTTTTATTAATTATTTGTGCAATTCTTTTATCTGAAAAACCATTAGCTTTAGCTTTAAGGTATAGAGCCAAATTAAATTTTTCTCTCTTTAAAGCAATTTCAATTTTTACTATTTCGTGAATTTCTCTTACAAACCAAGGGTCATATTTGGACTTTAATATTACTCTACTAATAGGTACATTTTGTCTCAAACATTCAGCAATTATCAAAAATTTATTTGGTCTATTATCCTCAAGCAAAGATAATAATTGTTTTTTTGTTTTGTTAAATAAATTTTCTGTCTTATTGAGACCAGACAAGCCAATTTCTAAACTTCGGATTGCCTTTTGAAAAGATTCCTTAAAGTTTCTTCCAATAGCCATGCATTCACCAATAGATTTCATTGCTGTTCCTAAGGTATCTTCAGTTTCACTAAATTTTTCAAAAGTAAAACGTGGTATTTTTGTAACTATGTAATCAATTGTTGGTTCAAATGATGCTGGTGTTGATTTAGTTACATCGTTTATCAATTCATCTAAAGAAAATCCAATTGCTAACTTTGCAGCAATTCTTGCGATTGGAAACCCTGTTGCTTTGGATGCTAAGGCTGATGATCTGGATACTCTCGGATTCATTTCAATTACAACCATTCTTCCTGTTTTAGGATTTACTGCAAATTGTACATTTGCTCCACCTGTTTCAACTCCAATTTCTCTGATTACTTGAATAGATTGATTTCTCATTTTTTGATACTCTTTATCTGTCAAAGTCAATGCCGGGGCTACAGTTATAGAGTCTCCAGTGTGAACACCCATTGGATCAATATTTTCAATTGAACAGACTATTATACAATTATCATCAAAGTCTCTGATAACTTCCATTTCATATTCTTTCCACCCAACAAGTGATTCTTCAATTAACACTTCATTAATTGGTGATAAGTTAAGACCTTTTTTAACAATTTTCAGAAATTCAAACTTGTTATTTGCAATTCCTCCTCCAGAACCACCAAGAGTAAATGATGGTCTTATTATTATTGGGAAATCAAGTTTATTAAGTATTTTTTCAGATTGATTTAAGGATCCAGCAATAAAACCTTTAGGTACATCTAAACCAATTTTTTTCATTGATTTTTTAAATAAATCTCTGTCCTCAGCTTTTTCAATAACTTTTTCATTCGCCCCAATTAGTTGTACTCCGAATTTACTAAGAATTTTTTTTTTTTTTAATTCAATTGATAAATTTAGAGCTGTTTGACCACCCATAGTTGACAATAGTGCATCAGGCTTTTCTATAGATATTATTTTTTCTAGCATTTCAACATTTAATGGTTCTATGTAAGTACTATCAGCAAGATCTGGGTCTGTCATGATTGTTGCCGGATTAGAATTAACTAATATTATTTTATATCCTTCTTCTTTTAATGCTTTGCATGCTTGTGCACCAGAGTAGTCAAATTCACATGCTTGACCAATAACAATAGGTCCAGCACCAATAATCATTATTTTTTTAATATCATTTCTTTTTGGCATAATTTTGAATCAGGTTTTTAAATTGTTTAAATAAATAACTACTATCCTGAGGCCCTGGTGAAGATTCTGGGTGATATTGAACAGAAAAAAAGGGTTTATTATTTATTTTAATACCAGCCAAAGTTTTATCAAAAAGTGAAGTATGAGTCATTGTTACATTTTTCGGTAAACTTTTTTTTGACACTACAAAACCATGGTTTTGAACAGTTATTTCAACTTTTTTTGTAATTAGATTTTTTATTGGGTGGTTAGCTCCTCTGTGACCATGATGCATTTTTTCAGTTTTTGCTCCAAATAATAACGCAAGAATTTGATGCCCTAAGCAAATACCAAAGATAGGAATATTTCTTTCTTTAATTAAGTTTAACTCTTTTTTGTATTTTTTAAAAGTTGCTTCAGGATCTCCGGGACCATTTGAAAGAAAAAAACCTAAAGGTTGATAAGAAAGAATTTCTTCATAAGAAGAACTTGAGGGAAATACAATAATCTTATAGTTTGAAGATTCCAAAAGTTTTAAAATATTATTTTTAATTCCAAAATCTATGACTGCGATAAATTTTTTTTTAAATTCTTTTAAATTAATTTTATAGTTTGCATTTCCATCCCATAAATATTTTTTGTTTGTAGAAACTAATGAAGCAAGATTTTGACCATTCATTTTTGGTAATTTTCTTAAACTTCTTAATAATTTGTCTGCCTTTTCAAAATTTTTTTTCGGAAAGTGTATCATCGCATTTAATACTCCACTTTCTCTTATTTTTTTTGTTAGAGTTCTTGTATCAATTCCTGTTATACAAGCTTTCTTATTAATCTTTAACCAATCATCAAAGTCTAATTGTGATCTGTAATTTGACGCTTTTGAAACATCATTATTAATGATACAAGCAGAAGCAAAAATTTTAGCACTTTCATAATCAACATTATTAGTCCCCACTATTCCTATATGCGGGAATGTAAAAGTTATTAATTGATTGTAATACGACGGATCTGTTAAGATTTCTTGATATCCAGTAATTGAGGTGTTAAAACATAATTCACCGAAATAATCTCCTTTTTCTCCATATCCTTTTCCATGAAAAATACTTCCATCTTCTAAAATTAATAAACAATTTTTATTTGACTTATTCATTTTGCAGATAATACACCTCGATTAAATTAATTTGCAACAATATGTTTACTAAATTTATAAACTTGATTAATTATTTTATATATGTCAGTTAATGATAAATATAATTTATGGAATCTTTAAGAGAAAAAATTAAAAATAGCCTTAATAAGAATATTAAGGCAAAGGACTCGATAGCTACTTCAACATTGAGGCTTGTACTTGCTGCAATAAAAGATAGAGATATTGAATTTAGGTCCAAAAAAAAGGGTGATTTAATTCCTGATGAAGAAATACTAAATTTACTTCAGAATATGATTAATCAAAGAAAAGAAAGTGTTACAATATATTCTAAAGCTGGAAGAGACGATCTTAGGCAAAGAGAAGAAAAAGAGATAATTATTATTAATTCTTTCCTACCAGAACAGATAACATCAGGGGAGTTAGAAAAAATTATTACTGAAGCAGTTAAAGAGCTTAGCTGTTCATCTATAAAAGATTTAGGAAAATTAATTAAATTCTTAAAAGATAAGTATCCTGGTCAACTAAATATGAAAGAAGTAGCAGAAGTTGCCAAAAAAAACTTATAATTATGACAAAAGTTCAATCTGCTGAGGAAATTTTAAATGAATTTAATAATAGGCATAAACTCTCAGATTTTATTTCAAAATATGTCCAGCTAACACCTAGAGGTAATTCACATATTGGAAAATGTCCATTCCATAACGAAAAGACACCTTCATTCACAATAACTGATGACAAAGGATTGTTTTATTGTTTTGGTTGCAAAGAAGGTGGCAATGTTATCAATTTTATTTCAAAATATAAAAATTTAACTTTTAGAGAATCACTTAAATTTTTAGCTAGTTATCTTGGTATAGAGATTCTTTATAATAAAAATGGGAAAACAAATACTTTTAAAAGATTTTATGAAATTTTAACGATTTGTAATAATTTTTTCCAAGAAAACTTATACAAAGATAAATTTTCTTACAATTACATCTACGAAAGAATTAAAAATATAGAAGTTTTGAAGGAGTTTAATGTTGGGTTTTGCCCTGATGATATTATTCTAAGAAAATATCTATTATCAAAAAAATTTTCAGAGAGTGAAATAAATGGCTCTGGTCTTTTTATTAAGAATAAAAAGAATGAATATTTTGGAAGATTTAGTAGAAGAATTACATTTCCAATATTTAACTTTTCAAATCAAATAGTAGGTTTTGGTGCGAGATCAATTCGAGAATCGAAGATTAAATATATAAATTCACCAGAAAGCATTGTTTTTAAAAAAAGTGAAACACTTTTTGGACTAAAACAAAACTTCGATCAGATAAAAAAAAATGAAGAGTTAATTCTTGTTGAGGGATATTTAGATGTGATTTCAATGTATCAAAAAGGAATTAAAAATTCTGTTGCAACATTGGGGACTACCTTATCTGAGATACAAATTAATAAAATGTGGAACTTTTCTTCAAAACCCTATGTATGTTTTGATGGGGATTTAGCTGGAAGGAAATCTGTTGAAGCAATAGCTTTAAAAGTTTTAAAATTTCTTGTTCCTGGAAAATCATTAAAATTTATTTTTTTACCTAATAATCATGATCCTGATAGTTTTATTACTCAGAATTCAGTCCATGAATTCAATGTTATAAAAGAAGATTCTTTGGATCTATCTATGATTATTTGGTTGAGTATTAAAAATTCAATTAGGGATTTTACCCCTGAAAATATGGCTTTAATTGATCAAAAAATCTCTCAAATTTCACAAAGTATTCAAAATGGTACTGTTTCTAGGGAATATTTTAAGTTTTTAAAGAATCAAAAGGACAAATTTTATTGGGAAAATAACAAGATTAGATCATATTCTACTGAGAAAAATAAAAATTCAACAATTAAGAAGAATTTAAATGACATGATATTTTTAATGTTTTTATTATTTGAAGAAAATTTATTAGAAGAATTTCACGAAGAGATTTCATTATTAAAATTAAATCATCCAACATTAGAAAAATTCAGATTACAAATCATTGAAATTCATTCAATTTCTGACAAATCAGATATTAAATCAAATCTAGACCTTTTCAAAAATAAAGATAATAAACTGTACAACGAGTTATCTTCATTAAGATCAACTCATATAATAAATTTAAATGATAATGAAAAGAAAATCTTTTTTAAACAGCTCATAAGAAATTTAAGACTTCCAGTAGTAGAAAATGAGAGAGAAAGTTTAAAAAAAGAGATCCTTATGTGTAAAGACAAATCAATTTTGGATAAGTTAATAAAAAAACATGATGAAATAAATAACGAAATAAGAAGTATAAGAAATAAATTACTTGAGTAATATTCATACAATATTCATATAAAGTATGTAAAAGGGATAATCATTTATGACTCAAGAAAGAAAAAATATCAAAATTAAAAAAGATCAGTCCGAAGAACCTCTTATAGATAAATTAAATGAGAGAATGAAAAAACTGATTTCAAAAGGTAAAAAACAGGGTTTTTTAAATTACTCTGAGATTGAAGATTTATTATCAAATGAACAATCAGAGGATAAAGAAGAATTTTATTCAAAGGTTGATAATTTAAACATACAGATTTTTAATAATGAGAATGAAGATAATATATCTGAAGAAGAATCATCCAATAATCCCTTAACAAAAGAAAAAGATGAAGACACAGGAAGAACTGATGATCCAGTTAGAATGTACCTTAAAGAAATGGGAAACGTTGAACTTTTATCTAGGGTTGGTGAAATTGAAATTGCTAAGAGAATTGAAAGTGGAAAGAAAAAAACAATAGAGGCTTTTTCTAAGTGTTTTGTGTCTATGAATTTTATATCTGATTTTGCTGTTTCTTATAAAACTTCAGAAAGCCAGTTAAGAGATTTTGTTGATTTAGATTCAACATTTAGATCCGTTAATGGAGAACAAGAAGATTTTAATGATCTTGCAATAAAGGATAGTGAGATATTTGATAATGTCGAAGAAGATGATTCAGAAGAAAAAGATGATGAAAATGATTTTGATGACTCTGATAACAATGAAGAAAATAGTGGTCTTTCAGATTTATCTATCCTTGAAAAAGAAGAGAATCTCAGGCCTCATATTGAAAAAAATCTAGATAATTTTCAAAAACACTTTAAAAAATTAAAAAAATTGAAACTTCAATATTTAACATCTTTGGAGTTAAGAAAAAAAACATCTATTAATGAAAAAAAGAAAATAGATTCAAATATAGATTCAGTTTCTGAAGTTATTAAGAACCTATTTGTTAATCAGAATAGAATTGATGATGTTGTTAATTCATTAAATAAATATAATTTGGAAGTTTTTAGCGCTAGAAGAAAATTAAAAAATATAGCAAAGAAACTAAAAATTGAAGATGATGATTTCGACAATGAATTTTTAAAAAATTCATTCAAAAAAAATTGGATAAGGAATTTATCAAAAAGAAGTGATAAAAAATGGGTTTTATTTTCCAAAAAAGAGGATGTTGATAACATTCATAAAAGGTTAAAAGAAATTACAGAAGTCACACTCATGACTCATGAAGAAATTAATCAAGTTTGTAATCTCGTCAACAAAGGTGTCAAAGAATCTGGTGGTGCAAAAAAAGAGATGATTGAAGCGAATCTGAGGTTAGTTATTTCTATAGCAAAAAAATACACTAATAGAGGTCTTCAATTTCTTGATTTGATTCAAGAAGGTAATATTGGTCTTATGAAAGCTGTTGATAAATTTGAATATAGAAGAGGTTATAAATTTTCTACATATGCAACTTGGTGGATTAGACAAGCAATCACAAGATCAATTGCAGATCAAGCAAGAACTATAAGAATTCCTGTTCATATGATTGAAACTATTAGTAAGCTTGTTAGAGTTTCAAGACAGCTCTTAAATGAGAATGGGGTTGAACCGCAACCAGAAGAACTTGCATCTAGACTTGGCATGCCACTGGAAAAAGTGCGAAAGGTCCTTAAAATTGCTAAAGAGCCAATTAGTCTAGAAACACCTGTAGGTGATGAAGATGATAGTCATCTTGGAGATTTTATTGAAGATAAAGCAATTAAACTTCCATTGGATGCAGCTATACAAAATAATCTTCGGGAAGCAACAACGAGTGTCTTATCAACCTTGACTCCCCGAGAAGAGAGGGTGTTAAGGATGAGGTTTGGAATTGGAATGAACACAGACCATACTTTAGAAGAAGTTGGTCAACAATTTTCCGTGACCAGGGAAAGAATAAGACAAATTGAAGCAAAGGGTTTGAGGAAACTCAAACATCCTAGTAGATCCAGAAAATTGAGAAGTTTTTTAGATAACTAAAAGAAATTTTTCATATAATAAAATACAGAAAGCTTTCTTCTGTATAAAGTATCTGTTTTATTTGAATTATTAAGGCTTTGAGGTATAACTAATCAGTAATCTATGTATTTTTTTTTAATGCAATAGGCCCGTAGTTCAGTTGGTTAGAACGCACCGCTCATAACGGTGTTGTCGGGGGTTCAAGTCCCTCCGGGCCT
>PAYV01000030.1 GCA_002715305.1 Rickettsiales bacterium | reverse complement strand
TTTTAATATTATTTATTTTTGATGATAGTATTAAAATTCCATCAGAATCCTTTAATTTCCTTTGAAGGGAACTATCTTGATCATCTAAGACATAAAATTTTTTACTATTAGATGCTGATAATTTAATTCTTAAGAAATTTGTTAAATTATTTGCGATGATAATGGACGAATCAGATATTAATTTTCTTTCTGAAAAGTTTATTAATTCAAAACCGTAGAATGAATTTATCATTTTAGAGAATATAAAAAGTACTGATATAAAGCATGAAATTGGATTACCAGGTACCCCAAGAAAATACTTATTTTTATTTAACTTTCCAAAAGTAGTTGGTTTTCCTGGTTTGATTTTTAATTTATCAAAAAATATTTTCAATCCATAATCTAATAAAGCTTCTTTGACCAAATCATATTTTCCTTTTGAAATACCACCACAAGTGATAAGAAAATCATAGTCATTAGTAGATTCAAAAGCTTGTTTTAACTCCCTAATATTATCTTTAACCGTAACAACTTTTTTCAGATCATAGCCAAACATTTCAGAGTAGTATCTAATAAAAATCTCATTTGATGATTCAATTAATCCTCTGGGATTTTTTTTAGAAATTATTTCATCTCCGGTAATTATCAAGAAAACTCTTGGTTTTTTTTTAACTAATATTTTTTTCTTTTTTAAACTTTTTGCTAAAGCCAGTGATCTTATATTTAAAATATCATTTTTATATAAACAAATTTGATTTTTTTTAAAATCCTTTCCTTTTTTTCTAATGAAATTAATTTTTGGAAAAGATTTTACAATTAAAATATTTTTTTCAACATCTATTGAAAAATTTTCTTTTGGTATTACGATCTTTTTTCCTTTGGGAATTGGTGCACCTGTATAAATTAGCTTGCTTTGTCTGCAATTAAAATCTGATGAGGATTTTTCGCCCGCTTTTGATTCACCAACTATTTCATATTCTCTACGAGGTATGCTTTTTTCATTAATAACTGCACCATCCATAGATGATAAGTTATTTGTTGGAGAATGAAAATCTGAAATAATATTTCTAGCTAAAATTCTTTTATATGCGTTTTCTAAATCAATGAATTCTGTTTTACAAGATGGTTTTATTTCTTTTTTTATTATTTGGCATGCTTTAAAGAAACTAATCATTTATATATATACCTGATTTTCCACCAGTTTTTGAGTCTAATTTTAAATTATTAATTTTAATAGATTTATCAATTGATTTACACATATCGTAAATTGTAATAGCAGCGATGGAACAAGAAGTTATTGCCTCTATTTCAACTCCTGTACCATAATTTGTCTTAACTTTTGAATATACATCAATTTCATATTTTTTCTCATTAATTTTAAAGTCAATTTGAACAGATGATAAATTGATATTATGAGTAAGAGGAATTAATTCACTCGTTTTTTTTGCTGCCATTATTCCAGCACATCTAGATATATTAAAAATTTCTCCTTTTGGCGATCCATTTTCAATTAACTTATTAAATGTCTTTTCTGAAAAAACAACCGAACAACTTGCAATAGCTTCTCTTTTCGTTGTTTTCTTTGATGAAATATCAACCATATTAACTTTATTTTCTTTTATATGGGAAAATTTCATCTTTTATTTATCATTTCTAATGTTGTCTTATAAATATCTTCAGATTTCATTAATGTTTCACCAATTAAAAAAGCTTGCGCTCCTTGTAGACTTAAAAAATTAAGATCAGAGTTTTTTTTTATACCACTTTCACAAATTTTAAAGATATTTTCTGGGATTTTTTTTACTAAAGATTGAAAATTTTCTAAATTTATTTCCAACGTTTTTAAGTTTCTATTATTAATTCCAATACATTCAACTTTTAAATCAATTGCCCTATTAAGTTCAATATCATCATGAACTTCACAAATTACATCCATCCCCAATTTTTTTGCAATTTTATAGAAGGAAATTATTTCCTTATCATTCAAAATTGCAAAAATTAATAAAATACAATCTGCTCCGAAATGATAACTTTCATAAATTTGCCACTCATCAATTATGAAGTCTTTTCTTAAAACTGGTAATGAAACTTTTTTTTTAATTAGAGGAATAAAGTTTATATCTCCACCAAAAAATTTTTCTTCAGTTAAAATTGATAAACATTTCACTCCCGCTTTTTGATACATTTGTGCAATTTTAATAGGATCAAAGTTTTTACATAAAATTCCACGACTTGGAGATTTTTTCTTAATTTCGGCTATAATAGGAAATTTTGCATTATCTATTTTTTTTAAATTTGATAAGAATCCTCTAAGTTTTGTTTTTTTAAAATCCTTATAGCAATTATTTTTTTTTATTTTTTGAAGTTGTTGCCTTTTTACTTTACATATCTTTTCAAGTTTATTCATTTATCTAACTAACTCTTCTAATTTTTTTGAAGCTTTTCCACTATCAATAATTTTTTTTGACAGCTCAATGCCTTCCTTTAAGTTTTTAACTTTATTACTTATCAATAAGCCTGCCGATGTATTTAATAAAACATTATCTCTTATAGCCCCAGTTTCCCCTTCAAATAGTCGTTTCATCATATATGCATTTTCTTGACCAGTGCCTCCTCTTAATTCTTCTTCTTTCCTTACCTGAAACCCTAAATCATTTGGATGTATTTTTTTTTCTTTTGAAATCTTTCCATTTTTAACTTCTAATATTATATTTGGAGATGTTGTTGTAAGTTCATCATATCCATTAATATTAAAAACAACCCATGCAGATTTTATTTTAATTTTACTCAAACATTTAGCATGAGTAATTAAATTTTGTTTTTTACTCACTCCAAGTAACTGATATTTTAATTTACATGGGTTTAAAAGAGGTCCTAGTAAATTAAAGATTGTTCTAAAGGGAAGTTTTTGTCTTATTGATGAAACTGATTTTAAAGAGTTGTGAAAATTTGGTGCGAACAGAAAACAAATATTATTTTTTTTGAAAAATTTTTTTTGAGCTTCCTTATTTAAATTTATATTTACTCCCAAAGATTCTAAAACATCAAAGCTTCCAGATTTTGATGTAATTGATCTATTTCCATGTTTGACTATTTTTACATTACAAGCACTAAGTAAAATTGAAGTGGCTGTTGAGAAATTAAAACTATTTTTATTATCTCCGCCAGTTCCACATGTATCCATGAGTTCTCCTTTAAGCGATATTGATTCACTTTTTTTTCTTAAATATTCTACAAATGAAAATATTTCATCAAATCCTTCTTCCTTAAGATAAAGAAGCGTTAGAATACTTGAGATTTCAATCTCACTTAATTTATTACTAAAGATCAATTGTACCAGTTTTGAGGCTTCACTATCATTAAGATCTTTTTTTTCCAAAAGGTTTTTAAAAATTCTTTTAATATTTATCATCATTAAATTTTATAAAAAACTAATAAAAATAAAATGAATTAATTATTTTTTTGTTTTTAAAAAATTTTTTAACAATTGATGTCCAGAATCAGTTGATATACTTTCTGGATGAAACTGGACTCCAAAAATATCTAAATCTTTATGTTCAACTGCCATTATTGTCTCATCTTCAGTTGAAGCAGTAATATCCAAACAATTTGGGATTTTCTGTTTATCAACTATTAAGGAATGGTATCTTGTAGCATTAAAGGGATTACTTATTTTCGAAAATAGCTTTGAATTTTTATGAAAAATTTTACTAACTTTTCCGTGAATAGGTTTACCACTTTGAATAACTTTTCCACCGAATGTTTCAGCAATTACTTGGTGTCCAAGGCAAACTCCCAAAATAGGGACTTTAATTTTTTTTTTTGCAATTTCTTTAACTAAATCAATACAAATTCCTGCATTAGTGGGTTTACTAGGACCTGGTGAAATTACAACAAAATCTGGTTTTAAATTTAAAATTTCTTCCACTTTTTTTTGGTCATTCCGGTAAACAAGTACTTCTTGACCAATTTCTTTAAAATAGTGAACTAAGTTATATGTAAAACTATCATAATTATCTATTAAAACTAACATAATATTTTATCTAAAATTATCAGCATGAGCGCAGGCTGACAACAAAGCCATGGCTTTATTTTCAGTTTCTTTAAATTCATTTATTGGTTTGCTATCTGCTACAATTCCGGCTCCAGATTGAATAAAAATATGTTCATCTTTTATCAATGCTGTTCTTAATGCTATGCAAGTATCAATATCACCATTAAATGATATGTAGCCAACTGATCCTGCATAGATATTTCTTCTACTTTTTTCTAATTCTTCAATTATCTCAATAGCCCTAATTTTGGGGGCACCAGTAACTGTTCCTGCAGGAAATCCACTAAAAAGAACATCAGTAGAATTATTAGATTTATCCAGTTCACCATTAATATTAGATACAATATGCATGACATGGGAGAAATATTCAATATACATTTTATCAGTTACCTTTACGGTTCCAGGTTTTGATACTCTGCTTATATCATTCCTTCCAAGGTCAAGTAACATTAAATGCTCAGATATTTCTTTAGGATCATTCAGTAATTCCTTTTCCATTTTTAAATCTTCAATTTGATTAATACCTCTTTTTCTTGTACCAGCAATTGGCCTTACGGTTACTTTATTGTCTTTTAATTTGATAAGAATCTCTGGACTAGACCCAACAATTTTAAATTTATTGAAATTCATAAAAAATAGATACGGCGATGGATTTAAATTTCTTAGAGCTCTATAAATAGATAATGCATCAACATTGATTTTTTTTTTGAAGATTCGAGATAAAACTACCTGAAAAATTTCACCTTCAAATATATATTTTTTTGCTGTATTCACCATTTTTTTAAATTCTTCAAATGAGGTATTAGATTTGACGTTTTTAAAAATATTTACTTTTTTACCAAAAGAATAAGTTTTAAGATTTGATTGTTTTAAGGGTTTGTTGATTTTATTGACAATTTTCGTTATATCATCCACACCATTTTTAAATGAAATTTTTGCATTTAAATTATTGGGTGAAATCAACTTAGTTATATAAAGTTTATCACTAACATTATCAAAAACTAATGTAATAGAAGGTCTTAAAAAAATTGACTCAGGTAAATCTAAATTATCTTTTTTGTTTAGTTTTAAATTTTCAAAATACTGAATCATTTCATATCCAAGAAAGCCAAACAACCCAGATGCAATTCCAGGTAGGATTTTTGGAATATTGACTTTGTTTTTATTAACAAGTTTTCTTAAACTTTTTAGTGGATCGTCTTCTTTTTCAATGATCTTATTATTTTTATTTAGATCAATTGTGATACACATTTTATTCTTACATTCCCAAATAATATCAGGCTTTAAACCAATTATGGAAAATCTTCCTTTTTGACTTCCTTTTTCAACTGATTCAAAAAGAAATGAATATTTTTCTTTTTTAAATTTTATTAAAGTTGAAACTGGTGTGTGTACATCAGCCGCTAAAGAGGAAAAAATTAATTGATTTTTACCTAGATTATAATTTTTTTTGAATAACCTGAGGTCAGGTTGAAGAATATTCATTTTTAATTAAGTTGATCGATTACATCATCATTAATAGTAATTTTATACTTTTTTCTTAATGCTTCTGAAAATTGAGCAAGTAAATCCAAAGACATATCTTCTTTTATTTTTTTAGAAAATTCTTTGATTTCGTCTTTATCATTCGTAATTTTATCTGAAATTCCAGCCGTATAAGCAATAATAATTTCAGAATCTCCTCTCTTTTCAAAATTTGCGTCACCAGCTTTGGAATCAAATATTTTAGAAATTAATGGAATAGGCAATACACTGTTGTCAGGAACAGCTCTAGTAAATGGCTTTAATCCTTTTAATTCTAGGGAGTATTTTTTTGAAATATTACTTATCTTTTTACCTGAAGATATTTCATCAATTATTTTGTTAGCTTTTTTTTCTGCGCTTTGCATTTTTAATACATTCATTAATCTTGAGCTAGCTAGATCTTTGGCTTCGTCAAAAGTCATTTCTCTTGGTTCAATAATCTCATCAACTAGACTTATTGCTAGGCCTTCATCTCTATCAATATCAATAATATTTCCTTCTTCGTTTAGTTTTTGATTAAAAATTGATCTTAAAATTCTTTCATCTTGAAAATCTTCATTTTTTTGACCACTGATATCTTTACCATTTCTACTAATTTTGGTTGCTTTAATTAGTTCAACATCTAATAAATCAGAAATCTCGGTGAAAGTATTCCCAGATGCTAGTAAATCTTCTAGGTCATCTTGTAAATCAAAAACTGCTTCTTTACCTTTTTCGAGAAGGATTTCGTTTTTAAATTGTAATTTCATATCATCATATGATTTCTCTTTTCTTTTTTTTAGCTCTTTAACTAATATTAAATGCCAACCAAAACTACTTTGAATAGGTCTAGAGATATTATCTATGTCTAAACCAAAAACTGTTTCAACAATTTCTTCAGGTAATTCATTTTTAGTATTCCATCCAAGATCAGTATCATCCTTGGTTAATTCAGCTTTTTCTAATGCTACTTGATCAAAGGATTTTCCGCTATTTATTAAATTGTAGATTTCATCTGAAAGTATTTTATCATCAACAAGAATTTGTTTTAAATAACGTTGCTCTGGTTCTATTAAACTTTCTTTGCGTTCTTCGTAGAGTAATTTTATTTCATCATCAGTTACTTTTAGTTTCTTAGCATATTCTTTGGCGTCGAGTAATAAAGTCTCTGCACTTCTATATTCATTAGTTAAAAAATCTTTTTTATTTTTATTAAAATATTCCTTAACTTGATCAAGTGATGGCTTTTTAATTTTTTCATCTGAAACCTTGATAATCATATAATCAGCTGTTCTTTCTTGAAGATTATATTCAATTAGTTTTTTTTTCATTATTTCTGGAATCACTAAACTTGATCTTATTGTTTCAACCATTTGCTCTCTCGCAAGATCTTGTCTAGTACCTTCTACATAAGAATCTTCTGTATATCCAGATTCTGATATTAGTTGTCTGAATACAAGTTCACTGAATTGTCCTAAATCATCTTTAAATGAATCATCTTTTAATATTCTATCTCTAACATTTACATCACTCACAGATAGTCCAAGCTCAACAGCCTCGTTATTAAATAATGCTCTATTAATTAATGAACTTAAAGCTCTATCAACATAACCAAATTGCCTTGATTTCTCTATATTAAGAGCTGAACCTAAAAGTTTTCTTATTTCCTCTGTTTGCCTTGAGTATAATGAATAAAATTCTCTAGAAGATATATTTAAATTACCAACTGTGGCAACAGTAGTTTGTTTTTTATTTACACCAACCAAGTCTTCAGTTCCCCACATTGCAAAACTTATTATAAGTATAGTCAGTAGAGTTCCTAAAATTATTTTTAGTATTGAGTTTTTTGAGCTATTTCTTAAAGTGTTTAACATACCTAATATTTAAATTTTTTTAGTATATATCATAATTATGTCTCAAAATAAATTAATTGTTTCAAATTGGAAGATGAATTTAAATATTACAAATTCAAAGATAATTATAGATAATATGATCAACTTAAATCTTCCAAAATTAAGACATTGTAAAAATATTATTTGTCCTCAATTTCTTCTAATCCCAAAAATTTCAGAGATGATTAAAGATAAAGATATCATTCTTGGTTCTCAAGATTGTCACTATGAAAAAGAGGGAGCTTTTACCGGTGATTCAAGTATTGAAATGATAAAATCATATAATTGTAAATATTCAATAATCGGTCATTCAGAGAGAAGATTATATTATAATGAAAGTAATGAAAAAATTTATAAAAAGGCAAATCAACTTCAAAAAAATAAGCTAACACCGATAATTTGTATAGGTGAAACATTAGAACAAAGAAAACAAAAGAATTTTTTACTTGTTTTATCTGAGCAACTTATAGAATGTATTCCAAAAAAACTCGAAGAAATTGTTATTGCTTATGAACCAATTTGGTCAATTGGAACTGGAATAACACCGTCGAGTAATGAAATTTTAGAGGTAATTAACTTTATAAAAAAGTTTTTGGAAAAAAATAAATTTTCAAATAACTATTCAATATTATACGGAGGATCCGTAAATTCCTCAAATATTGATTCAATAATAAAAGTTTCAAATGCAGATGGTGTTTTAATAGGAGGTGCAAGTATTAATACAAATGAAATAAATAAAATCTTATCATATTTTTATTTTAATTGATTTTTTCTATTATTTTACTATTGTGATCACATGTTTGCTGTCGTTTTGTCAATCCATATAATCGTATGTATTTTTTTAGTGGTTCTTGTTTTACTTCAAAAATCTGAAGGAGGCGGTCTTGGTATTGGTCAGTCCAGTGCTGGGTTAGGTGATTTTTTATCAGCAAGAGGTACTTCGAATTTATTAACTAAAACAACTTCATTTTTAGCTGTTTGCTTTTTCTTAACCAGTTTATCGCTTGTAATTGTTGCAAACAAAAATTTTAATAAGGAATCCATAATTGATTCTACAGATGATTCTATAATTGATAGGTTGGATTTAATACCAGAGGAGTTTGATGTAGAAAAAGATGACAGTGAAGAATTAAAGGTACCTATCGAATAACAAAATTTAAATTTATGATAAGTCATGACTAAATTTATCTTTATCACAGGTGGTGTGGTTTCGTCACTTGGTAAAGGAATCGTTTCGTCTTCAATAGCCTCTTTATTACAACTATCTAAATACAAAGTAAGGGTAAGAAAATTAGATCCTTATCTAAATATTGATCCCGGCACAATGAATCCATCTCAACATGGTGAAGTTTTTGTTACAGATGATGGAGCTGAGACTGATATGGATTTAGGTCATTATGAGAGATTTACAGGAATTAAGTCAAAAAAAAGTGATAATATTACTTCTGGAAAAGTATATTCAAAAGTTCTGAAAAAAGAGCGAAAAGGCGATTATCTTGGTTCAACTGTTCAAGTTATTCCTCATGTAACAGATGAGATTAAAAATTTTATCAAAGATGATTTAAATAATGAGGATTACGTGATTTGTGAAATTGGAGGAACTGTTGGAGATATTGAAAGTTTGCCCTTTCTTGAGGCTTTAAGACAACTTAGAAACGAATTAGGTAGAAATAAAACATGTTTTATTCACTTAACATTAGTTCCTTATTTAGATTCAGCTAATGAATTTAAAACTAAGCCAACACAACATTCAGTGAAAGAACTTTTGGGGCTTGGAATTCAACCTGATATTCTATTATGTAGATCTGAAAAAAAATTTGATAAAGAACAAAAAAATAAAATTTCTTTATTTTGTAACTTGTCATATGAATCTGTAATAATGGTTGAAAACGCCAAAACTATCTATGAAGTACCTATCAAACTTTACAATGAAGGAATATTAAAACAAATTTTTGGACATTTTAATCTAAATAAAACAAATAAAGTCGTTTTGAATTTATGGGAGAAATTTCTAAAAAAATTAGAAAATTTAAATGGTGAAGTTAGCATTGCAATTGTTGGCAAGTATACAAATTTAAGTGAATCATATAAGTCACTTAATGAAGCATTGTTTCACAGTGGTATATTTAATAATACTAGAGTTAAGATTTCTTGGATAGATTCAAGAAAATTAAAAAATCTCAATAATTGTTCCAAAGTTTTAAAAAACTTTCATGGAATTTTAGTGCCAGGTGGATTTGGTAAAGATGGCTCGGAAGGAAAAATTAATGCTATAAAATATTCAAAAAATTCAGGAAAACCATTTCTTGGAATATGTTTTGGAATGCAATTAGCAATAATTGAATCTATTAGAAATCTTAAGGGATTTGAAAATGCATCATCTACTGAATTTGGTAAAACCTCAATTCCTGTGATATCAATGATGCATGAATGGATAAAAAATAAAAAAAAATTTAAACAAGATTTAAATAATCTTGGAGGAAGTATGCGGCTAGGTTCTTATAAATCAAAAATTAAAAAAGGAACTAAAGCTTTTTCAATCTACAAAAATTCAATTATACGTGAAAGGCATAGACATAGGTATGAGGTAAATTATAATTTTATTGAAAAAATAAAAAATAGTGGAATAGTTATATCAGGTATGTCTCCAGACGGAAATTTAGTTGAAATTATGGAAAGAGTTGATCATCCCTGGTTTGTTGGTGTCCAATTTCATCCTGAATTAAAATCAACACCTTTCAAGCCACATGATATTTTTAACTCTTATATTAAAGCTTTAATTGAAAATAAATTAAATGAAGAATCATAAAGTTAAAATTAAAAATATTACTTTTGCAAATAATAATGAAATAAAATTTATTTTGGGTCCATGTCAAATAGAAAGTAAGCAACATGCATTCGAAATTTGTTCAGAAATTGATAAATTATCAAAAAAATTAAAATTTGAATATATTTACAAGAGTTCTTTTGATAAAGCAAATAGATCAAGTTATAGAAGTAAAAGAGGTGTAGGAATAAAAGAGGGTTTAAATATTTTATCAATGATAAAGCAAGAATTTCAATGCCCTGTTACATCTGATGTTCATGAAGTTTCTCAAATTTCTCATGCAGAAAAAATATTAGATTTAATACAAATACCAGCATTTTTATGTAGACAAACTGATTTACTAGTTTCAGCTGGCAAGACTGGTTTGCCTGTAAATATAAAAAAAGGGCAATTTTTAGCTCCATCAGACGTGAAATATATTGTTGAAAAACTTTTATCTACAAATAATAAAAATATTGTTCTTACTGAAAGAGGAACCATGTTTGGATACAATAACCTAGTAACTGATATAAGGTCATTACCCATATTAAAATTAACAGGTTTTCCAGTTATATTTGATGCTTCGCATTCTGTTCAATTACCTGGAGGAAAAGGTATACATTCTGGTGGACAATCTCAATTTATAGATGTTCTATCTAAAGCATGTGTTACTGTTGGAATATCTGGTTTGTTTATTGAAACTCATGAAAAACCTAAGAATGCTCCTTCAGACGGTGACAGTATGATCCCTTTAAAGAAATTAGGAAAATTAATTCAATCAGTAAAACTTTATGATAACTTAGCTAAAAGTGATATATTTTAAATTATGCCAAAAATTAAAAATATTTTTGCTAGAGAAATAATTGATAGTAGAGGAGTTCCAACAGTTGAATGTGACCTTCTGCTGAACTCTGAGATTTTTGTTTCGGCCTCTGTTCCATCCGGAGCATCAACAGGAAGTTTTGAATCTCACGAGCTTAGGGATAATGACAAATCTAGGTTTTTTTCAAAAGGTGTTACAAAAGCTGTTGATGCAATAAATGGTGAAATCAAACAAACAATTCTTGGATATGATGCATCTGATCAAAAAAATATTGATCACACTCTTATAGAACTTGATGGTACCAAGAATAAATCGAGGCTAGGCGCAAATGCAATACTTGCAGTATCTCTTGCATGTGCTAGAGCCTCTTCTAAATTCTTTAATATACCGCTTTATAGATATCTTGGCGGAGTTTCAAATATTTTACCTACACCTATGATGAATATAATTAATGGTGGATGCCATTCAAATAATAAATTAAATTTTCAAGAATTTATGATTATTCCAATGGGCTTTGATTCCTTTAAAGAATCCCTGAGGGCAGGTTGTGAAATTTTTAATAGTTTAAAAAATATTCTTATAAAAAATGATTTTTCTATATCTGTTGGAGACGAAGGTGGTTTTTCTCCTGATATTCCAAACAATAAAGAATGTCTTGATTTGATTTTAAAAGCTATAGATTCATCTAATTATAAAGCAGGTAAAGATGTTTTTATAGCTTTAGATGTTGCAGCTTCAGAATTTTATGATGACAATAAATATAATCTTTCAAGCGAATCTTTGCAGTTAAATTCTCAATCTCTCATTAAATATTATGAAGATTTAACTAGAAATTATCCGATTATATCGATTGAAGATGGATTAGATGAAAATGATTGGAATGGATGGAAAGATTTAACATCTGCTTTAGGCAAGAAGTGTCAATTGGTTGGAGACGATCTTTTTGTAACATCAACAGAAAAATTGAGAAAAGGTATCAATGAAACTTGTGCAAATTCTATTCTTATTAAATTAAACCAAATAGGCACTCTCACAGAAACATTAGAAGCTATTAATTTAGCCAAAAATAATAAATTTAACACTATTATTTCGCATAGGTCAGGTGAAACAGAAGATACTTTTATATCAGACCTGTCCGTCGGAATTGCATCTGGTCAAATTAAAACTGGTTCTTTGTCAAGATCTGAAAGAATAGCTAAATATAACCAATTATTGAGAATTGAAGATGGTGATAACGATATTTCTTTTTCATCAAATGGTCCTTTCAAAATATTTTTATAAATGATTTTAAAAAAAAAAAAATCATTTCTACTATTCATTTTTTTTATTTTGTTCATTATCCACTCTCTTTTTTTAGGTAAAAAAAGTATATTATTTTTGTTTGGAAATTTTAATATAATTGATGAACTTATCTTGGAAAAAAAAAAATTAGAGAATGAAAAAGTAAAATTAAAAAAATTTCAATATAATTTCAAAAACAATAAAGAATTTAGAAAGCAGGTTTTGAAAGATAAATTATTTTTTAAAGATAAAGATCAAAAAATTATTCTCTACAACATTGAATGATAAAATTATATGATAATTTTATCATTTGTTCTGTTGTTAATTGTATTATTTTAATCCTGTTTTTCTCTTTAAATTTGTGATTAAAAACTTTTATAACGTCATTATACATTATCCCAATATAGACAAGACCAAGTTCGCAATCTTTTTCTTTATTTTTACTTGCATAACCCGTACATGAAATAGAGAGTAAATTATTATAATTTGAAAATCTTCTTACATTTTTTGCCATTATTTTTGCAACTTCAGGGCTTACTAAACCATATTTTTTTATTTCATCATTTAAATTTAAAATTTTTTCTTTTGAGCTATTACTATATGTAACAAGAGAATATTCAATGAAGCTAGATGCCCCTTTAATTTTTATTAATTCTGATGACAAAAATCCTCCTGTAATAGATTCTGCTAAACAGATTTTTATTTTCTTACTTTTTAGGGTGTGAATAAATTTTTTCTTTAATTCAATAAATTGCATAAAAAACTAGAAATAAGGAGCATGTTATTATTCCTGCCATAACATCATCTAAAAGCACACCAGCAGGGGAATTAATTTTATCAAAATAATTAATTGGAAATGGTTTTTTAATATCTAAAAATCTAAATATTAAAAAAGCTAGTAAATAATCTAAAATTTTTTGCTCACAGAATAAAAGTGAAATTGCTTGTCCTAAATGTTCATCTGAAATTATAAATTGTGGGTCTTTTTTTTTATTTTTATCAGTTACAATTTTTATTGATAAAAAAGCAAAAAAGGCATAGGTAATGATTATTACCAAAATGATATCTGTTGAAAATTTTTCTTTTATCATCCAAACAGGAAAAAGTGTAATAAATGAAGCTAAAGTTCCAGGAAATTTTGTTCTATAACCTAATCCAAAACTTGTACTGTAGTATTCAGCAATTTTATTTTTATTCATCAAGTTCAGAAACACTCACTACAGATTGGCAAGCAATACCCTCCTGCCTTCCCACAAAACCAAGTTTTTCAGTTGTGGTTGCTTTGATATTAATTTTTTCTTTATCTAAAAGTAAAGCCTTAGAAATACTTAGTTTCATTTTTTCCTTATATTTTGTCAATTTAGGTTTTTCACATATTAGTGTTAAATCTAAATTATTGATTTGAAATTTTTTCTGTATTAATAAATTTTTGGTGTAATTCATAAAAAATATTGATGGTTTATCTTTCCATTTTTGTTCAGATGGAGGAAAATGTTCTCCAATATCACCTTTGCCAATTGCTCCTAAAATTGAATCAACAATACAATGAAATCCCACATCAGCATCTGAGTGACCTTCAAGTTTTTTTGAATATGGAATTTTTATTCCGCATAGAATTAGATACTTTCCTGGTATTAAATTATGTACATCAAAACCCTGACCAATTCTAATATTTAAAGTTTTTTTCATTATTTTTTTTTTTGCGTAATCATAATCATTTTTTGTTGTGATTTTAATATTATCTCGCTCACCTTCAATTGTATTAATTTTTATATTATTTTCAAAAGCGATCATAGAATCATCTGTGTATATTTTATCTAAATTTTTATATGCATTAAATATTTTTTTGTAATTAAAACCTTGAGGGGTTTGAATTGTAAAAATATTATCTCTTTCTATATTTTTATATTTTTGTTTATTTAAATATCTTAAAGAGTCATGAACCCTTAAAACTGGAACTGCGGAATAACTAGTATTAAGTTTTTTTACTATTTTTATCAATAGTTCTTTTGAATAAAAAGGTCTTACGGCGTCATGAATAATTACATTGTCAGGTTTAAATTTTTTAATAGCTAAAAGTGCATTCTTAACAGAGTCCTGTCTATTTTTTCCTCCATTAATGACTATTATTTTTTTATCTTTAAAATTAGATTTTGTTAGATGTATAATACTTTTATGACTTACGACTATGATTTTATAGAATTTGAGTTCTAAAATATTTATTAAAGAATGTTCCAATATAGTTTTATCTCCAATTTTATAAAATTGTTTAGGAACCTCTCCATTAAATCTTTTTCCTATTCCACCGCTAAGTATTATTGCTATATTTTTTTTTTTCATTAAAAATTAAGGTAAATTATTATTATTGTATATGACTGCAGGTTTGATTATAAATATTTTTTTAATTTTAAGTTTCCTTTATTTAGGACTTATTTGTTTTTTACATATAGAGAAAAAAAGTTTTTTAAATAAAACTATTTTTTTATCTAATCTCTTATTAGTCATAACTTTTTGTTGTTTAATTTATACTTACAAACTATATAGCGATTCAAATAATTTAACAATTATATCATTATTATTAATGATAATTTTATTGTCTTTGTATTTTGTATTATCAATTATTTCACATGCTTTTATTCGTTTGAGAATAATTTTTTTTCCATTTTTTTTAATTTTGTTATCATTTTTTTTGATAAGTACAATTTTATATAGTTCAAAAACAACTGAAATGGATCTTTTTAATAATAGAATGCTAATTATCCACATTTTGTCATCTTTGTTTTCTTACTCAATGTTAACTATTTGTTCAATCACTTCATTATCAGTTTTTATGCAAGAAAGAATTTTAAAGAGTCAAACATATAATAAGTATATAAGTAGCTTGCTTCCATCAATATACGAAGGTGAAACTTTAACAATTAGATTCTTATATCTTACTTTTTTATTTTTGATAATTTCTTTAGTTACAGGATATTTTTATAATTTAGAGCAATACGGTGATATTAAATATTTTTTAAATGAAAAATCATTATTGAGTTTGTTTTCGACGATAATAATTCTTACTTTATTAGCTTTGAGGTTTTTTTATGGATTAAACAGTAAAACAACTTTAAAGATAATTTTATTATGCTATTTGTTTATTAACTTTTCGTATTTTGGTATAAAAATTATTAATTAAAAAATGAAAATAGGAAATTTAATTTTAAAAAATAATATCTTATTAGCTCCTATGTCTGGAGTAACAGATTTTCCCTATAGAGAGATTGTAAAAATCTATGAGCCTGGACTTGTCTTCTCAGAAATGATTGCAAGTAGGGCATTAATTGAAAGAAATAAAAAAACTATGAAAATGATCAAGAAAGATTCAAATAATCTTTCTGCAATTCAAATTGCTGGTTGTGATAAAAAAATTATGTCTGAAGCAGCAAAAATATGTGAAGATAAAGGTGCTGATATCATTGATATTAATATGGGTTGTCCTGTTAAAAAAGTAGTTAATGGTTATGCTGGTTCGGCCTTAATGAAAGATGAAAGTTTGGCATGTTCAATTATTGATTCAGTAGTCAAATCTGTCAAAATACCTGTTACTTTAAAGATGAGAAAAGGATGGGATGATAACTCTTTAAATGCTCCTATAATTGCAAAAAATGCTGAATCTTCGGGAATTCAAATGATTACGGTTCATGGAAGAACAAGATGCCAAATGTTTAAAGGTAAAGCGGATTGGCCATTTATAAAAAAGGTAAAAAAAAGTGTTAATATTCCTGTTGTTGTTAATGGAGATATTATAGATTTTGATGATGTGAATCAATCATTGTCTGATTCAAATGCAGATGGAATAATGATTGGTAGAGGTTCATATGGAAGACCCTGGATTTTTAAACAGTTAAGTGCATTTTTTAATAAATCTAAATTTAAAATTTGTCTAAGTGAAAAAAAAAATTTAATTCTTCAACATTTTGAAAATGTTTTACTTCATTATTCAAAGGAAATTGGAATAAAAACCTTTAGAAAACATCTATGTTGGTACTCAAAATCTCTTAAGAATTCAAATGAATTTAGAAGAAAGGTAAATACTAGTTTAGATGATAGGGAAATAAAGTCATATATTAATCATTTTTTTTCCTAGAAATGAAAAAGAAAATTGATCAAAATTTCTATAAAATTTTTCTCGATCACTTACCAGACCCAGTTATTGCTGTCTCTAAAAAAAGTTTTTTTATTAAATATGTTAATCACCAATCAGAAATATTTTTTTCTAAGAGTAATAACTTTCTAAATAATAAAAACTTAAATCAAATTTTTTATAAGGATTCTTACTTAATAAGTTATTTAAAAAAAATTGTTAATGAAGTTGGTGAATACTTTATAAAAGAAATTCCAATCATGTATAAAGATCCAGTTGAAATTAAATGTATTATTCCTGAAAAAGAAATAAATTGTTTTTTTTTAATTGTAAAAAAGTTTGATGATCCAAAATTTGAAAAAAATATTATTGATAATGATTTTAATATTTTAGACGAGACTATTTCTTTCTTAATTCATGAAATTAATAATCCGTTGTCATCTATTACACTTTCATCACAAATGTTACAAAGAAAAATTCATGGTGAAGATAAAGAGTTAATTGATATTATTTTAAATGAAACACAAAGAATTATTGATTTTCTTCAAAGATTGAATACACCAAATTCTAATTTTTTAAGCGCTTCTAAGAGTTTTGAAAATATACACGAAATCTTAAGATATTCTTTATTTAAAATAAAATTAAAGTATGAAAATATAAAAATTATTGAAGACTTTGACCCTTCATTACCAATTATAGAAATTGATAAAAGTTTGATGATTCAAGTATTTGAAAATTTGATTTTAAACGCTGCTGAGTCATCAAAATTAAATAATAAATCTTATATAAAAATTTCAACAAAATTTGATTATAGTCATACAATTAAAATTCCAAATGTTTCTAAATTTCAAAGACAAAATTATTTAAATATTATAATTGAAGACAATGGATTAGGTATCTCAAAAAAAAATCAAGAAAAAATTTTTAATCCTTTTTTTACTTCAAAAAAAAAAGGTTCAGGTATAGGTTTGTATTTGGTAAAAAAAATAATTAACGTTCATAATGGATTTGTTGATATCAAATCCGAAAATATGGTTACCAAGGCTTTTATAAAGTTACCTTTATGAGTGAAGAAAATAAAATTTTAATTATTGATGATGATTTCTCATTAAGAAGAGTAATTGCCAAGGCGTTAAGTAATTCAAAAACTCATGTAACAAGTGTTGGAACTCTCTCAGAAGCATGGGTAATTATAGAAAAACAATCTTTTGACCTAATAATAAGTGATGTAGTTTTACCAGATGGTGATGGCCTAGAATTAGTGACAAAACTTAAAGAAAAAAAAGAAAATCAAGAATTTATTATAATTAGTGCAAAAAACAATATTTTGACAGCAATAAAAGCTAATCAACTTGATGTTTATGAATATTTACCAAAACCTATTGACCTTAATGATCTTACAAATTGTGTAAATAAGTTGCTCAAAAAAGAAAAACTTAATACAGAGGTTATTCATGATGAAAAACTTCCTATGATTGGAAATTCCCCCCCAATGCAGGATGTTTATAGAACTATAGCAAAGATTACAAAAACTGATCACACGGTTCTTATTACAGGAGAATCTGGAACTGGAAAAGAACTTGTTGCTAAAGCTATTCATAATTTTAGTGATAGAAAAGATTCTCAGTTCGTAGTTATCAATATGGCATCATTGCCTAGAGAATTAATTGAAAGTGAATTGTTTGGATATGAGAAAGGTGCTTTTACAGGCGCTGAAAAAAGAACATTGGGATATTTTGAAAAAGCTAATGGTGGAACAATTTTTCTTGATGAAATTGGAGATATGCCAATTGATGTACAATCAAGGTTATTAAGAGTCTTACAATTTGGAGAATTTTCAAGAGTTGGAGGAAGAGACATACAAAAGACAAATGTTCGAATTATCTCAGCTACAAATAAAAATTTACAAAATGCTACTAATGACGGTTTATTTCGAGAGGACCTCTATTATAGGTTAAATGTAATTAATATAGATTTACCAGCTCTCAGAGATAGATCTGATGATATAATTACTCTTTCTCGTTTTTTTTTATCCAAATATTCAGAAGGAAAAAAACAATTAGACAAAGAATCGTTGGTTCTTTTGAAAGAATATGATTGGCCAGGAAATGTTAGAGAATTAGAAAATCTTTTTAAGAGAATATCTGTATTGTTTCAAGACAATATAATTACTAAGGGATTATTAAAAAAGTTATTGGTAAAAAAATCTAATATTGAGCAAAAGAAAGTTGAAGATTTTGAACTTGGAAAAGATTCACTTAGAGATGTTATAAATTCTGTATTAGATCACTTTTTTTCATCTATTGATTTTTCAGAATCGGATTTGAATTTATATGAAAGAGTGACTATGGAATTTGAAAAACCTATGATAATGAGAACATTAAATCACTTTAATGGGAATCAAATAAAAGCATCTAAGCTTTTGGGAATAAATAGAAATACTTTAAGATCAAAGATAAAAAAATATAATATCAAAGCAAAAAAAAAGAATTATGAATAAATTTTTTTCAAAAAGAGAATTGTTTTTTAAAAAAGACAAAATTCAGAATTATGTTTTTATCTTTATTTTTTTAATTTCTTTTTCAATTAGCTTAATAATTTTTTTAATGCTTTCTGGTTATTTATCTGAACTTCAAAATGAAGAACAAATCTCACTTTTATTATCTATTAATTTTTCAATGATAATTATCTTAATTATAATTTCTTTGGATAAAATAATTAAAATTTTTTTTTTTAAAAAAAATAGGATTAAGTCGAATCTTAGAATTCAATTTACATCATTATTCTTAATAATTTCTTTTATACCTACAACTATTGTTACTGTTTTTTCACTTGTTTTTTTTGACCAAGGTGTAAAACTTTGGTTTAACGATAAATTAAATCAGGTTATAAAAGGTTCAAAAAATATTTCAGAATCATATTTTAATGAACACACTCAGAGTATAAAAAATGATATTTTGTATCTTAACAGTGAGATTAATAATGAAAAAATAGTTTTTTTTACAGATAAAACACGCTTAAGTAATCTCTTAAGTTATTTTGTCGAAATTAAAGATCTTCAAGAAGCGATTATATTTGAAAGATCTGGTCAACTTTTAGCTAAAGTGGGAAGCTTTTTTATTGAATCAGAACCAGCACCTCCATTATGGGCAAGATATACAGCCGATGATGGTGATATAGCAGTTTTTACAAATGATGACCGAACAAAAGTTAGAGCCCTACTAAAATTGCAGAGGGCGATTCCGACTTACCTATCAATAGGAAAAAATGTTGATTCAAATGTATTGGGTAGAGTTGAATCAGTCAATCAAGCTGCAATAGAATACAATAATATAGAAAAAAAAATAGATCATTTTCAAGATCAATTTAATAAGCTTTTTTTGGCAATAAACTTTTTAATGATTTTATTAGCAATTTGGTTTGGTTTAAAATTTTCTAATAAAATTATTGATCCCATAATGGAGATTATTCTAGCCTCAGAAAAGATTATCAAAGGAGATCTAACAACAAGAATTCGTAATTTCAAAGGATATTATGATTTTAATATTTTATCTAAGGTGCTAAATAAAATGTTAGATAATTTGAATGATCAAAAAAACAAATTAATTAAGGCAAAAGAAACTATAAATTTAAGAAGAAAATTTACAGAAAAAATTATAAATGATGTAAGTACAGGTATTATTTCAATTGATCTTAAATATAAAATATTATTATTTAATAAAAAAGCTAAAGAAATATTTGGTAAAGATTTTGATAAAAATTTTTTTAAAAAAAATTCAGAAATTAAAAACTTTATCAAAAACTTTGAACACAATTCTTTTAATTCAAATCAAACACAAATAAGATATATGACAAAAGATAGCATAAAAATATTGAATCTTAAAGTTTCATCAGAATTTGAAAAAAATAAAATGAAGGGATATTTAATTAATATTGATGATGTTACTGAATTAGTTTCAGCACAAAAAAATGCTGCATGGTCGAATGTAGCTAGATACATGGCACATGAAATAAAAAACCCTTTAACGCCTATAAAACTATCAGCGCAAAGATTAGAAAACTTTTTGACTAGCAAAAATAATGTAAATAAAGAAACTTTTTTTAATTGTACTAATACTATTGTAAGACAGGTAAATAATATAGAAAGTTTAGTAACAGAGTTTTCAAACTTTGCTAGAATGCCATCAGGTAACTTTCAAGATTCAAGACTTGATAATATTATTAAAACTCAGATAAATTCACAGAAATTAGTTTATAAAAATGCTCAATTTGATTATAAGATTTCAAAAAAAAATTTAGTTATTAACTGTGATTACAATCAATTAAGTAGAGTTTTTTTGAATTTATTTAAAAATTCTTTAGAATCTATTAATTCTAAAAAAAAAATTGTAACAATAAATGTTTTAGATGATAAAAAATTTATTTTTGTTGAAATTTCTGATAATGGAACAGGTTTTCCTAAAGATAGTGATAATTTATTTGAGCCTTATGTTACAAATAAAATAAATGGAACAGGTTTGGGTCTGTCAATATGTAAGAAAATAATTGAAGATCATGGGGGAGAAATTTCACTTCACAATAACGCAAAATTTAAAGGCGCACTAGTAAAAATAAAATTATTAAGAAAAAGGAAATAAAACTAGATATGACTGAAAATCAAATTTTAATTGTTGATGATGAACTCGATATTTGTGAGCAGCTAGTAGGAGTTTTAGAAGATAAAGGTTTTCGTGCAAGTCATGTATCTTCAAGTGAAGCAGCTTTAGAAACATTAAAGAAAAAAAATATTTCACTGATTCTTCTTGATATTTGGTTAAACAATTCAAAATTTGATGGATTTCAAACTTTAGAGAAAATTCTTCAAATTGATAATTCTATTCCTGTAATTATGATCAGTGGACATGGTAATATTGAAACTGCAGTTAATTCTATAAAGAAGGGTGCATACGATTTTATTGAAAAGCCTTTCGATAGTGATTTGTTAATATTTAAAGTAAAAAAAGCTTTAGAAAACTTTAAACTAAAAAAAAAAATTCAGCAAATTGGAAAGAAAAATTATGTTTCTAAGATAGTTGCAAATTCAGATGCAATGACAAAAACATTAGAATCAATTAAGAAAATAAGTAAAACTGAATCTTCTATTTTACTTTTCGGGGATGTGGGCATGGGAAAAACATTCACTGCTAAACAAATACATGATAAATCAAATAGAAACTTTAAAAACTTTAGAATTATCGATTGTTATACAAATAATGGTAACCAGTTCGAAATAGAACTTTTCGGTAATGAGGTGAATCAGGTTACAGAATTTCCTGGTATTTTTGATGAAGTAAATGGGGGGACAATTTTATTTAAGAATTTTGATTTGATTTCAAAAAGAATACAAGGGAAGCTTCTTAGAATCTTGGAAGAAAAAAAATATTTTAGAATAGGGGGGTATAAACCACGACCAATTAATTTTAGAATTATAGCAACTTCAAGGACAAGTTTGTCTAAAATTAAATCAGAAAAAAAAATTAGAATCGATTTACTTAAAAAATTAGATTTTTCTTATCTCTCTCTTCCAAATATTTCTGAAAGAAAAAAAGATATTTATGAATTAATAGAAATTTTTTTAATAGAGTTAAATGAAAATGGTTTTAGGAAAAAAAGATTTACAAGTAATGTTCTAAATTTTTTATGTAATCTTAATAATATAAAAAACTTTTCACAATTAAAAAAATTAGTAGAGTGGATTGTAATTATGCTTGAAGAAGAAAAAGATGATATAGATTTGCCTATGATCAAAGACTTGGTAAAGGATTTTATGGATGAAAAAAATATACCATTTCTTAATAATCAAGAACACATGGATTGTACTTTAAAAAAGGCCAGAGAAAACTTTGAAAAAGACTATTTGTTATACAATTTATCAAAATATAATTTTAATATTTCAAAAATGTCTTCCAAAATTGGTATGGAAAGAACAGCGTTATATAGAAAGTTAAAACTAATGAAAATTAATAGTACAGGTTTAAAAGAATGAAAATAATAGTTTGTGGAGCCAGTGAGGTTGGGGCTAATATAGCTAGGCAACTTGTTTATGAAGATAATGATGTAACAATAGTTGATGAATCTGAATCTCTACTTAGGAAGGTAAATCAGTCTCTTGACGTCAAAAGTATTTGTGGAAAAACAGCTTTGCCTGAGATTTTAGAAAAGGCAGGAGCTGAAGAAGCTGACATGATAATTGCTGTTTCTGATAAAGATGAATCAAATATTCTGACATGTGAACTTGCTAACCATTTATTTAAAGTACCATTAAAGGTAGCCAGAATAAAAGAAACAGGATATCTAAATACAAAATATGAACATATTTTTTCTAAAGATAAAATTGATGTAGACGCGATTATTTCACCAGAAGTAGAAATTGCTAAGGCAATTTTTAGGAAGCTTGACACACCAGGAGCATTTGATTCCTTTTATCTTGGGGGAAAAATTGCCAGAATAATTGGTATTTCAATTGATGAAAAATGTCCAATTATTAATACCCCTTTGAGAATGCTTCCAGGTTTATTTTCTGGTCTCGAAGTAAAAATTTTATCGATCTATAGAAATAACGAAATTATTATTCCTAACGGTCATGTAGAAATATATCCTGGCGACGATATATATATATGTATAAGAAATAGTGACTTGTTAAGAGCATTAAGGGTTTTTGGAATTAAATTCCAAGAAAATAGAAAAATTGTTCTAATTGGTGCAGGTAATGTTGGTCATAATTTAATTAAAATCTTAGAAAAAGATTATCCGGATATTTATTGTAAGATAATAGATAATAATATGGAAAGAACAAAATTGATTTCCTCTCAATTATCTCAACAAAATACAATATTATGTGGTGATGCCTTGGATATCAATTTGCTCAAAGAAGCCGGAGCGTTAAGTGCAGAAGCTATAATTGCAGTTACTGATGATGATGAAGTAAATATTTTTTCATCATTATTGGCTAAAGACATTGGTTGTCAGAGATCTATTGCAATAGTGAATAATCAAAATTATAGAAATATTACAAAAAAATTAAACCTTGATGTTTTAATTAGTCCAGGGAATATAACTACTTCAGCTATACTTCAGTATGTAAGAAGAGGAAAAGTAAAAGAAATTCATGATTTTGGAAATGATAGAGGAGAAATTATGGAGATAGAGATTCTTCCTACAACAAAATTCTCTGATAAAAAAATAAGCGAACTTACATTGCCTGAGGGTGTTGTTATTGGAGGTATAGTTAGAGATAAAAAGTTGATATTTCCAAATGATGACACAATTATATTAGTAAATGATAAAATTATTATTTTTTCAGAACCAGCTTCAATTAAAGAAATTGAAAAATATTCTGAAGTGAATGTAGAGTTTTTTTAATGCATATCTATTATATCAATGGTCAATATAAGCATAAGGAAGAATCATTTATATCAGTTGAAGACAGAGGGTTTAACTTTTCTGATGGTGTATATGAAGTAGTATCATTCGATAATTTTAATATTATCAATAAAGAAAAGCATTTTTTGAGACTCAAACGATCATTATCTGAATTAAAAATAGAAAAC
>PAYV01000029.1 GCA_002715305.1 Rickettsiales bacterium | reverse complement strand
TCGAGGGTCAAGATTATGAATCTGTTTATTAAAATATTTTTGTTTTTTTATTTCTTTTTTTTTTTGCAGCCTTAGTGCAGAAGCTGTGATTGACTCAAATTTAAAAAGTGCATTAGAAAATTTATACAATTACAGTCCTAAGTTAAAGTACGAAAGAAAAATTCTTATGTCAAAAGACGAATTACTTCCTCAAGCTTATTCTAATTTTAGACCAGAAATTAAGGGATATTATGAAAAAGGTAAAGTTGATACGAATCCAGCTGGTTTTAACATAATTTCTGAAGGAGTAAGAACTGAAACTAATAAAGGTTTTACTATTACACAGAAGCTATTTAATGGAGGTAGCAGTTTAAGTAACGTGAACGCTGCAAAAAACGAAATACTTGCTCAACGCTTTTTTTTAAAACAAATTGAACAAGAGGTTTTTCTTGAGGCTATAAAAATATACGGTGATTTAGCAACAGAAATTTCTAATCTTGATTTAAAGAAAAAAAACCTAGAATTTTTAGAAAGACAACTAAATCTTACCAAGCAACAGTTTGAAATCGGAGAGGTTACTCTTACAGATGTCTCAATTGCAGAAGCAAGGTTTTCTCTAGGAAAATCAGAAATACTTAAAACATCAAGTACTATTGAATCTCTTTCAGCAAAATATTTTGCACTATTTGGTATAGTTGCAGAAAACCCCCAGCTATTTGATGGTTTGGTAGATAAAAATAGCTTTAAACTCGAAGAAATTAAGGTACTTGGAAAAAAAAAAAATCCTAAGATTCTTAATGTATATTATCAAATAAAATCTTTAGAAAAAAAAGTACAGAGTCTAAAAAGAAAAAGATTACCGTCAGTTAAATTAGAAGCAGAAGCAAAAATAAACCAAGGTTATTTCAGAACGGACAGCGAAAGAGAAGTTCTTTCAGCATTCACCAAAGTTGACATCCCATTATATCAATCCGGCGCGGCTTCTTCTAAAATTAGAGAAGAGAAAAAGAAGCTTTTTGCATTAAAAGAACTTTTAAGTCAAAATATGAAAGAGATTGAATTTAATATTGTTTCATCATTTTCCTCATTGAATTCCTCTTTTTCAAGAATAGAAGCATATGAAAAACAAATCGAATCAAATATAATCTTTTTAGAAGGACTTAAACAGGAGTTATTATTAGGAGAAAGGACAACTCTTGATCTATTAGATGGTGAACAAGAATTATTAAAATCTCAGCTTGATTTAGTAATTGCTAAAAGAGATCTGTTTATATCCTATTATGAGATACTATTTTATTTAGGAAAATTAAATGCTAAAAATTTAAAATTAGACGTTGAGCTATTTGATGAAAAGGAAAATTATAACAAAGTTAAATTCAAATGGTTAGATTTGGTTGAATAATGAAAATTTTAGATAAAAGATTTGATTTCGTCGAAACCGAAAAGATTTTTTTAAAAAAATGGAAAAAAAATAACACTTTTAAATTTTCAAATAAAAAAACACTAGACTCTAAATTTTCAATCATGATGCCGCCACCGAATATAACCGGTAGTCTTCATATGGGTCATGCTTTAACGTTTACTCTTCAAGATATTCTAATAAGGTTTAATAAAAAACTTGGAAAACAAGTTTTATGGCAACCTGGAATAGATCATGCGGGTATAGCTACAGAATTAATTGTCGAAAAAAAATTAATTAAAGAAGACAAAAAAACTAAGGATCAAATTGGAAGAGATGCCTTTCTAAAGAAGATTTGGTTATGGAAAAATGAATCTGGAAATAAGATTGTTGACCAACTTGAAAGATTAGGTGCAGCAGTTGATTGGAATATCTCAAAATTTACTATGGATAGCCAATTAAGTGAGTCAGTAAATGAAGTTTTTGTCAAATTATATGAAGAAGGTCTTATTTATAAAGATAAAAGATTAATTAACTGGGATCCGCAAATTAAGTCTGCTGTATCAGATCTTGAAGTCACTCAAAGAGATGTTGTTGGAAATTTGTGGTTTATAAAGTATAAAATTGCAGATTGTAATTCAAATATAATTGTTGCTACAACAAGACCAGAAACTATGTTTGGCGATACTGCAATTGCAATACATCCAAAAAATAATAAATTAAATTCTAGTATAGGAAAGGAAGCAATAATTCCATTTTTAAATAAAAAAATACCAATTATTGCGGATGATTATGCTGATCCAGAAAAAGGTTCTGGTGCTGTTAAGATTACACCTGCACATGATTTCAATGATTTTGTTATAGGAAAAAAACATAATCTCGAATTTGTCAATATTTTTGACTCTTCAGCGAAGCTGAATTCGAATGTTCCCAAGAGTTTTGTTGGATTAGATAGATTTAATGCAAGAAATAAAATAGTTAAGTTTTTACAAAAAGAAAAAATGATATCTAAAATAAAAAAAAATGAAATGACTGTTCCAGTAGGTGAAAGATCAGGATCAATTATTGAGCCTTTTCTGACAGATCAATGGTTCTTAGATTCAGAAAAACTTTGTAAGCCAATAAAAAATGCAATTAAAAAAAATAAGATAATTTTTTATCCTAGTTCATGGATTAATACCTTTAAACATTGGATCGATAATATTGAGCCATGGTGCATATCAAGGCAAATATGGTGGGGTCATAGAATTCCTGTATGGTATACAAATTATGGAGACATTATAGTTGCTAAAAATGAAAAACTTGCAAAAGAAAAACTTATAAAAGAAAATTATCCTAAAGATGTGATAATTTCTAGAAGAGAAACAGATGTTTTAGATACTTGGTTTTCTTCTGCACTATGGCCATTTTCAACTCTTGGATGGCCCAAAAAAAATAATTTGCTAAAAAATTACTATCCATCAGATGTTCTTGTTACGGGTTTCGATATTATTTTTTTCTGGGTAGCAAGAATGATTATGATGGGTTTTAAATTTATGAAAAAAATGCCATTTAAAAGCATTTATATTCATCCCTTGGTCAGAGATGAAAAAGGTGAAAAAATGTCAAAATCTAAAGGAAATGTGATTGATCCAATAGAGATAATAAATCTTTATGGGTCCGATGCACTCAGATTTACATTAGCCAACCTGTCTACTCAAGGAAGAGATATAAAATTATCTAATAAATTAGTTGAAAATAGTAGAAATTTTATTACAAAATTATGGAATACTGCAAGATTTTCACAATTTAACAGATTTAAATTAAATAAAAATTATAACCCTTATAAAAATAAACTCTTAATTAACAAATGGCTAATTTATAAAATTGGATTAACTCAGAGGAGTGTTTTGGCACATTTAAAAGTATACAAATTTAATCTTATTATTTCAGATTTGTATCAATTTATATGGAGTGAATTTTGTGATTTATACATAGAATTAAGTAAATTCTATTTAAAAGACAAAAAATATTTTCAAGAAATTTCAAATACTTTTAGTTTTTCACTTAATCAAATTTTAAATTTAATTAATCCAGTCATTCCATTTGTTACTGAGAAGATTTCTAATGATTTAGGTTACTCTAGAGTAAGTTTGTTTGATACTAAATTTTCAAAAAATATTCAAATATCAAAATTTAAAATTAATGAAATTAAAGAATTTGAAAAGATTATCGAATTAATAAAAAATGTGAGAATCGAATTAAGTAAATATACAAGTAATAAAAAAGATTTTTCATTAATAATCCAATCAAAAGCAAAAATCGAATGGGTTGATCATAATATTGAACTTATAAAGTCAGTTCTGAAGTTCAATGAGATAAAATATAGTTTAGATCAAAATAAAAAGAATGTTTTTTTATCTTCAAAAATTAAATTCTCTTTGTCATTTGATATTAATTTAACCTCAAAAAATAATTTTTCTAAAAAAATAGAATTTTATGAAAAAGAAGTTTCTTATTTTAAAAAGAAATTGAATAATAAAAGTTTTATACAAAAGGCACCAAAAAAGATTGTAGATTTAGAAAAGAAAAAACTTATTGAGGCTGAAAAAAATTTAAAATTACTCAAACATTCTAATGTATAAATTTAAATTTAAAGATTTAATTTTTTTAACAAATAGAAGACAAATACAAAAAGAAGTAATATTTCTCTTCTATGGAATAGGTCTTTCTAGTGAGGATTTTAGAAAAACATTGTATAATAATAAATCATTAAAACAAATTATCATAGCTGAACTTCCAGGACATAACAATATACCTTTTAAAAAGTACGATGATACTATTCTTGAATTTACAAAAAAAATTTATTTATTTATAAAAAAAAAAAATATAAAAAATATAATATTTTTCTCACATTCTCTTGGGGGTCTTGTGCCAATTTTACTTTATAAATATTTTTTCAAAAAAAAAATAAGAATAAAAAAATTTATTAATTACGAAGGCAATCTCACAGAGCAAGACACTGAAATGGTAACAAAAAAAACTGCTTCTTACAAAGAAAGTGAATTTTTTAATAAATTTCAAAAGCTTTTAATAATATGTAAACAGTCAGATAAATTAGATTTAAATTTATGGTACAAATCAATGTGTAAAACCTCGGTTATGGCTTTTTATTTTCTTTCAAGAGATGCTGTGAAATATTCAAAAGGCGATGTATTACTTAGATATTTTAAAATATTCTTTAAAAAAAAAATTTATTTACATGGAAGTTTATCTAATAAACATTTACCAAAATATATTTATGGATCAGTGAGGCAAGAAATTTGTGGCTGCGGGCATTTTGGTCATTATGAAAATTTATTTGAGTTTAATAAAATTTTTAATAAATTAGTAATTAGATAAAATGGTTGATAAATCAAAATTACCAAGTAGGCATGTAAGTCTGGGTCCAAAAAGCGCTCCACATAGGTCGTATTACTATGCAATGGGACTATCTGATAAGGATATCAATCAACCATTTGTTGGGGTTGCTACTTGTTGGAATGAATCAGCACCATGTAATATTACCCTTTCTAGGCAAGCACAATCAGCCAAAAAGGGTGTCAATGATAACAATGGAACCCCAAGAGAATTTACAACAATTACCGTAACTGATGGAATAGCTATGGGGCATGAGGGCATGAAGTCCTCTCTTGTTTCAAGGGAAATAATTGCTGATTCTATTGAAGTTTCTATTCGAGGTCATTGTTATGATGGATTAGTTGGAGTAGCTGGTTGTGATAAATCACTTCCTGGAATAATGATGGCTATGCTAAGACTCAATGTACCCTCAGTTTTTTTGTATGGCGGTTCGATACTTCCAGGAAAATTTAATAATAAAGAAGTCACTGTCCAAGATGTATTTGAAGCAGTTGGTGAATATGATGCAAATAAAATATCTGAGAAAGAATTAAATGATTTAGAAAGAGTGGCATGTCCTTCAGCTGGATCTTGTGGTGGACAATTTACTGCAAATACTATGGCATGTGTTGCAGAGGCTATTGGTTTATCAATTCCAGCATCATCATCTACGCCAGCACCTTACGAATCAAGAGACGAATTTGCATATCTTTGCGGTAAAACTGTTATGGAGTTGATCGATAAGCAATTGAAACCTAGAGATATAGTAAATAAAGATGCTTTAATTAATGCAGCAAGAATTGTAGCTTGCAGTGGGGGGTCTACGAATGCAGCCTTGCATCTTCCTGCTATGGCAAATGAAATAGGAATAGATTTTGACTTGTTGGATGTAGCAAAAATTTTTAAGGAGACTCCATATATTGCAGATCTTAAACCCGGTGGAAAGTATTTAGCTAAAGATCTTTATGAAATTGGTGGTGTTCCAATTATAATGAAAGCACTTCTAGATGGAGGTTATTTGAACGGTAAATGTATAACTGTTACCGGTAAAACAATAGAAGAAAATTTGAAAAATATAAAACTTGATACCCAATCTCAAAAAATAGTTTTTTCAACAAGATCTCCAATATCAAATACTGGTGGTGTAGTAGGGCTGAAAGGTAATTTAGCACCAGATGGAGCAATAGTTAAAGTTGCAGGAATGAATTCATTAAACTTTAGAGGCAAAGCCAGATGTTTTGATTGTGAAGAGGATGCTTTTGAGGCAGTTAGTAAAAGAAAATATTCAGCAGGTGATGTAATTGTTATTAGGTATGAAGGTCCAAAAGGAGGTCCTGGAATGAGAGAAATGTTGGCTACTACTGCTGCTATTTATGGTCAAGGAATGGGAGATAAAGTTGCATTGATAACTGATGGAAGATTTTCTGGAGCTACTCGAGGATTTTGCATTGGTCATGTTAGTCCAGAGGCTGCATCCAATGGACCAATTGCTTTGGTTAACGATGGAGATGAAATTTCTCTTGATGCTGAAAGTGGAAAGATTGAGTTGCTTGTTTCTGATGGGGAGTTAAAAAAAAGAAAAAAATCATTAAAAATAAAAACTAATGATTTTAAATCAGGTGCACTTTGGAAATTTTCTCAAAATGTTGGGTCAGCAAGATATGGTGCTGTAACTCATCCTGGTGCAAAAGCTGAAAAGAAAGTTTATTCTGATATATAATTTTTATTCTAGTCTAATCCAAATAGGTACATGGTCAGAAGGTTTTTTTAATCCTCGAAATTTTTCCTCAATTTTAAATGAAATAATTTTTTTTGTTAGTTTCGGTGATATTAAAATATGATCTATCAGGATACCATTATTTCTTTCCCAAGATGATTGCTGATAATCCCAAAAGGAATACTGTCCAGGCTTTTTAAAAAGCCGAATTGTATTTAAATATCCTTTTGATAAAAGTTCTCTAAATTTATCTCTTACTGATGAATGACCCAATGCATCATCTTTCCATTCATCAAAGTTTTTTGCATCAAATTTATTATCAATCACATTGAAGTCTCCTCCAATTACACAATTTAAGTTATTTTCTACAAATTTTTCAGTAAAATTTATCAATCTATTAATCCAACTAATTTTAAATTTAAATTTTTCTTCTTTTTCAATTGGATTTCCATTTGGCGTGTAAACATTGACTAGATTTAAATCTAGATTTTTTATTTTAATTAAAATTATTCTAGCTTCTTGGTTAAGAATAGAATCATTGATTTCTATTTTTTCCGCATCTAAATTTTTTTTAATAAATGTTGCTACTCCATACTTTCCTTTTTCTCCACAAATAAAGACGTTGTATTGTTTTTTATAAAATTCTGGAAATTCTTCTTCTAAACATTTTATTTCTTGTACCATCAAAACATCAGGATTTATTTCATCAAAAAATTGTTGAACATGTTCGTAACGTGTTCTGATTGAATTGACATTCCATGATGCTATTATTAGCATTTAATTAGACTGAAAAAGAAGTTCCACAACCACATGTTGAGGATGCATGTGGATTAGATAATTTAAAGTATGATCCCATCATATCTTCAATATAATCAAGTTTTGATCCATTTAAGAAGGATAAAGAAGTTTTATCAATTAAAACTGTAACATCAGAAAAATTATATATTTCATCGTCATTGTTTTTGGTATTTTCAAAATTAAACTTATAAGAAAATCCTTGACACCCGCCACCAGTAACGGAAATACGAAAAAATTTGTTGTTGGTATTTTTATTTGAAACGTCTTTAATTTTCTTAATAGCGTTTTCTGATATATCTAGCATTATAAAATCTTTATATTTGTGTTATTAATAACTTAATTATGATCAAATATTCAAAATTTTCAACTGATTATAAAAAATCTAAGGGTAGAATTTTCAATGAAAATCCTGATCCACATAGGACATGTTTTATGAGAGATAGAGACAGAATCATTCATAGTTCAGCCTTTAGAAGATTAAAATACAAAACTCAAGTTTTTGTTTATCATGAAGAAGATTATTTTAGGACTAGATTATCACATAGTCTTGAAGTATCTCAACTTGCAAGATCTATTTCTAAAATTTTTAAAGTAAATGACGATTTAGCTGAATCAATTTCTTTATCTCATGATTTAGGGCATACTCCCTTTGGTCATGCTGGAGAAGATGAACTCAATTTTAAAATGAAAAAATTTGGAGGATTTAATCATAACTATCAAACTTTAAAAATTTTAACAAAATTAGAAAATAGATATTTAGATTTTGATGGATTGAATTTAACATTTGAAACAATTGATGGAATTTTAAAACATAATGGTCCAATTAAAAAAAAAATACCAAATTATATAAGTGATTTCATTAATCATTTTGATGAAAATCTAGAATTAAACGGATCCTTGGAATCACAAATAGCCGCTATTTGTGATGACATTGCATACAATAATAATGACATTGATGATGGCTTGCATGCAGAGCTATTTTCTGTCGAAGAATTAGAAAAAATTGAAGTTGTACAAAACATTTTAAAAAAAATTAAACTTAAAAATACATCAGAAAATTTAAGAAGAGTAAAATTTGAACTTGTCAGGGGATTAATAAAATTTATGATTGATGATTTAATACGTAATACCAAGTCTAATATTTTAAAATTTGGAATTGGATCTTATGAAGATATTAGACTTTGTAATTCACCAATTGTTTCTTTTAGTGATTATATGAAAGTTCAAGAAAAGCAAATAAAATTATTTTTACAAAAGAATATGTATAATCATCCAAAAGTTAGAACTATGACATATAAAGCAAAGAAAATAATCTCTAATCTTTTTGATTTATTTGTTGATGAAACCGATTTATTGCCTGGTCAATGGAAGGTTTTTAAAAATAATCATGAAAAATTTTCTAACATAAGTGATTATATCTCAGGAATGACAGATAAATTTGCAATGAACATCCATAAGAAATTTTTTAATCTTTACGAATTTTAAATGTTTTTTCAAGATTTTCTAAAAGATAGATTGGATAAAATACTTAAAATTTTAATAAAAAAGAAAAGTATTTCATATGCAGATTATCAAAAAAATACATTCAGTATAGAAATTTCACAAAAGGAATCTTTTGGAGATGTTTCTTCAAATATTGCAATGGTTTTGTCTAAATTATTTAACATAAATCCATTAGAATTAGCAAATTTAATCACAAACGAATTAAAAAACGATAATTTTATTAAAAATGTTGAAATTGTAAAACCTGGTTTTATAAACTTTTTTTTTCATGATAAATTTTGGCATAAGTATTTAAGTGAGCTTATGAAAGACAACTTAAAATTTAAGTTTCAAATTAAAAAAAAGAAAATTTGTGTTGAATTTGTATCTGCTAACCCAACTGGCTTAATGCATATTGGGCACGCAAGAGGAGCAGTTTTAGGGGATTCTATCTGTTCCTTGTTAGAGGAAGTTGGATATAATATTACTAGAGAATATTACATTAATGACTCAGGTGAACAAATAAAAAAACTAAATAAAACTATTAAATTCTATTTGGATAATAAAGAATCAAATTGTGAAAATCTACCTGATGGCTTGTATCCTGGCAATTATCTACAGGAAATATCAAAAAAAATTGAATATAAAAGCATTGATAAACAATCTAAAAATTCTGAAAGGGAAATTATAGATTTAATAATGTTAGATATTAAATTGGATTTAAAAAAATTAAAAGTAGTCCATAACAATTTCGTTTCTGAAAAAAATAATTTAAAAAATGATAACATTGAAATTTTAAGATCTTTTTTGATAGATAATGATTTAGCTTATTACGGTTTTCAAGATAAACCAAAGTTTGTGAAAGATAACTGGGATAAAAAAAAACAACTTTTATTTCGTTCTAAGAAATTCGGTGATGATTCTGATAGAGCTTTAATTAAACATAATGGAGAAATAACTTACTTTATGTCAGATATTATTTATCACAAAAAAAAAATTGAAAGAAAATTTGATACACTTATTAATATTTGGGGAGTGGACCATTCAGGTTACGTCATGAGGTTAAAAAATGCTTTATCAGCAATGTATAAAAGTAATAATCCATACACATTTGAAATAAAACTTACAGCATTAGTTAATTTGATGGAAAATAACAAAACTATAAAAATGTCAAAAAGATCTGGAAGTTATATAACTTTAAGAGAAGTTTTAGAAAAGGTTGGCTCAGATCCATTGAGATACATGATGATATCAAGGAGTCCAGATAAAAAAATTGATTTTGATCTAAAAGCAGTTCTTGAAAAAACTAAAGATAATCCTGTGTTTTACATACAATATGCTTACGCAAGATGTAGATCGATTTTAAGATTATCTAAAAATTTTTTTAAAAATGATTTATCTTTTAAAGAAAGTAGTTTAAGTAAACTTAAATTAAAGGAAGAAAAATTTTTGATTATTCATCTGTGTAATTTTCCTAATGTAATAATTAATTCAGCTATAAATTTTGAGCCTCATAAATTAGCAAATTATTTATATGACCTATCAAAAAACTTTCATGTGTATTGGGGGTTGGGTAATCAAGATGAAGATAAAAAGATTTTTAATGACAAAGAAATTGATTTATCAATATCTAGATTATCTTTAGTGTTGTCGGTAACTAAGGTTTTAAAAAAAGGTTTAGACCTTCTCAAAATAAATTCTCCTGAAGAAATGTAAATGTCCAAAAAATTTAAATTACTAATTGTTATTTCTGCTTACTCACTTTTTACTTATTTAGTTTTTCTTTCTTATAATGCAATTGTTCCAGATGAAAGTATTCCAATTCTCACAAATAACAAGCAATTAATCAAAAAAGTAGAAAATAAATTTAAGCCTAATAAAGATTCTGTATATGAAATTATTGAGAAAAAAAATAAAAAGAATAATGAGAATACTGGATTGATTGATAAAAATGATTCAAAATCTATGTCTAGTTTTAATGATAAAAAAAATTTTAAATTACAAATTGCATCATTTAAAACTAAAGAAAAAAGCGACACAGTCAAAGATTCTTTGAATGAAATTGAAATTTCTTCTTATGAAAAAGTAAGATTCTTTGTAAAAAAAGTAAGTATTGAAGAAAACGAAACTTATTATAGAGTCATTAGTGAAAAAAATTTTACAAAAGAAATCGCTTCTAAATTATGTGAAGTTATAATCTCCAAAAAATTTCAGTGTATACTGATAAAGGATAAATAAAATGCATATACCTGGTGGAATTGTTTATTCATTAAAAGGAAAAAAATTAGGTAAAAAAGAAATAAATTTTTTTAAAAATACAAATCCTTTTGGATTTATACTCTTTAGTAGGAATTTTGAAAATATAAAACAAATTAAAGATCTAATTTATGACTTAAAGAATGTAACAAATAATAAGAATGTTCAAATTAGTGTAGACCAAGAAGGAGGAAAAGTTCAAAGATTTAAAAGTGAAGATTTTTTTGAATATTCATCTCAAAATAGATTTGGATTGATTTATAGAAAAAACCCTGAGATTGCAAAAAAATTTGCCTATTATTTTTCATATTTAAATGGTTATGAATTGAAAAATATAGGGATTAGTATCAATTATTCCCCTGTTGCTGATCTTTTTTTTGATTATGCTGATACTGTAATTGGAAATAGAGCATTTGATTCAGATCCCAAAATAGTTTTAGATTTAGCAACAGAATTTTGTAAAGGTTTTAAAGACATTGGCATAATTCCAGTATTAAAACATTTTCCAGGTCATGGAAGATCAACTAAAGATACTCATAAAGATTTGTCAATTATATCATCAAGCATTGATGACTTAAAAAAAACTGATTTCATTCCATTTAAAATTCTTAACAATGAAGCACTAGTTATGCTGGCACATATTATTTATGAACGAATAGACAGTAAGGTTGCCACATATTCTGAGAAAATTATTAAAAATTTACTAAGAGGTGATTTTAAATTTAAAGGATTAGTTTTATCTGATGATATTTCAATGAAAGCATTAAAAGGGAATCTAAGGAATAAGGTAAGTAAAGCCTATGATGGAGGTTGTGATATAATTTTATATTGTAAAGGTGATATAGATGAAATGATAGAAATAAATAAATTTGTAAAACCAATTAAAAAAAAATATTTTGATTACTTTTTAAACCATTCATATAGGATGAAAGAAAAAAAACTTGATATCAATGTAATTAAAAGAGAACTTCTTGAATACAAATTAATTAAAAAAAAAAATGGAATTAAAAGTTAATATAAGTGGATATGAAGGACCACTAGATCTTTTACTTGATCTTTCGAAAAAACAAAAAGTTGACATAAAAAAAATATCAATATTGGAACTAGCTGATCAGTATTTGAAATTCATTGAAATTAACTTAAAAGATCTTAAACTGTCTGCTGACTATTTAGTTATGGCATCTCTTTTAGCTTTTTGGAAATCAAAATTATTGCTTCCAAATGATGATTCTGGAGAAATTCAAGAGATAGAAGATGATATTACTAATAGATTAATTCATTACAGTGCTATTAAAGAATTAGGAAAAAAAATATTTCAGCTACCTCAAGAAGGAAAAAATTTTTTATATGTAAATACAAAAAATGATTTTTCTATCAGTAATAAACTTGTACCAAAAATAAGTTTGCAAGACCTAATTTTGAAGTATGCAGAGATTTTAAAAAAAAAAACAACTCTAAAAATAATTTCTGATAAAGACTATTTGTTTACTATTGAAGATGGTACAAAGTGGCTTGATTTTTTTTTTAAATCGGAATTAAAAAAACAGTGGAACTATTTATTCAATTTTCTACCAAAAAAAATATATGATAATCAAGTAAAAAAATCAGCTGTAATATCATTATTATTAGCATCATTAAATAATGTTAAAAACGGAAAAATTGAAATGAATCAACAAATACATTTTGATAAAATAATGATTAAAGAGAAATTATGAATCAAGAATTAGCTAAAAATTTTATAGAATCCTTAATATTTTCTGCATCAGAGCCTATGCATTTCAAAAGTCTAGAAAAAATGTTATCATCTCATGGAAATTTTAATTTAAAAGAAATAATAGAAGAACTGAAAAATGAATATAAGGATAAAGGGGTAATATTAGATTCTGTTGATAATAAGTTCTATTTTAGAACTTCACCAAATTTAGATGCTTACCTTTTAATTGAAACAAAAAAAACTAAAAATTTATCACCAGCAGCAATTGAAACATTAGCAATAATATCCTATCATCAACCTGTTACTAGAGCAGAGATTGAAAAAATTAGAGGTAAGCCAGTATTTAGGGGTACTTTAGACTCTCTTCTTGAACTAAAATGGATTAAACCAGCAGGAAGAAGAGAAACACCGGGCCGGCCAGTAACTTGGGGAACTGATATAGAGTTTTTGAGACACTTTGGACTTAGTTCTATTTCTGATTTACCAAAAGTTGATGAATTAGAATCAATTATCTTGTAATATAAATTATAATTTAAAAGGAAAAAAAAATGTTTGGTTTAGGTCACTGGGAAATTATTTTAATTTTAGTTATAGTATTAATTGTTTTTGGAGCAGGAAAACTTCCAAAAGTAGCTGGAGAGATAGCTAAAGGAATTAAATCTTTCAAAGAAGGATTAAAAGAAGAAAAAAAGAGTAACAATAAAAAGAATTGATGTTTAATATAGGTTTAATTGAACTGTTAATAATTATTTTTTTTTCAATAATTTTTATTAAACCAGAAGAAATTCCAAAAATTACAAAAAATTTAGGTCTATTTTATAGAAAGGTTAGTAGACATTTATTAAATTTTAAATATGAAATTTCAAAACTAGATACAGAAATAAAAAAAAATAAGAAAGACGATGAATGAATTATATTGATCATCTTAGAGAATTAAGAAATAGGATAATTTTGTGTTTTTTTTTTCTTATTTTTTCTTTTATGTTTTTTTTATTTTTTTCTGATTTTGTCGCCAAATTATTATTAGAACCATTATATGATAATATTGAGAACCCTTCTGACAGAAGAATGATTTTTACCGGGTTGCCAGAAGTTTTTACTTCAAATTTAAAAATTTCTTTATTTGCTTCATTTCTTTTTTCTTTACCTTTTTTTATAACTCAATTTGTATTTTTTGTATCACCAGCTCTATACAAAAAAGAAAAATTTTTTTTTATACCAATTTTATTGTTAATTCCAATTTTATTTTTTATCGGAGTTCTATTTTCATACTACTTTCTTATTCCCGTTATATGGAACTTTTTTTTGTCTTTTGAAAATTTTGTAGGAAATTCTTTTAATGTTGAATTGGAATCAAGATATTCTGAATATATGAAACTCACGATGTATCTGTTATTTGCCAGTGGTATGTCATTTTTATTTCCAATTTTACTAATAATTCTCACAAAAATTAAAATTTTAAATATTGACAATCTTAAAAAATATAGAAAATATTTTATTATTGGAATCTTAATTTTTTCAGCAATCTTTACACCACCTGACATCGTATCTCAAATTGGAATTGCAATACCACTTTTGATCTTTTATGAATTATCTATAATATTTATTCAAATTTTTATTTTAAAAAAAAATGCATGATATAAAATTTATAAAAGAAAATAGTAAGCTATTTGATGATTCTTTAAAAAAAAGAAAATTATCACCTCAAAGCAAAAAATTAATAAAACTTCATGATGAATATTTACAAAATTTAAAACAAGTCCAAATACTTCAAGAAAATAGAAATAAATTTTCAAAGAAATTTTCAGATAAAAATAACAAAATTCCGATAAATGATCTCAAAAATAGTGTTTCTGAAATAAAAGAAAAAATAAGTAAATTAAATGAAGTTACTGATAAAAAATTGAATGAACTTAATTCAATTTTATATGAGATACCCAATATGCTGGATGAAATAACTCCATTAGGAGATTCAGAAGAAGACAATAAAATTATCCAAGAATGTAAAAAAATTAAAAAATTTGATTTTACACCAAAAGATCACGTAGAACTTGCTGAAACTCTAGGTTTATTAGATTTCAATACGTCATCAAAATTATCGGGTAGTAGATTCTCTGTTTTGAAGTCTGATCTGGCATTAATGCACAGAGCATTAACGAATCTCATGCTAGATGTTAATGTTGGATTATTTGATTATGTTGAATGTAAAGTACCAGAATTGGTAAAAAGTCATTGTTTGTTTGGTACTGGTCAATTACCTAAATTTAGTGAAGATCTTTTCCAGACAAATTTCAATGATTTATGGCTCATTCCAACATCTGAGGTTTCATTAACTAACATGAATATAGAAGATTTATTAAACTTAAAAGATCTTCCCTTGAGATATACCTCCTATACAAATTGTTTTCGATCTGAGGCTGGTGCATCCGGAAAAGATACGAAAGGTCTTATGAGAGAACACCAATTTGGAAAGGTTGAATTAGTTTCTATAATAGAGCCAGAAAAATCAATGGATGAACTTCATAGAATGATATCGTGTGTTGAGGCTATATTAAAAAAGCTTGAATTACCTTACAGGCAAGTTTCTCTGTGTTCAGCTGATACTGGATTTTCTGCATCCTACACAGTAGATTTTGAAATCTGGATGCCAGGACAAAATAAATTTAGAGAAGTATCAAGTTGTTCTAATTGTAAAGATTTTCAATCAAGAAGAATGAAAATGAGAGCAAAAAATCATGAAACTGGAGAAATTTTCTATCCTCATACATTAAATGGATCATCATTAGCTGTGGGAAGAATTATTGTGAGTATTTTAGAAAACTATCAACAAAAAGATGGAACTATTGAAATACCAAAAAGTCTTAGAAGTTATATGAACAATAAAAAAAAGCTAACATTTGATGAAAAAAACTAAAATACCTAAAGATAAAGTTAATCTTATTTTAGATCTAAAAAAAAGTGGTGTATCAAATATAGATGTATTAAATGTAATTGAGAAAACTGAAAGAAGTTTTTTTAT
>PAYV01000028.1 GCA_002715305.1 Rickettsiales bacterium | reverse complement strand
TTTCTATTAATTAATTTGAATAGTATGTTTGAACAATAAAGTTTTTTTTATTATAAATGATCATAAAGTTATGAGTAAGTTAATAGTTAAAATTCTAATTTCATTTTTTGTAATTTTCGTAGTATTCTTTATCTACATAGGTTCTACGAATTTCGTTGTTACGCCTAAATTGGTTGAGAAAGAATATAAAATTGAAAAAAATTAGCATTTTTTTTACTATTTTATTACTTTTTTTTGGGAATATCTCCAAATCTAATGAGGATATTCTTTCCAAGCGTAATTTCTCAATAAATGATTTATCAAAAACTTTTCTATCAGAAATAGGTTTGAATAAAAAAGAAAATATAGTTTGGGAAAAGATTTTTTTTAAAAAAGACTTTGAAGAAATAAATAATTTTTTACATGAACTTCCAGTTAATAGTCCAAACCCAGTTATTCAAGATCTAATTTATCAAATTTTAATCTCTAAAAAAGAATTTAATAAAAGGGATATTTCTCCAGATGAAGATAAAATTTTATTTGAAAAAATTATAAGTCAGCTTTTTAATAGTGGAAGATTGAATGAAATAGAACTTTTTTATTCTCAAACAATTAATATTCAACAAAATGAAGAGATTCTTATAAAAATGATTGAAGGTAATTTTCTGAGAAATCGTCATACCGAAGCTTGCAAGATTCTTGAAAATAAAGTTCAAGACAAACCTATTCGACTTGGAAAGATTATGGTTATTTGTGATATACTAAACAACAAATATGAGCAAGCAAGGCTTGGCCTTGCCTTGCTTAAAGAGCAGAATAATCCTGGAGATATTTTTTTTATTGAATTGGCTTTTTCTTTAATGAGTGAAAGTGAACTTTCTGAATCTGACTACTTACTAAAAACCCTTAATGAAATTAAGAAACTTAATCCTGTAGTAATGACTTCACTACAATTTGCTGATATTTCGCCCAATTTTGAGCAAATACAGAATCTTAGTACAAGCGGCTTATTATTTATTTTGTCAAATCCAACAGTTGAAACAGATTTGAAAATTCATTGTGCTGAATTGTTGGTTAAACAAGGAAGAATTAGTTTTGAAATGTTATCTGAAGCATATCAACTTCCAAGATATGATAATGCCGATATAGAGAATGCAATTAAATTGCACAAAACATTATCTCCGATAAAAGCAAGACCTTTACTTTACCAATCAATTTTGAGGGATGAGAATCCAGACTCAAAATATATAAAAATTAAAGCACTGCTAAAGGCCTCTTTAAACGAAAAATTATTTAAGAAAGTTTCATTTCTTGTAGATGGTTTAATAGATTTTAAAGACTTTGTTGAATCAGATGAAGATGCAGTTTTATTTTCAAAAATGTTTCAAGCAAAAAATAAATTTTACGAAGCAAAAAAAATTTCAGAAAAGATTAAAGACAATAAGAAAAAAAAAATTAATCAAATTTCGATAGATATTAATCAGTTCCTTAATGATCAAAATATTGATTTAAAAAAATTAAGGGATAATTTAGCCGACCCAATATTAATTGAAGATGATTCAGAAAAATTAAGAAAGTTAATTTTAGTCATGCTAATTAACATGGATTTAGACCAAGGCTTTAAAAAAATAATTAAATCTTATAAACCCTTTATTGATGAAAGCTCGAATTCAACGGACTTAAAAAATCTTATTTTTGCTCAAAGATTTTCAAGTGAAAAGGATTTTTTTAATTCTTTAAATATATTATTTCGTATTGTTAGTAATGAAGACTTCTCTAATTTAAATTTAATTGAAAATTTTTCTGCATTAATGATTTTAAAAAATTTAGGTTTAGACGAGGAATTGAAAAAATTATCAGCGAGTATTTTATTGTGAATCAAAGGTTTTTTTTAGAAAAATATTTAGAATACCTTGTCGCCCAAAAAAATTTATCAAAAAATACATGTGAATCGTATAAAAATGATATTCAAGGTTTTTTTAAATTTATTAAAGTAAAGGATTTAGATGAATTAGAGATAGAGCAAATTAGAAATTATGTTAACTATTTATCTAAAAATTTCTCACCTAGTAGCCATTCAAGAAAACTATCAAGTCTAAAGAATTTCTTTGAGTATCTAAATAAAAAAAAAAAAATTGATAATCTGCTTGATAACTTTGAATTTCCAAAAATATCAAGAACTCTTCCCAAGGTATTAAATGAAGACAAAATTAAAAGTTTATTGGATAAAACATATGAGGATGAAACACCTAAAGGTTTAAGATTTTCATTGCTACTAGAGATTTTATATTCCACTGGTATTAGAGTTTCTGAATTAGTTACTTTGAAATTAAGTTCAATTGATGGCAATATGGAATTTTTAATTGTTAAAGGAAAGGGAAGGAAAGAGAGATTACTTCCGATTCTTCCAAAAACCAGGGAAATTTTAATCAAATATCTAGAAATAAGAGAATTTTTTTTGAAAAAAAATATAAAAGACCATGGATTTTTATTTCCTTCTAATTCTAATTTTGGCCATTTCACCAGAAATAGATTCTTTCAAATATTGAAAAAATTAGCATTAAGCGTTAATATTCAGCCAGATGAGATTTCCCCGCATGCCATAAGACATTCATTTGCAACACATCTATTAGAAAGGGGAGTGGATCTCAGGACAATCCAAGAGTCATTAGGACATACAGACATTTCAACCACTCAAATATATACACATGTTAAACTGTCAAAACTAAGGGATATTTTGAAAAATAAAAGCCCAATCAAAAAGAATAAATTTAAATTTATAAAAATTTAGGTTGTCATAACAGATTTATTTTTATATTAAATTTACTTTGTGTTATCTTTAAAGTGTATGAGGAAATTATGAGTTTTAAAATTATTGAACAAGCAAAGCCTAGATTGAACAGGAGTGAATTGGCAGTTCCTGGAAGTAATCCTAGTCTTTTCGAAAAAGCAGCAAAAAGTAAAGTAGATGTTATCTTTCTTGATTTAGAAGATGCAGTTGCACCTGATGAAAAAGAACAAGCTAGAAAAAATATAATCGAAGGACTTAACGATATTAATTGGAATAATAAGACTATGTCTGTTAGAATTAATGGATTAGATACTCACTTTATGTATAGAGATGTTGTTGATCTTATCGAAAAAGCACCTGGAAAATTAGACTTAATAATGATTCCTAAAGTAGGAACCATTTCAGATGTTTATGCTGTTGATATGTTGTGCACTCAAGTTGAGGATGCTATGGGTCTCGAAAAGCGAATCGGTTTCGAACTAATTATCGAAACTGCCCTTGGTATGCAAAATGTTAATGAAATAGCATCATATTCCAGAAGATTAGAATCTCTTCACTTTGGTGTGGCAGATTACGCAGCATCTACTAAGGCTAAAACAACAGTTATTGGAGGTCCTAACCCTAATTATCATGTTTTAACAGACATAGATGGAGATAATCCTAGAGAAAAACATTGGGGAGATATGTGGCATCATGCAGTTTCTAAAATGGTGATAGCTGCTAGAGCTAATGGACTAAGGCCTATTGATGGTCCTTTTGGTGATTTTAATGATCCAGATGGATATATAGCTCAGGCAAATAGATCTGCCACTTTGGGTTGTGAAGGCAAATGGGCCATTCACCCGAGCCAGATTGATTTAGCTAACGAGGTTATGAGTCCTTCTGACAAAGAAATAAATCAAGCAAAAAGAATTCTTGAAGCTATGGAACAAGCAAAAAAAGATGGGAAAGGAGCTGTTTCTCTTGATGGAAGATTAATAGATATTGCTTCTATAAGACAAGCGGAAGTTTTAGTTCAAAAAGCCAAGCTCATCGAGGGAATGTAAATTGAATCTAGATGCAAAATTTTCTGGACTTTGAAAAGCCTTTACTTGACATTCAGACTAAAATTGAAGAGTTAAGACATTTAAAGGAAACTAGTACAAACATTGCAAATGAACTAAGCAGTTTGCAGGAGAAGTTCGATAAAACTTTGCTAGAGATCTATAAAGATCTAACTCCATTCCAAAAAGTTAAAGTTTGTAGACATCAAGATAGGCCCAAATTTTTAGATATAGTTAAAGAAATATTTGATACTTTCGAAATACTAAGTGGTGATAGACTTTTTGCTGATGATTCGTCTATTAAGGGTGGTTTTGCTGAAATTGATAAACAAAGTTTTATTGTTATAGGTAATGATAAAGGAAAGGATATTGATAGTAGAGTTAAAAATAACTTTGGAATGGCCAAGCCAGAAGGATACAGAAAGGCACAAAGATTATTTAAGATTGCTCATAAATTTAGTCTTCCTGTTATTACTTTTATTGATACTCCGGGAGCTTTCCCTGGAGTTGAAGCTGAAGATAGAGGACAATCAGAGGCAATAGCAACCTCTATAAAAGATTCTTTAAATATAGCTGCACCAATAATATCATTTATTATTGGTGAAGGAGGATCCGGAGGAGCAGTTGCCTTAGCAACAGGAAATAGAATTATTATGTTGGAACATGCAATTTATTCAGTTATTTCTCCAGAAGGTTGTGCATCAATATTATGGAGAGGAACCGATAAATCTGAGACAGCAGCTGAAAACTTAAAGTTAACTGCGCAAGATTTAATAAACTTAGAAGTTATAGATGAGATCATAACTGAACCTGTGGGAGGAGCTCACCGTGATTTTAAAAAAACATGTGAAATCATAAAAGAGTCATTGTTAAGATCAATTAAATTGTTTGAGGGAAAATCAACTATTGAAATAATATCCCAAAGAGAAGAAAAATACCTTAACATAGGGAAAAAATTTCAAATTAATTAATTTAAATTTTTCCACAACAATGTTTGTATTTTTTTCCAGACCCACAAGGACATCTAGCATTTCTTGGTACTTTTGTATTTGAAGATAAAGATTCATTTTTACTATCTTGTTCTCTAACCTCTGTTTTGATTTCTACAAAACTTAAAAGTCGCGAAACATTTTGACGAATCTGCTTCATCATTTCTTCAAACATGATAAAAGCTTCTTGTTTATATTCATTAAGAGGATCTCTTTGACCATATGCACGTAATGAAATACCCTGTCTAAGGTGATCTAATGATAAAAGATGATCTTTCCAAGATTGATCAATAATTTGTAATAACAAACTTTTTTGGGCTAATGAAAAGATATCAGGAGGATACTTAGTTTTTTTAAGGTTGATATTTTTATCCGAACTTTTTTTTATTTCTAATTTGATATCATCTATCTGAAGACTTTCTTTTTTATCTAAATCTTTGAAGTCAAAATTAGTATTAAGATTACTCTTGCAATTTTCTTCTATTAGTAATTTTTTTTTGGGGTCTAATTCTTCTATATTTGATATTATTTGATCAATAAATTCATTAATATATTCATATCTCATATCGATGACTAATTGATCAACATCCTCATCAAATATAATTTCTTTTCTTTGCTCATAGATAATTTTTCTTTGTTCATTCATTACATCATCAAATTTTAAAAGACTTTTTCTAATTTCGTAGTTTCTTGCTTCAACTTTTTTTTGAGCTCTTTCTAGAGCTTTTGTAATCCAGGGGTGTTGAATACATTCATTCTTTGATAATCCTAGTGTCTGCAAAACAGAATCAAGTTTTTCAGAACCAAAAATTCGCATTAAATCATCCTCGAGGGATAGAAAAAATTTTGATGAACCTGGATCTCCCTGTCTTCCTGATCTTCCTCTTAATTGATTATCAATACGTCTTGACTCATGTCGTTCAGTTCCAATTATAAACAATCCACCACCATCAAGTGATATTTTCTTTTCTTTTTCTTTGTTTATATTAGATTCAGTTCCTCCAAGTTGAATATCAGTACCCCTCCCAGCCATATTTGTTGCAATAGTAACTTGCCCGGGTTTTCCAGCATTTGCAACAATTTCAGCCTCTTTTAAGTGATTTTTTGCATTCAATACTTCATGAGGAATTTTTTTTTTTGAAAGGAAATTTGAAATAGTCTCAGATTTTTCAATTGAAATTGTACCTACTAAACATGGTTGGTTTTTTTTTCTACAATTTTCAATAAGATTAATTATAGCAGTATATTTTTCATCAAGAGTTCTATAAATTTCATCCTCTTCATCATTTCTTACCATAGGTCTGTTTGGGGGGATTTCAATTACGTCTAATTTGTAAATATCAAAGAATTCATCTGCCTCTGTTTTTGCTGTCCCTGTCATACCAGCCAACTTTGAATAAAGTCTAAAATAATTTTGATAAGTAATAGCTGCTAAGGTTTGATTTTCAAGCTGAACTTCTAAATTTTCTTTTGCCTCAATTGCCTGGTGCAATCCCTCTGAAAATCTTCTACCCTCCATAGCTCTACCAGTAAATTCATCAACGATTAAAACCTTACCATCTTGAACTAAATAATCTTTATCCTTTTCAAAGATAAACCTAGCCTTAAGTGATTGATTTGTGTGGTGAAGTAGAGTTACATTATTTATATCATAAAGACTTCCTTCAGAGAGAAGTTTTTTATCTGTAAAAATTCTCTCAAGCTTTTCAATTCCTATTTCATTAAGCATAACATTCTTACTTTTTTCGTCTTTTTCATAATCTTTTTTTTCAAGTTTTGAAATTATATTGTCAACTGTCTTATAAAGTTGTGAAGACTGCTCAGCAGCTCCAGAAATTATTAGAGGAGTTCTAGCTTCATCAATTAAAATTGAATCTACTTCATCGATAATCGCATAATCAAAGTTACTTTGAACTATTTGATCTTTAGAAAATTTCATATTGTCTCTGAGATAATCAAAGCCAAATTCATTGTTTGTACCGTAAGTAACTTCACATTTATAAGCTTTTTGTCTTTCAATATCATCCATTCCATTTATTATAAAACCAGTGTTTAAACCTAATTTTTTGTAAACCTGTCCCATCCACTCAGAGTCTCTTTTTGCAAGATAGTCATTAACAGTTACTATGTGAACATTTTGATTATCAAGAGAGTTTAAATACGCAGAAAGAGTAGAAACTAATGTCTTTCCTTCTCCTGTTTTCATTTCTGCAATCATACCTCTATGGAGGGCAATTCCTCCTATTATCTGCACATCATAATGTCTTTGACCCAATGAACGTTTAGCTGCTTCTCTTACAACTGCAAAAGCATCTGGTAGTAGTTCGTCTAATTTTTTTCCTTTCGAGACTAAGTCTCTAAATTCGGGTGTTTTATTTTTTAATTGGTCATCTGATAGTTTTTCATAAGATTTTTCAAGAGAATTAACTTTTTCAACAATAGGAATAATTTTTTTTAAAATCCTATCGTTAGATGTTCCAAAAATTTTGTTGGTAAGAAAATTTAACATTTTTTATATATTTATAATAAATTAATAGTTAAAAATGTAATTAAAATAAAAAAATCTAAAATGTCTCTAAAAATCTCTCCATTTGCTCCAAAAAAAAATCATAAATTTTCTGAAATAATTGGTGTAAGTGTTTCTTCAACAAATTGTGGTTTAAAAAAAAATAATAAAGCAGATTTAGTTTTAATAAAATTTGATTTTCCAAGTAATATTATTTCATTCTTTACTAATTCAAAAACACCAGGTGCTCCAGTTATTTGGAACAAATCAATCTCAAAATACTCAAAAGTTTCAGCAATATTAATTAATTCTGGTAATGCAAATGTCTTTACTGGTAAACATGGTAAAATATCTGTTAAGGAAATTGTTGAAAATTTAGCCAAAGAGTTAAGAGTCCCCAAAGAGCAAATCTATATAGCATCTACAGGAGTAATTGGTGAAAAATTAGATTACAAAAAAATTTTAAATAAGATCCCGTTTTTAATAAAAAAATTAAAAAATGATCAACAATCTTGGCAAAATGCTGCAGATGCTATTAGAACAACTGATACATACTCCAAAATTGTATCCCTAAAATCTAATAAAGGAAACTATTTTACATTAAATGGTATAGCTAAAGGTTCTGGAATGATTTCTCCAAATATGGCAACTATGTTAGCATTTATTTTTACTGATTTTGAAATAAAAGAAAATTTATTTAAAAAAAAAATTTCAGGCATTATTGATAATACATTTAATTCAATAACAGTAGATGGAGATACATCTACAAGTGATATGGTACTGATTGTCTCCGTAAGAAATGAAATTTCTAAAAAGAGAGTTGTAACCAAAAAGGTCAGGGATGAATTTTTTTTATCTCTCGAAGATATAAGTCAAAAGTTATCACTATTGATAGTTAAAGATGGTGAGGGTGCATCTAAATTTATTTCCATTCATGTGTTAGGTGCAAAAAATAATGATAATGCAAAAAAGGTTGCATTTTCTATCGGTAACTCTCCTTTATTTAAAACCTCTTTGTCAGGCTCTGAGTTAAATTGGGGAAGAATTATTATGGCCATTGGAAAGGCTAATGTTAAAATCAACCAAGAAAAAGTCTCTATAAAATTTGGAAAGTATTTTATTATAAAGAATGGAGAATACATAAGCAAAAATAGGAACCATATAAACAAATATATTAAAACTGATAATATTGATCTTATTGTTGATTTAGGGGTCTCTAATGGTCAGGCGAAGATTTGGACATGTGATCTTACAAAGGAATATATAAAAATTAATACTGATTATCTAACATAATGTATTTAGATATTGCTATAGGAATTTTAAAAAAAAGAGACTTTTTTCTTATTACTTCAAGACCTTACCCTAAAAGCTACCATGGTTATTGGGAATTCCCTGGGGGGAAGGTTGAAAAAAATGAGTATTTGATTGAGGCATTATATAGAGAAATTTATGAGGAATTGGCTTTAAAAATAAATTTAAACAAAGTAATCTTCTTTAATTCTTACAAAGTTAGAAGGGGGAAAAACTTTTGCAATTTAAATTTTTTTTTATGTTTTGATTGGATTGGCAAAATCAAGCCAATGGAAAGCCAAAATTTTGTGTGGGTAAAAAAGAAAAATTTTAAAAATTATAAAATTTTAAAATCAAATTCTAAAATAATTTCAAAACTGATTTCTTCCTATTGATTTTTTTTCCACATTGTCATTGAAATAATATTACATGATGCTTTTAAAAGGTTATCTTTGTTGGTAAATTCATCTGAGTAGATGGTATTTAAAGTTTTAAGATAATTTCTACTAAAAAGTGATTTTTTTCTATATTTCAAACATGAATTTTCACCAATACCACTAATATCTTCTAGTATTTCTTGAACATTTCTATAATAAATATCGTAATTTATAGTCTCGGAAACTATTTCGCTAAATCCAGCGCTTGAAAAAATATTACTTGCATCCATCATTTTTATAGTTGGTGGCATTCTTGAAAAAACTCCTTTAAAAATCTTTTCATCTGCTTTTATTAAAGACTTTCTAAGTTCGAATAGTGAATTTTCACCAAAAAAATTACAAAAAAGAACCCCATCATCTGAAAGTAATTTATTCAGGTTTTTTGAGTAATTTAATTTTTCATTAATATTATGAAAATTAAAACTACATATTATTAGATCGAATTTCTTATTACCTTTCATTCTTTCTAAGTTCTCGAGATATATAAATTTTTTAAATATATTTTTTTTTGAAATATAAATTTTATCTAAAAGACTTTTATATTGTGAGAGATAAGTTAGAGATTGAAAATTCAAATTTAATAATTTTCTATATGTTTCATTAAAGTCAGATGAAATTAATAATACGTTTCTAAATGTGAGGTTTGTTTCTTTAAGTTTTTCAAAGAAAACCTCAGCAAATTTTATAAAAATAAAATTATGTTTATCCCAAGCTTTGGATGCTTTATCTTTACATTTAATTAAAGATTTTGTATCAAACATTATTTGCGACATTTAGAAATGAAAAAGATTTTAATTTATTCCTCAGAAATTTGTCCTTATTGTATAGCTGCTAAAAAACTTTTTAAACAGTATAATCTAAAATTTGAAGAAAAAAATATAGACAATAATTTAGATCTTAAAAATGAAATGATTAAATTAGCATCAGGACGCCAAACTGTGCCACAAATTTTTTTTGATGATTTACATATTGGAGGGTACGATGATCTATGTAGATTCTCTGAGGATGTAAACTTAAAAGATTTTATTTATGAAAAATAAATCATTCAAAGTAGCTTGTTTTCAAACAAAAAGTTCCAATTTACCCGAGGATAATATTAATTTGCTGTCAAAAATGTTTTCAAAGATAAAAAATCAATCAATTGACTTGGTTTGCTTGCCAGAATGTGTTGCGATATTTTCAGATTCTAGAAATCAAATAGATAATTATTTAAATCAATGGAATGCAAAATTTTTAAAATTTATATCTGATCAAGCGTATAAAAATAAAACATTTATTTTAATTGGGTCACTTCCTGTAAGAAGTAAGAATAATAAATTTTTAAATAGGTCATTATTGATTTCTTCTTCAGGAAGAATAATTTCATTTTATGATAAAATAAATTTATTTGATGTTGTTCTCAGTAGAAAGGAAAAGTATTTAGAATCACAAATTTATAATGCTGGAAAAAAACTTAAGATAGCTAATTTACCATGGGGCAAGCTTGGTATGAGTATTTGCTATGATATTAGGTTTCCAAACTTATATAAAAAACTTGCATTGAAAGGAGCAGATTTTATTTCTATACCTGCTGCATTTACCCATACAACCGGAGAAGCACATTGGCATTCTTTAATAAGAGCAAGGGCAATTGAAAATGGTTGTTTTATTTTTGCTCCAGCTCAGCTTGGACATCACAAAAATGGAAGAAGAACATTTGGTCATTCCATGATTGTTAATCCGTGGGGGGATATTTTAAAAGAAGCAAATAGAGAGAATTCAGTTATATCAGAAAAAATTGATGTAAATTTAGTTTCTGAAGTAAGAATGAAAATTCCTTCTACAACTCAATCTTAATTTTTTTTTTAACATATAAATGAATACTTTATTCTAGAAAAGCAACAAACATATAGTTTATTTTGCAGCTGTTAATTAATTTCCACTTATTTATTAGGGGGTTGTAGATTACACCTTGAAAATCTATTTTTGAAAAACCTTGTGAAAATAATTTTTTTTTTAAATAATTAGCTTTAATAAACATTCTCCATTGATGTGTTCCTATGGGAACAATTTTAAGAACATATTCTGCTAAGAATTTCGCAAACATATAAGAGCTCAAAGATTTATTAATTGTAGATCCAATTAATACTCCTCCAGGCTTGAGGTTTTTTTTTAAGTTAAAAATAAAATTTTCTAGATTTTCTTCATGTTCTATGACTTCCATACATGTAATAACGTCAAATTTTTCCTTAAATTTTTGTTTTCCAAAACTTGATTTAATATAATTGATTTTTAAATTTTTTTTTTTTTGCATGAGTAATTGCAACGTCTATAGCTTTGTCATTACTATCGATACCTGAAACATTAAACCCAAGTCTTGAAAGTGGTTCACAAAGAATTCCACCACCGCAACCAAAATCTAAAACATTTAAAAATTTATAAGATTTATTAAAACTCGAATTAATTATATTTTTTATATAATTAATCCTAACAAAATTGTAAGAGTGAAGTGCTTTGAATGCTCCATTTAAATCCCACCACTGATTTGAAAGCTCATCAAATATATCAATTTTTTTGTTTTTCATTTTAATATCTTGATATTCTATTATATTTTATTTTAATTAAATCAAAGGAAAAAATATGTCAATCTCTGTATTAAAATTTGGTGGAACTTCTCTCGCTGATCACAAAAGAATTGACAGAATAGCTGATTTAATTAAAAAATTAGTAAAATCAAAAAAAAAAATAATAGTTGTAGTTTCTGCAATGAGTGGCGTAACAAATAAATTAGTTTCTGAGTTTAATTTAGTCAGTCAAAATGTTCAAACCCCAGAATATGATTCAATAATTTCAGTTGGCGAACAATATTCATCCTCTATCGTCAGCAGTTTTTTAAAAAAAAAAAAAATCAAAGCTAGGTCAATCCTTGGTTGGCAAATACCAATTAAGACTGACTCTAATTTTAGTAGAGCAAGAATTGTATCCGTTAATTCTGATTTTCTAAAAAGTCAATTAAGAATTTTTGATGTTTTAATTCTCGCAGGTTTTCAAGGAGTTGATGATAGTAATTATATTACTACTCTGGGAAGGGGTGGATCTGATACGAGCGCAGTTGCCATTGCAGTTTCAATGGGTTTAAATGAATGTCAAATATATACAGATGTTGAAGGAATTTATACAGCAGATCCAAAAATTGTTAAGAAAGCAAAAAAAATATCATTTATTACTTACGAAGAAATTTTAGAAATGGCCTCACTAGGTTCAAAAGTTCTTCATCCAAGATCAGTTGAATTAGCAATGAAATATGGTATTACAGTTCATGTGAGAAGTTCTTTTAAAAAAAAACAAGGTACTTTTGTGGTTAAAGAAGAACAAAAATTAGAAGAAGAAGTTGTTACAGGTATAGCTTCTTCAGAAAGTGACGCAAAGATCACTCTTAAAGGTATCCCAGACAAACCTGGTATTGCTGCCAAAATATTTAGTTTTTTAGCAAATGCTAAAATTAATGTAGATATGATTGTTCAGAATGTGACTGATGATGGTAAATTTGCCAGTATTACTTTCACTGTTCCATTGGAGGATTGTGAAAATGCTGTCCAAAAATTGAAAAAATCAAGTGTTAAATTTAAAAATATTCATCTTGATAAAAAAATTTGTAAAGTTTCAATTGTTGGAGTAGGTATGAAGAGTAATGTTGGAGTTGCTCAGACTATGTTTGAAACTCTTGCGAAAAAAAATATTAATATTCAAGTTATCTCAACTTCTGAAATAAAGATTAGTGTTCTAATTTCAGTTCATAAAAAGAAAACTGCACTTGAAGCCTTGCATAAAGCTTATTCTCTTGATAGATAATAAATCTTTTAAAAAGAAAATATGAATTCAGAATTATTAAGTTTATTCAATAAAGGTTCGAAGTTTTTAGGAGTTCAATATCCAATCTTGGGTGGGGCAATGACATGGCTTTCAGAGAGAAATCTTGTCTCAGCAATTTCTAATGCTGGTGGGTTTGGTGTATTGGCTTGCGGGGCAATGAATGGTGATCAATTAGAAAACGAAATAAGAGAAACAAAAAAAAAAACCGAAAAACCTTTTGGTGTTAATTTAATCTTACTTCATCCAGATATTAATGAATTAATTTCTTGCTGTATTAAAAACAATGTTGATTTAGTTGTTTTTGCAGGAGGTTTCCCTAAAAAAAGTCAAATAGAAGTATTGAAGTCTAATAAAATTAAAGTAGTTTGTTTTGCAACAACATTATCAATTGCAAAAAAAATGATTGCTTATGGAATTGATGCACTTGTTTTAGAAGGTAGTGAAGCAGGCGGACATGTTGGCCCAGTCTCAATAAATGTTCTTGTACAAGAAATTATTCCCCAGGTGTCAGAGGTACCAATTTTTGTAGCTGGTGGAATAGCAAGAGGTGAGATTTTTTTAAAATTTCTTCAATTAGGAGCCTCTGGTTGCCAAATGGGAACAAGATTTGTTTGTTCAAAAGAATCAATTGCTCATAGAAATTTTAAAGAAGTTTTTATAAATTCGGAGGCTAGAAATGCCCAAGTTTCTGTTAAGTTAGATGATAGATTTCCAATAATTCCTGTAAGAGCTATTCAAAATAATGCCACAAAAGATTTTATTGATGAACAAAAAAAAATAATTGATTTGTTAGATAAAAATAAAATTTCATTGAAGGAAGCTCAATTGAAAATAGAACATTTTTGGGCAGGTTCATTGAAAAATGCGGTAATTGATGGTGACGTTGAAAATGGCTCTCTAATGGCAGGGCAGAGCGTTAGTATGGTAAAAAAAATCCAAAGTGTGAAGGAGATTTTTAGTGAATTGGTTGCCCAAGCAAATTCACAAATTTTGACCGAGAAAGGGAAATTATGATATCAGAATCCATTAAAGAGAAAGAGATTTATAGAAATATTGGTTCAAAAATCCAAATTGGAAGAAAAAGCTCTAGAAGAAAAATTAATACTATTTCAAAAAAATTAAATTTAAGTTCACAATATTTATCCTGGATAGAAGAAGGTGAAATTCATAAGTTTCCAAATTATACTCCTGTTGATGCTTTTATTAAATCATATGCTAAATTTCTGGATATAGATCTTTCTAATGAATTTAAGGACTTAGAGTCTCTAGGTATTAAAAAAGTAGAAAAAGCAGCTAAATTTTTTCCAGAGAAATTACCTAATGACATCTTAGTTTTTGCACTTACATCTCTAATTTTAATTTTCATTCTT
>PAYV01000001.1 GCA_002715305.1 Rickettsiales bacterium | reverse complement strand
TTACAGTCGATCAAACTTTAACAGATTTATTTGATAACCTACCTAAAAATCTTAATCACTTTCAAAGTGTCTGCGTTTTGTACATTGAGTATCCATTTAGAAATTCCAAGTTTATTGACATGTCTTTAGATACAATGGATATCTTTGGGACAGAAAGGGTAATCTCGATGAAACCTGTAAATAAATTTATGTATAAGCATAGTGGTCAAAGTATGTCACCAGTCCACAGTTCTTTTTACGTTAAACAGGAAAATAATGAGTTTTTTGAAGAATCGGGAGGAATTTATTTAGTCAGAAGAGGATCAATGTTAAGAAAAAGTGATAATGACAATAGAATTGGACATGTAAATGTTGACGAAATATCTGGTTTAGATATTAATTCAAAATTTGGTTGGAGTCTTGCGAAAATTTTAGCAAAAAAAATAAATTAAGATTTTTATGCTTAGTGATACAGGATTAATTATTTTCTCTAGATTTAATTCAAAAAGATTATATGGAAAAGCCTTAATAGATATTTGTAATAGACCTTTATTAGGTAGAGTTATTGATATAGCTAAGCAATTAAAAAAATATCCTATCATAGTGGCAACCACAAAAAAAAGATCAGATGATGCAATTGAAACATTTGCATCGAATGAGAATGTCAAAGTTTTTAGGGGCTCTGAAAGTAATGTTTTAAAGAGAGCTTTAGATTGTTGTAATTGTTTTGGGTTGAAAAGGTTTGCCAGAATTTGTGGAGACCGTCCTTTTTATAGTTCAAAATTAATTGAAAAACTTATTAACTTGCATGTAAAATTTAATTTAGATTTGGCTACTAATTCTCTTTTTAAAACCTTTCCATATGGTTTAACTGCTGAAGTTTTGAGTGTAGAGTGTTTGAAAGTTATCAAAAACGAAACAAACAGATCCTCAGATCTCGAGCACATAACTCGCTACATTTATAATAATCAACAAAAATTTAAAATCAAAAATATTAGTTCACCAATCAAAAACATAGAAAATTTAAACTTTGCTGTTGACATTGAGAATGATATAAAAAAAACCGAATGGATTTTAAGTAAAATTTCAACTACAAAAACTAACAATTTAGGTTATCTAGTAAAGTATTTAAAAAAATATGAAAACAGATCATAAAAAAAAATTATTTAATTCTAAATTAAGAATTNTAATTAATGTNANNATTTTAAGGAGAGACATCGGCGTTTGTTTTTTTCTTAAAAGGGTTCTAGAAGATTTTAATTTTGATGTACTTTTATCCGGNNCATCTAATAACNTAAAAAATATCAANTTATGGAAGCCAGATCTTTTTATTACACAAACATTAGGTCAATCAACTGCTCTTAGAAAAAAATTTCCCAATTTAAAAATTGTCATAATTGACCCTGAAGGTTTTTATCTACATTATGATATAAAACGTGGCAGACGTGATGGAAAATTAGATACAATTCTTGAGGATGATAAAGAATTAATTAATAACTTTGATTTATATCTTTGTTGGGGGAAGATTGTTACCAAAGAAATACAAAGTGTTTTAGATAAAAAAAATAAAGAAAAAATAATTACTGTTGGCAACCCTAAGCTTGATATTGCTAATTTTATATTGAAAAGAAAAGAAAAAAAAAGGAAGAAATCAATTGGTATTATTGGAAGATTTCCCAGTATAAATAGCGTGACAGGGAAGACAACAATTCAGAATTTGCCAAATATTGGAAATCTATCTAGAGTAATAATTCAATGTAAAGATTTTGTAAACAACCATTTTATAATTAAAGAAATCTTAAAAAAAACTGATTATTATGTTAGTATTAGACCTCATCCTCTAGAACAAATATATGGAACAGAAAAATACGTTTCTAGTCAATTGTCAGGTTTTGAAGGAAGGTTAGAGGTTGACAAGTCTTTAATTTTTTCAGAATGGGCAATGAAACAGGATTATATTATAACTCCAACTACTTCTTCATTTATTGAAACTTATAGACTCGGTGTACCATTAATAGTCATTGACTACATAGCAGGAACTTTTTCTTACTGGAAAAAATTTAAAATGCTAAGATTATGGCAAGAAAACTCTTTTTGCCCAAAATCATTGGCTAAATTGATAGAAATAATAAAATCAAAAAAGAAACTTTCTTTTAATAATAAAGAGGTTGATAAACAATACCGAGATTATTGTGACTCTGGTATTTCAAAATCACCCGTATTTAGAATAGCAAAAATAATTGAAGACTTTTTTGTTAAGAACTCTAACTTATCTAGACCATTTTTCAGAGCCCCCAAATTCTTAATAAGAGTTTTAAATATTTTTTACAACAGACTAAACGCAAAAAAAGACAAGTTATATTATGAAAGTTATTTTGATGAAATAGTTCACAAAGAGCCCTCATACTTAAAAGGAATGGTTAATTTTTTTAAAGAAAGAGTTTGATTTTCTTTAGCCAGAAAATCACAAATCATTATGTAGTAAAACAAAATATAAAGATACAGTTTTTTAAGTATAAATATTTTATCAAATAGAGAATCAGTAAATTTTACATTTGTCAAATAATGAAATATCATCAAAAATTANTTTATAACTGGANTATAAAAATTGATTTTTATAGCTGAAATTGGTCTTAATTACAATTCTAACGTTGGTTTACTTCATGAACTAATCCGTCAAGCAAAGCTTGCGGGAGCCGATATAGTCAAATTTCAATTAGGTTGGCGAGGAAAAAAAANTGAAATAAACNACATTGACGATAAAATTATAAAATTAATTATAAAGATCTCACAGTTTTATGAAATTGAACCAATGTTTTCTATATTCACCAATGAAGCTCTAGAAATGATAAAAAAATATAACTTTCGTAGATATAAAATTGCATCCAGAACCTTGGTTGAAAATTTCTCACTTGCAAAAAAAATAATAGCTGAAAAAAAGGAAACTTTTGTTTCATTAGGCTTCTGGAAAAAAAAAAAAAACTTCCATTTAAAAAAGATTTAAAAATAAAATATTTGTGGTGTAAATCAATTTATCCAACAGCACCTTGGGAATTAAAAAAATTTCCAAAAAAATTTCGAAGTTCAGATATTTTGGGATTAAGTGATCATTCTATTGGAATAGAATTATCATTAATNGCAATTTCTAGAGGAGCACAAATAATTGAAAGACATTTTACTCTAGACAAGTCAGATACTACTATTAGAGATCATGCATTAAGTCTTACTCCCAATGAATTCAAAATATTAGTAGATAATGGAAAAGCAATTTTTAAATTATTAGATAAAATAAAGTGAAACTACTTTTTCTAACAAGTGGTTCAATTCATCATTGGTACTTTTTTAACTCTTTAAAATCTAAAAATGTAAATTTTAATTTTATTNTGTCTGAAACAGAAAAAATATCCCCAAATTTTGATATCACATCTGAGTGGGAAAAAAAAATAGAAGTTTTTGAAAGAAAAAGGTGGAATGAAATGATAAAGATTAACTCCAGTAACATTAAGTATATAAAAAATATNAATAATGANGAATCAGTTAATATAATGAAAAAAATAAAACCAGACCTTGGAATTGTTTTTGGGACAAGAAAAATTGACTCTAAAATATTTAAACTCTTCAAGTACGGAATCATAAATGTACATAGGGGGATAACTCAAAGCTATAGAGGAATTGATTGTGAGTTATGGCCGGTACATTTCCAGGATTTAAAAAATATAGGTGTTACTATACATTTAATTGATGATNAGCTTGATACAGGTGAAATAATTACCCAACAGAAAATAAGTAATTTTAAAAATCTTAAATGCTACAAATTAAGAGCTATAACTACAGAGTTAGCCGGTAGTTTGGTTTACAATTTTTTAAAATCTTTTTTGAAAACAAAAAAAATTATATCAGCTCCTCCAGAAAGAAAAGGAAATTACTATTCATTTATGCCAAAAAATATTAAAGACTTACTCGAATTAAAATTAAAAAGAATGTTAATTAAATGAACTATAAAAATATTTTTAAAGAATCTATTGAAAATTACTATCAGAATTTACAAAGTTTCAATGCAACTAATACATTTAANATTTTATTATATCACGGCGTAACTAATGTAAAATCAAGAGGTATAGAAAATTATGCAGCCAAACATATTTATCAAGATAAGTTCTATGAACAAATAAAATTTATTAANAAGAATCTAAATGTATTAAGTGTAAATNAACTTTCAGAGCTAATTTCAAAAAGAAAAAAAATTAAAAAAAATTCAGTTTTAATCACATTTGATGATGGATATNAAAATAACTTNACAATAGCGGCACCTATATTAGAAGAATTTAATATTCCAGCAACATTCTATGTTTCTTCAGGATTAATTAATTCAAGTAAGATGTTTTGGACAGATTTACTTGAAGATTGTATAAATAGAACAAAAAAATCAAAAATATTTATAAAGTTTGGAAAAAAAAAAGTTGAACTTAAATTAAAAAACCCTTCTGAGAAAGTAGCTTCATTAGAATTTATTAAAAAATTTTGTAAGACATCCAAAAAGTTAGAAAAAGATAATATAATCGAATATGTGATTTCTACCACAGGAGTTGAACCGTCAGAGAATGCATCCATGAATTACCAAAAGTTATCTTGGAACCAAATTAAAATAATGGATTCTAATAAATTATTTACAATCGGAGGACATTCAACCTATCATGATATCCTATCTCTCCAAACATTAAAGATGGCAGAAAAAGATATTAATTTATCTTTAGACTTACTTGAATATAATTTAGAACATGAAGTTTTAGATTATTCTTATCCAGAAGGACAAAGTAACCATTTTAATAATAAGATAATTACACTTTTAAAAAAAAGAAGAATCCATTTATGTCCTTCTGCAATTAATGGTNTTAATAAAATAGGAGATGACCCATTTAAATTAAAAAGAATAATGGTAGGTTTTTGGAATTTACCCTTTCCTTTTTTTGATAAAAATCTAAAAAGCTAGNTTAAAACAAATAATTTNATCTATGGATATTTTAATATTTATGATAAATTATAAGTCANAATCATAATAACNTCAAAANACATATANAATGCAATTAAATTTTAAGAAAGTNATTAAACATACATTTCCAAATTTTGTAGAACGTTATAGAGTTTTGAAAACAAATTTTTCTTGTACCTCAGATTACTGGGAAAATGAGATTAATGGAATGTTAATGCTTGCTGATGAATTAGAAAAATATCCTTATGACAAACTAAAACCAAAGAAATATCTAAAAAAAAATAAACATCGAAAACATGCAGTTGTAGAAATTAATAACACCTGTAATTTAAACTGCGCAATGTGTCAAACAATGTCAGCCACNAGAAAAAGAGGAAGGATGGAAATTGATTTATTTCGTAAAATTTTAGTAAAACTATCTAAACAAGGTATTAAAACATTAGCACTTCATACTTTAGGAGATCCACTAGCTAACCCAAGGTTACCAGAAATTTTTGAAGAAATCAGAAGATATAATTTTAAAACATCAATTTGTACTAATGGTCTTTTGCTNGATAGGCACATTGATACCTTAATAGAGTATATGGATATTTGTCCTTCTATTTCCTTTTCAATAGATGGTGCAAAGGCAACATCTTANGAAAAAATAAGAGTTGGAGGCAAATTCGATNATATNTTGAAACAGTTAGAANTAAGNAATAAAAAACTNAGAACAAAAGGGATGTCTGTTAAAATTCAGTTTATGATATGTAACGACAATATTGATGAAATTGGTGAATTTATATGTTTATTTAGAAAATATGTACTAATGCCNGCCTATGACCTAAGTTTTTCTGTNATTACTGGTTTAGCCCCAGACAATCAATATTTTCATGAAGCTAACCCTTTTCCCAACCTAACTCATAAAAATNTNATGTGCTTTAGACCTGCGGGTGATCCTTTGTGGGTTAATGTTGATGGAACAGTATCCGCTTGTTGTAGAGACTATCACGGAGATTTGACAGTAGGAAACATAATCAAAGAAGAATATGATGACATTCTTAACGGCAAAGGTTTAAGAAACCTTCAAGTTGCTCATGAAAAAAATAAATTATCATCATTTCCTCTATGTGACAGTTGTTTCAGGCCTGATAAAAGGTTNGATAGTATTATAGATACATATGTTAGATTTTTAATTTATTCTTTCCCAAAAAAGAACTCTAGTTTCTATCAAAACAATATAAATAGAATAATTGATATCTTAAAAAAAGATTCTAATTTTTATAAAGAAATTAACACTCTTTTATCAGATCTAAAATAGTCATTTTCTTAATGATAAAAAAANTAAATTTTACAAAAAATTTGAAAAACTTTCATATTCAATTATNTAAAACTAATTGGAAAAAAAGTCTTCCTAACACTTTATTTTTTAGAGATTATGAAGGCTTACCTGATTGTTCTCCATTTGATATCGATATTTTGATGAAACAACAGGATCTATTTTTTTTTATAAAAAAAATAAAAGAGTTTTCAAAAAAAAATAATCTACATTTNACAATAAAAAGAACCTCTAGCTATTGTTTAGTTTTATTATTTGATATTACAATTGAGAAAAATAAAAGAAACTGGTCATTCTTTGAGATTAGACATTTATACTATTTAAATAAAAATAAACAACTTGAAATTGGTAAAATAAAAAAAAAAAATGTGAACGGAATTCCCATACCTGACGAAAGATGGTCGTTTTTTTTTTATTTCCATCAAATGCTAAGAAAAAAAAAAATTGAATATTTTTCATCACTTAAACAAGATTTTTTAAAAAATAAAAAAATTTCTAGCGTTTTACTAGAAGAATTTGACATATCATTTGATAAATTGGAATCTTTTTTTTTAGGGGAAATATCAATTGATAATTTAAGGCAGACATTCAATTTAGATTTTTGTAACTATGAATCAAAAAAAAAATCAATGACTGTTAGAATAAAAAGAAATATTGTTAATTTTTTTATATTTAAACAATTTTATGTTAATAATATTTTTACAATTTGCGGTCCAGATGGAGTGGGAAAATCAACAGCATTAATGGAGATTGATAAAATATTTTCAATTTACCCTTTTAATCTAAAAAACTTTCATCACAGTGAGGTTGGTAATAAAAAAAGAACAAACATTACAAAACTGAAGATAAAAAAAACTAATTTTAGAAACTTTTTATCATTTATTTATTTGAGAATGCCATATTTTTTTAAAGAATTCTGGGTTTATACATTACATTATTATTCATACGTAAAAAAAATAAATAGATTTGTTTTAAAAAATCATTATGAAAATAATATTATATTGCTAGACAGGTATATTCATGATCTTTGGTGTAAAGATCTTATCTCAAAAAATAAAATGAGTTTAAGGTTTTTGATGAATTTTATTTATGGAACCTTTTGTAGATTAATTTTTAAACCAAAAATGTTTTTTATTTTTAAAGATAAAGCTCTTAATATTTATAAAAGAAAGAAAGAATTAACTCTCGGTCAAATTGAAGAGTATAATAATGTTTTGTTAAAAAAGCTTAATAAACAAAATTATAATTATACCATAATCTCTATTACTAATAAAAAACCAAAAGATGTTGCCAAAGAAGTTATTGCTAATTTATTAAAAAGTTTAGGCGAGGATGCTTTTTTATTGTTAAAAAAAAAGAATTACCAAAATTGAGTAAAAAAAAAAAAAATAATGCTGTGATAATAATTCCAGCAAGAGGCGGCTCTAAAAGAATAAAGAATAAGAATATTCTCAAATTAGGTAACCTTACTCTTATTGAACATACAATTTTACATGCACTAAGCTCAAAGTTAAAAAAAAATATTTACATATCAACTGATTCAGCAAAAATAAAATTAATTTGCCAAAAGTATCCGGTAAAAGTAATTGATAGACCAAAAAAAATTTCAAACGATTATTCCTCAAGTGAGGATGCTTTAATTCATGCCCTAGATAATATTTCTTTTTCACCAGACTATGTTGTTTTTTTACAATGTACATCACCATTTAGATCTGAAAATGATATAGACAAAGCTTTCAAATTAATACTTAAAACGAAGGCTGATTCTTTATTATCAGTTAGCGATTGTAAAAAATTTATCTGGTCAAAAAATAATAATTTATACAAACCAATAAATTATGATATTCAGAATAGAAAAAGAGAGCAAGATTTTAACAACTATTTTGAAGAAAATGGTTCAATTTACATAAGCAAAACCAAAAACTTAAAAAGATTTAAAAATAGATTAAGTGGAAAAATTGTAACTTATAATATGAGTTCTTGGCAATCAATACAAGTTGATGAACCTCATGATTTAAAGTTAGCTTATTGGGTCTATAGCACAATTTTTAACAAACAAAAACTCAATAAGAAAGATATTCATAAAATAATTTTTGATTTCGATGGAGTTTTTACTAATAATAAATTTTCTTTGGATTCTAAAGGGTCCGAAAGAGTTGTACTAAGTAGAGCAGATGGTTTGGCTGTCAAAGTATTAAAGGAAAAAAAAACCTCAATGTTAGTTTTATCTTCAGAAAAAAATGAGATTGTAAAGAAAAGATGTCAAAAATTAGGAATAAAATGCATATTTGGTGCTAATAATAAGTTAAAAACTTTAAAAAAACATTTACAAGAGGAAAATGTAAATAAAAATAATGTTTTGTATTTAGGTAATGATATTAATGATATAGATTGTATGAAATTTGTTGGTTATCCCGTTGCTGTAAATGATGCTGCAGATTCAGTAAAAAAGGTGAGTAAAATGGTACTTAATTCATCTGGAGGAAATGGGGCTGTAAGAGAATTAGTGAAAATATTAACTGGAGTTTAGTATAAATAAGGTTCCAAAAATAATTTGTGAGATAGGTTGCAATCATTTGGGTGATTTTAAAACTGCTCTTGAAATGATCAAAATAGCAGCAACTTTTTGTAGAGTTGATGTTGTAAAGTTTCAAAAAAGAAATAACAAGGAATTATTAAGTAAAGTTGAATATCAAAAAGAACATCCTGTTCCTGAAAATTCATATGGTAAAACTTATGGTGAGCATAGAGAGTTTTTAGAATTTAATATTTCGCAACATTCTCAACTTCAGAGAGAATGTTTAAGGTTAGGAGTAAAGTATAGCACTTCTGTATGGGACTTGACCTCTGCAAAGGAGATTGTAGGAATAAAACCGGAATTAATAAAAATTCCTTCAGCCACAAATACTAATTTTAGAGTTTTAAAATATTTGTGTAAGGAATATCCAGGAAAAATTCATATCTCTCTTGGAATGACAAAAAGAAAGGAAGAAGAAGAGATAGTAAAAGTTTTTTACGATAACCAAAGGTTAAAGGATTTAGTTCTTTATCATTGTATTTCCTCCTACCCTGTTGAGAATGAAATGCTTTATTTACTTGAACTCAAAAGGTTAATAAATAATTATGGTAATAAAATATCTGGTATAGGTTTTTCAGGTCATCACAAAGGTATTTCACCGGATATTGCTGCCTTAACATTAGGGGCAGAATTTTTTGAGAGACATTTTACATTAGATAGAACATGGAAAGGGACAGATCACGCTGCAAGTCTTGAACCTGATGGATTGAGGAAGTTATCTAGAGATTTAAAAAGTGTATCTAATGCTTTAAAATTCAAGCCTAGTGAAATACTAGATATTGAAAATGTTCAGCGAAAAAAACTTAAAAAATTTCAAGAATAAAAAGAAAAAATGAAAAAATTACTTTCTTTAATTTACTATAAATTAACACCACTTTTTCTCAAAAAAATTTTATGCATTGCTACCAGTAATTTTAGGCATAAGGAATTATTAGCTTTACATGATAGGCCCTGGTATGCCTATGGGTTATTAAAATCAGCTGAACTTGCCAAAAAAAAGGGATATTCTAGATTTACAGCTATTGAATTTGGGGTGGCAAGCGGAAGAGGTATAAGGACTTTATCTAAGTATAAAAAAGAAATTGAAGAAATCATTGATATAAAAATTGATATTGTTGGTTTTGACACAGGTCAAGGTATGCCTAAAACCAATGATTACAGAGACTTTCCTGACAAATATACAGAGGGAGATTTTCCAATGATTGATAAAAAAAAAATTGAATCCTATGATTGTAAATTAGAACTAGGGGATTTAAAAAAAACCATCCCGTTTTATAAAAAAAAACTCACCACAAAATCACCAATTGGTTTTTTTGCAATGGATGTAGATATTTACACATCCACAAAGCATGCTCTGAATTTGTTTAAAGCAAATTCAAATTTTTATCTTCCTTATGTTTTTTGTTATTTTGACGAAGCTGGAGGTAGGCATCATTTTACAAGATTTACCGGAGAACTTTTAGCCATTGAAGAATTTAATAATTCCAACAAATTAAGAAAGATTGATATCGACAGAGGAGTATGGAATGAACACAAACTTATTCCCAACCAAATTTGGTATGATAGATGTTTTATTCTTCACCTGTTTGATCATAAATTAAGGAAAAATTATAGGATAGGTAAAAAAAAAATAATTAATTTTTAATAAAAGATTTTAATTTGGTTATCATTGAAAAGAATGTATCTATAGTTTTGACAACGTTTTTTATTATTGAAATTTTAATTTTATCTGGTGGAGACTCAAAACCTCTATGATAATAATCAGAAAATATATATGCCTTACTGTACTTAACATTCTTTATTTTTTTGGCCTCAACGATTAATTGATTCTCAGTAATTTTATCAAAACCTGTAAAAAAATATTTTTCATTAGAACTTTTATATTTTTTTTTTTTTACGAAGTTGTCCTTTAAACTATATCTTTTGTCTCCACAAACAAATGATTGTGAATTTTTTGAAATTTCTCTTATTGATGATTGACCAATTTTACAATTTTTAATATCACCAAATCCCCACTTTGTAAGAATTAGTCGTAACATTTCAAAATCAAAAGCAAATAAATGACCGTATGAACCAATTATTTCGTCAAATTCTCTACTTATTAAAATAGTATTACCACCAGGAGATAATATCTTCCTGATAAAAGCTGAGCCGACACCCATGAATTTAATATACTTTTTTTGACCAGCGAAAACTTTTTTGTCATTTTTAACATACGCAAGAGCAAGTTTTTTTAAATCTGGAACTAAAATTCTGATTTTACCATCAATCTTAAGAATTCTATTAAATTCATAAATTGTTTTTTCTAGACGAAATTGAGGAATGTGTTCCAACATATGGCTACAAAATATTACANCAAAACTANCTGAAGGAAGNTTTGAGTCCCAACANTTTCCAAAATGTTTCTTTATGTCTGTATATTTTCCTGGANCATTNTCAAGAACCTCCCANTCNTCAAATTGCCATAAAGGGCCAGCTCCTATGTTAATTTTTCTCATAATCTAATTTTTTGATATCATAATGGAAGAACATTATTTTAATCGTAGTGGGGTTATAATAGCAATATATATATAATGTTGAAACTTATTTAATGGATTTTGTTATATAAATTCTCTTAATAATTGAAAAAAAAATGAATAGTAATAATTTATTGAGTTTACTAAAGATTAGTTGGTTAAGATCAAGTTGGAAATTGATCGTGCTAATTATTATTTGCTTTTTTTCTTCTGTTCTTGAGTTAATAGGAATTGGACTTGTTGTCCCTCTTATAAATTTATCATTTAATCAAGGGTCACAAAATAGTGAGGGTATAATGATTTTTTTTCAGAATTTCTTTAACTATCTTGGTTTAGAAATATCACTAAATTTAATCTTATTTATAATTCTTATTGTTTTCATCTCTAAAAGTTTATTAGTATTTTTTGGTGATATTATAAGAATTTGGATTACTACAGGTGTAAGAAAATCAGTGCAGAACCAGATTATTTATTTATATGATAATGTTGATTTTAAATACTTTATATCTAAAAGGGCCGGTGAACATTCAAATCTAATTATTAGAGAATGTGAGAGATATCAAACACTTCTAAATAACGTAACCAAATTAATGATTTCTTTACTTTCTATATTGATTTTCTCAAGTTCAATTATTTTCTTAGACTTTCAGGTTTTAGTTTTTATGTCTGTAATTTTTTTTATTACTATAATTTTCGTAATTCCAATAATAAATAAGACAAAAATTTTTTCTAAATCTAATGTTGAACTTTACTCTGATTTAAACTCAGGTCTTATAGATTTGGTAAAGAATTATTCCTATTTGAAGGGTACGGAAAATATCAAAAGATTTATCTCTATAATTAAAAGTAGAATTGATGGAATTCTTAAAATTAATAGAGCCTTGGGTGTTTTTTCAAGTTTGTTAACAAATCTTAANGAGCCAANNGGAGTTATTATNGTTGTTTGTCTGATTTTTTATAAAGTTTCTTTTCAACAAGCACCTTTGGAAGATGTCATAGTACTGAGTTTTGTTCTTTACAGAACTGCGCAAAGAATTTTAGATATTCAGAATAACTGGCAAAGAATTCATGAATGTAGTGCTGGNGTATTTTTTGCTGAAGAAACCATTAAAGAATTAGCAAATAACGCTGAACCAATTGGAAAGAAAAAAACTGTGGATTTTAAAAATGTGTTAAAATTTGAAGATGTAACATTTGGTTATAATAAAAAAAATATTTTCACAAAAATAAATATTAAAATCTATCCTAAATCAATTCTTGTACTATATGGAAAATCTGGTATCGGAAAAACCACATTTGTTAATTTAATAATGAAGTTACTTATTCCTGACAGTGGAAAAATTTTATTTGGAAAAACAAACTACAATCATATAAATTCAGAAAAAATAAGGGAAAAGATAGGTTATGTTAGTCAGGATCTTGTCTTATTTAAAGGAACAATTAGAGAAAATATAGCTTTTTGGAATCAAGAATTAATGAAAGATACACAAAAAATTACTGAATGTATGAAACTTGCNTCATGTGATGATCTNATAGAAAGGTTAGATGANAATGTTGGAGATCAAGGTTTAAAATTATCTGGTGGACAAAAACAAAGAATAATAATAGCTAGAGAAATTTTTAAAAATCCAAGTATTTTAATTTTAGATGAACCNACAAGCGCTTTAGATACAAAAAANAGAANAAATATAAAAAATANTTTAATGAAATTACGTNTTAAATTTAGNATCATANTAATTACTCATCAAAAATTATTTCTTANGATTGGNGATCAAACATTNCGTCTTGATGAATTCAAATNAAATAATANCTTNTNGTAGGTTTNAGAGTAAAAGATTTTCTCTTTTTAATTTTTGCCTNAGTTTATTAGGTATTTTTTTTGTATATGTTGGACGTGAAAGATAAAAATTCTTATGATTTCGAGAGTGGCTATTTTTTATTCCATAAGATAAAAAAATTGAATATTTTGGTTGATTNCCTTTTAATATTCCTCCAGCATGTAATATCCTTTGATCAAAAATNACACAGTCTCCAGCGTTAGATTTAAAATTTATTTTTTTTCTNGTTAATAAAAAATGAGGNAAAAAATTATTATTNAAGTATTTTCTCCAGAAATGTCTAATTTTGTTCCAAAATACAACTTCTTTATTATTAATGATAGATTCAATTTTGTTTGATTTTGGAAGGATGATNAATGATGAGCCGCTTTCATCANAACNACTGAAATAAATAGCTACTCTTACTACTTTGTAAGATTCNTTTTTTTCATTCCANTCTGGACCTATGCCAAATGTTCTGTGTGCATTATCTCTGTGATANTTTCCTGCAGATAAATTTATGTGAATGTCTGAATGTTGAGTATATTTGATCTCAGAGTTTAAAAGATTTTTTACAACCTTGATAATTTTTTTNTTAAATATAATTGGCCAGAAATCNGAGTTTTTAGTTACTCCGTCTGGGCAAACAAATGTCTTNTTATTTATATCTTTNTGACTAATATNNGTGTGATTTAAACCAAAATTTTTATTTATTAGTTGTCTCCAGGTTTCACATTCTTTTTGAGAAAACAATTTTTTAACTATTAGGTAACCATTTTCATCAAAGAATTTTTTTTGATTTTCCATTTANANTTAATTTCNTTTATAAACATTTAGAGAGATAATAAATACTTAATTATCATATTTTTGTTTAATTTATCAATAAAAATAAAATTACATATATTATATTAAAATGAATGGAATTATTATATCAGGTCAACCAAGAAGTGGTAAAAGTACCCTAGTAAAATCTCTTAAAAATAAGAAGAATATACTCGCATGTAACGTTGATGCAAAGCTGATTAAAATGATCAGAGAGCAAGATATTAATTTTCAAGATGAAAGCTTAAAAAAAATTATTAAAAATTTAATCGGTAGATGTGTTTTTCAAGATTCACAAAAAAAAATTAAAACATCAATTTTAAATGAGATTAATGTTCCTTTAGAAGAAATAGTAAGAAACCTGAAAAAACACCCAGAAAATAATCGTCCTGAGTTTTTTTTCTTCAAAATACTAGAAAGTTCTAGAGAATACCTTAAAAAGAAATTCTGGTTATTACCAGACTTAGGAGCAGAGGATTATTTTGAATATATAAAAAAAAAATCAACTAAAATTAAGATTATTTTTTTATTTAGAAATCCTCTTGAATCAATTACAGCTTCACTTTATTGGAGAACATACCCCCAAAAAAAAAAGAATATTTTTGAGTTAATTGTTCGTTGGAATTATTCGGTTTCAAGGGCTAAATATCTAACCAAAACTTATTCTGATAGAGTCGAGTTGTTATATTACAATGAGATTAATAAAAAATTACACATAAAAAATTTAGGTGAAGTGAACTTTAATTATGATATTAAAAAAACATATTTTTCATTTAACGGAAATGAATGGTTATGTCCAGATAATAAATATAGAAAACTTCTTAATGAAAATGAAAAGTTGCATATTATGAGTTGTTGCTCTTACAACTTTGAAAATCAAAAAAAAAGTAATTTAAATCTATCTCTCTTCATTAAAAGGAAATATTCAAGATTACTTAACTTTTTATTCTTAAATTTAAGTTTTATCTCACCTTTACTTTCTAGGAGATTGATGGACTTTTATTTTTCTCCAGCTAAATTAATCCTTGAAAAAATAAAGGAAGTTTTCAAATTAATCAAAAAAAATATCAATAAATTTTTACTTAGTTAATGAAAAAATTTACTTATGATATCTTTTCTTTGGGCTCAATTGATAAAATTAAATGGTCGAAGAATTTCTTTTGGCCTATTTCTCCAGAAAAAACGCAACAAATTTTAAATAAAATTCTTGAAATTAATTTTAAATCTTTAGAAAGAGAAAAAAACCTATTTTTTAGAAATTGTTTTCTTACCTACAATCATACTTGGAATCCATATATTGTCTTATTTAATTACATATTACTTGAAAAAAAATTAGAGAAAAAAAAATATAAGATAACATTTTCAAATCAATCAAAAGTCATGAATTACTTGTTAAGAAAAAATACAAAATTTCCAATAACTGTTGAATCATTTCATTTTAAAAGAGAATTTTTTAGACTACTTAAAGACAAAGTTAAAACTATTATATTTAATTTTAGAAACTTAAAATTTAATTTTAATGAAAAGCATTGTGTCATTAATAATAAAATAATTCTTGAACAAGATTATTTAAAAGAAAATAAAATCTGGTCAGAAATAGTGTCATTTGAAAACCTAATAAATAATAATTTTCAATTTGATAATAAAGTCTTTGAAGAGTTTAAAAAAAAAATTAATTTTATACATTTTAAGTCTTTAAATTTTGCAAAAAAGCTGCAGATAGACATACCAGACTTTGTTGATAATGATATTATTAAGTATCAGTACGAATACTTTAAAAATATTTTCACTTTACTAGGCTCATTATCTAATAGTAAAAAAATTAAAAATTGTTCAAAATTTTTTCTTGATACTCCAAAAACAAAAATCAGAGCAATTAGCTCCTTAGTAAGATCTTATGGAGGAGAGGTAGTAGGTTTTCCTCATGGAAATTGGATATGTCCAACATTGACGAAGAGAACTCATTATAATGAATTCTTATTTTATGATGAATTTGTTGTTTATAATAAAAAACAAATACCACTATTTAAGGAGAATTTAAAAAAAAATTTAAAATACAAAAATATAACTTTCATAAGT
>PAYV01000027.1 GCA_002715305.1 Rickettsiales bacterium | reverse complement strand
CACCTACAGTATCTTTAATGATAAAAGGTTGGCCTGAACCAGTAGATGCAGAAACACCATATTTACCAGTACCAGAGTGTAGGTTAGTTGTAACCCACTTTTCTTTACCAGTTTTAGCGTCTAATGCAATAACTGAAGTATCAGCTGCGTGTAATACGATAGTTCCGTTAGGGTGATAGTTAACACCACGGTTTACGTTATCACAACACATAACAGAGATAACTCTGTCCATTGTTTCACCGCCTGGGTACTTACCACCTTTTACAGGGTTGTACTTCCAAACGATTCTTTGATCGTCATTAAGATCTAAAGCGTACACTATGTTAGGAATAGCAGTATGAACATACATCATATCGCCAATAACTAGTGGACCACCTTCGTGACCTCTAAGAACACCAGTAGAAAAAGTCCAAGCGACTTTTAAGCTACCAACGTTACTTTTGTTGATTTGATCCAAAGAAGTGTAACGGTGTCCAGCATAGTCACCAGACTGTTGTACCCACTGATTCGGATCGCCCATCATTCTTTCTAGCTTAGAATTAGCACTTACCGCAAATGGAAGAGCTAATGCAGCAGAAGCGATTAGGCCTTTTTTCAAAATACTCATAAAGTATTTCTCCTTTTGTTTAGTTAATAATAGGACAGATGTCCCAACTCTGATGGATAATCAAAAGGTAACACGAAGTGTTATTAATTTGATTTCCTCCCACAGGGATATTTATAATCCCTATAGCTGATATTTATATTATAAATTATATGTCAAGTTCAAGTAAAAAATGAATGTAAGATGAACAAAAACATTAATTTTCATTCATAAACTGAACGAAAATCATTAAAATCATGCACTTATACAAAAAAAAAAATTAAAAAAAAGTTGTGGATAACTTTAAAAAAATCTTTAAATCTTGAAATCTGTCTTCTAATAAACTATAAATGTTACCAAAACATTGTATATTTATGAATTATAGATTTCTAAAAATTTTTATATTTGCTATTTTTTTAAGTCAAAACAGTAATGCTGCTGATAAACTTCCAGAGCCGGTTACCTGGAATACTCAAGTAAAACAATTAATATTGGATGACCAAAAAATACTGGATGGTTCTGAATTAATTGCATTAGAAACCCCATACAGAGCTTTAGATGCAGCTATGGTTCCAATTGATGTGAGATTTAAATTTAGACAAACTGATAATAAATATGCAAAATCGTTAACAATCGTGGTTGATGAAAACCCATCTCCGATAGTAGGAACCTTCAATTTTACTAAAAAAATTGGTGATGCTAGTTTGTCTACAAGAATAAGAGTTGATCGATATACTTATGTTAGAGCTTTATTAGAAATGAATGATGGAAAAATATTTATGGTTTCTAATTATGTAAAAGCAGCTGGAGGTTGTTCAGCGCCTAGTTTAGCAGATATGGATGCAGTTATGGCGAGGTTAGGTAAAATGAAGCTAAAATTTATTGAAACTGGACCCAAGGGAAATATAAATAAAGCCAAATTGATTATCAGTCACCCAAACTATTCAGGGTTACAATTTAATCAATTAACAAGAGCAGAAATCCCTGCTCACTTTATAAATGTTATCGAAGTATATCAGGACGACAACCTAATATTTAGTGCTAATCCTGACATATCACTTTCTGAAGACCCTTCAGTAACGTTTAATTATTTGAATTCAGGTGGCCCAATTTCAGTTAAAGTTGAAGACAGTGAAGGAATGAAATTTTCTGGTAACTACCCCTTGGATAAAATCTTATCAGCTAAATAATTAAAAACATTCCAATTCAGAAGCAGCTTGAGCTTTGAAAAGCTTGTCCATTCTTTCTTTAGATAAACCAACCCCTTTGAAAGCTTCTTCTCGCGGACTCGCTCCTTCCCATAATCTGGCAATAGCCTCTGCTTGCGCATACTCTTCATAATTTATTCTTTTAGCTATTTCGTCAATAGCACATGAGCATTTAGACATAAAATCCCGATTATTGGCATTAGAGCTCATGCAGGCGAAAACAAATTCAGATCTTGCAAGAGTGGGAAAATCATTGGACTTTGTTTTGGTAAAAATTGTTAAAAATAAAGTTAACGTGAGTGCAGAATTGATTATAGATTTTCTCATAATTTTTTATTTTCCTTTCTTTCTAAGTATTCTTTTCTCAGTTCTTTGTTCGTTCTAATCCCCTGAAATGTGAGTGTTTCGCGGACTTTATCGTTGGGATTCTCAAGATCTTTAATATAAGTCTCTAATTTATAAATATATCCAGGTATTTCCTTAGATAAGGTTACCTTAAATTCTTTTGTTTTGTATCTTGATACTCTATTCTTTAATTTGGTTTTTAAGAAGGGTTGGAATGTTATTTGTTTTGCTTCTAATTGCTTTCCATTAAAATCAATTATACTATCTTCAACCTCTGTTGCTGCGATTGTGTGTCTTATTCTATTTCTAAAAAATAAAGCATTACCTCCAGTTAAACGTTGCATATCTCTGGTATCTCTTTCAAAAAAAAGCATAAAGACTGGGTTACCTTTAGCACCAATTTGAGGAGGAAACCTTACCTTATTTCTACCTTTTAGGTACCGAAAGGTAATATGCTTTGTTTTATCATTATTAACTTTAACAATATTAAGAACTACATTACCTATAAAATTATCTTCTCTAGTCGATTCTTTTTCAAATTTATAATAAATTCGAGAAGGCACAGTTATTGTCTCTAAATGTTCATCAACAAATAATGAAACATTAGCAGAAGACATTTCTTTGATTAGGTCAAGCTTAAATTTTTCTGTTCCCCATTTAGCCCTTTTTTCCTCTGCATCAACTGCATTAGAAAAGTCATCATCTTTACTTAAATTATCTTGAGCTAAAATATCACTGAAAGATATAAGGAGGATAACTAAGAAACTTATAATATATTTTATATTCATAAATGTTTTGTTAAATTTTATTATATTTGATATTTATGGTTTATATTGATTTTTTTTTCAACAAAGATTTAATTTATGGTAAAAAAAAAAGAAAATTTTGCGGTCATTTCAACCGGCGTATGGGTTCCTTCCGATGTNAANGATCANATNTCTGAAGAAAAAACATATAAGATTTTTATAAATAATTTAGAATTAAATGCATTAATTGGAATTCATGATTATGAGAAGAAAAAAAAGCAAAAGATNTTGATTTCTGTNCTGCTAGAGGCCTTTGANAANAATTCAAAAATTAGNGATAAAATAGAAAATGTTGTTTCTTANGAATTTATNGTTTCNGATATAAAAAANCTTGTAATGAAAGGTCATACAGGTTTNTTAGANACNTTNGCAGANAAAATNGCAGANATTTGTTTGCNTGATATAAGAGTNATNTCAGCTAAAATTAATNTNGAAAAAATTGANGTTTTTAAAGAGGCTAAGAGTGTAGGAATAGAAATTTATAGAAAAAAANAAATCGATAAATTNNAAAATAAACANGGCCCAAAATTAAAATAAATTAAAAANTTGNTCTATGTGGATTTTTAAAATAGGTGGTAGTTGGATTAAAAATCCNAAATTAGATGAATTGGCTANTCTTTTTAATAAATTTAAGGATGAGAAAATAGTTATTGTAACTGGNGGAGGATGTTTTGCTGATTCAGTAAGATNTGCTTATAAAAANTCNAACATGANTGAAAAGACTGGAAATTTTCTTGCTTTAAAAGCAACAGAAATATTTGCTCATTATCTCAAAATAAAAAACCCGAATTTTTTNTTATCAGATAAAGAAGATGAGTTTTATGAAAATAAAATTAAGATTTGGTTGCCATCAAAAGTTCTTTCANAAGAAAGANCATTTGAAAANAATTGGAATTCNACTTCAGATTCTGTTGCNGTGTGGTTAGGNANTAAAATAGTTTCNAANGGTATTATTTTTCTTAANTCATTGTCATTTANCAAGACAAATACTTATTCTTTAAACACACTCCAAAATCAAGATATTCTTGATCNAAATGTAAAAAAATATCTTTCTAAAGGTACAATTTTAAAAATAGTTGGACCTGAAATAATGGGATATTTGAAAAAAAATAATGATTGGGGAAAATTGGTATCTAATTTATGTGATGTGAATTACTAATGAAAAAAAAAGACTTAAAACAAAATTGGGCATGGGTATTAACAGGCTCAGGACATTTTTTTAATGAAACAATCGATTTGATTAATGAACTCGAAAACGTTGATTTGTTTGTCTCCAAGGCTGCAGAAGAAGTTTTAGTAATGTATAAGAAAAAGGGCAAGATCTCTGATAAAATTAAAATTTTTAAAGACAATTCAGCAAGTTCTGTAACTGTTGGAAAATTTTATAAAGGTTTATATCATACCCTTGTTATGGCTCCAACTTCCAGCAATACAGTTGCTAAGTGTGTTTACGGAATCTCAGATAATTTAGCAACAAATATATTTGCTCAATCTGGAAAATGCAGAGTTCAATGCATTTATTTCCCTTGCGATACAGCTCCTGAATTAAAAACACTTTCTCCCAAAGGTATAGTTGATGTTTTTCCTAGGAAAATTGACTTGGAAAATGTAAAAAAACTATCAAAATTTGAATATACAAATGTTGTTATGAGTTTTGAAAAACTGAATCAAGAAATTCTAAAGAGAAAAAAATGGCTGAAAAAATTTTATTTTTAACTGGAAAACTTGCAGAAAGACAATTGAAAAGAATTTTGAAGATTATGAAACCAGAGTTTTCATACAAAATAGGCCAAGTTGGAGTTAGTGTGGCAGCGTTGATGTCTGAAAATATAATAATGAGAAGAGTTTCTAAAGACGAGGAAATTGATAAAATCATTGTTCCTGGAAAATTTAGAGGTGATCTTGAGAAATTATCAAAATTTTTTGATGTTCCCGTAGAAAGAGGTCCAGATGATATAAGTCATCTTCCTGATTATTTTGGACTTGATTCTAGTAAAATGGAACTGGATGAATACGAATGTGATATTTTTGCAGAAATAGTAGATGCTGCGGTTTTAGATGTAAATGAAATAATAAAAGTAGCAAAAAAATATGTATCTATGGGTGCTAATGTGATTGATTTAGGTTGTATGCCTGATACAGATTTTAAACATCTGGAGGAAACAATTTTTAAGTTAAAAAAAATCGGCTTAAAAGTATCGGTAGATTCAGCTAATTCAGAAGAACTAATAAGGGGTGGAAAAGCTGGGGCAGATTATTTATTGAGTGTTAATGAAAAAAATTTTCATGTTATAGATGAAGTTGATTCTGTGCCAATCATTATCCCAAATACGCCAGGAGATATGAATTCTTTAGATAGAGCAATAAAAAAAATGATAAAAAAAGAAAAGGATTTTTTAGCAGACCCAATATTAGATCCAATTCATTATGGTTTTACAGATTCAATTGTTAGATACAGAGATTTGAGAAAAAAATATCCAGATATAAAAATATTGATGGGAACAGGTAATTTGACAGAATTAACAGATTGTGATTCTGCTGGTGCTAATGCAATATTAATGGGACTTGTTTCAGAATTATCAATCAATGCAGTTTTAGTTGTTCAAGTGAGTGGTCATTGCAGAANCTCNATAAAAGAAACAGATATTGCNAGAAAAATTATGTTTTTNTCAAAAAAAAANCAGAGACTCCCATTTGGAATNGANAATGGNTTGATGTGTATGTCCGAGAGAAANCCTCATAGATTTTCAAAAAATGAAATTAANGAGATCGTAGAGATGGTTAAGGANAGAAACTTCAGAATACTANTNGGTGANNATGGAATTAATGTTTTTAATTCATTGATTCACGAGATNGGTAATAATCCATATGATTTTTATGANNAAATGAAAGTTGATAATGATGCTAGTCACNCCTTTTATCTTGGAGTAGAATTAGCNAAGGCNCAAATTGCNTTTGAACTCGGAAAAAACTATGACCAAGATAATGATCTGAAATGGGGAAAAGTTTTGGGAAGATTTGAGGAGAATTTACTAGAAAGACCCAGCCTAAAAATAACTCAGAAAAAAAAATGATTTTTGAAACCATTATCTCAACATTAGATTCAAAAGGTAAAGTAAATTTTGCACCATTCGGAATAAAAAAAAAAGGTAACTNTGTNTATATATCTCCCTATGTTCCNTCTCAAACATTAACTAANCTTTTGAGCTCNAAATGTGCAGTCGTAAATTATACAAATGANGCAACCCTTTTTGTCAAATGTATNACTGGNGAAAANAATTTAAAAAAAAGTAAATGCAACTNAATTGATTGTTTTTATATTTCTAGNACAATTNCTTATGAAGAAATNGTTGTTGATTCTTTTAAGAATCACAAAGTTAGACCAACATTTAAATGTAAAATAATTAATTCAGAAACAATTAATAATTTTTACGGATTCAACAGAGCAAATTTTTCATTAATCGAGGCATGTATACTNGCTAGNAGNGTAAAATTTNTANGAAAAAAAGAAATTTTTAATGATTTNGATTTCTTATCTAATGCNATAAATAAAACNGGAGGNAGAAGAGAAAAAGATGCTTGGAAAAAGATTAATTCCTTTATACTTAATTCATTTAAAAATAAATAGAATTTATGAATACAAAATTGTTGGTAAGTTTTAAAAAATTAAAAGAGATAAATAGAAATTTAAACTATGTGGACATTATTGACTTAAAGAACCCTCTTAATGGTGCAATTGGTTCTTGGAATTCTAATGAAATCGTTAAAGCAATTAAAATTTACGGAAAAAGAAAAAGTATTTCNGCNACTCTTGGAAACTTNAAAGAACCTGCAGATATTNTTTTTAAATTANATGAATTTGANGAGTTTGGCTTGGATTTTATAAAATTTGGAATTTTTACAAATAATTTATTAGAGATAGAAAATTTATTTAGATCTATTTCAGAGAAATTATTAAAGACTAAAATTGTAGCNGTATTTTTTGCTGAAAATAAAAAATCTCTTAATTTTTTAAGTAGAATCAATCAATACAATATTACAAATGTTTTAATAGATACTTATGCTAAAGATTCACTCGATCTTTTAAATTTATGTAGTATTCAATTTTTGTCTAAAATAGTTAAGAAATTAAAAAAGAATAATATAAAAATAGGTTTAGCAGGCAAACTTAAAGAAAATCAAATACCTCAGTTAATTGATTTAAATCCTGATCTAATTGGATTACGATCAGCAGTTTGTTTACAAAATAATAGAAAAGGTGAAATTTGCATAGAAAAATTAAAAAAGTTATCTTTCTATTTTAAAGATGAAAGAAGAAAAGCTACAGAATATGCAGGTGCGTGATGTGTAGCCTTTATTTTGAGATTTTTTTTACAGGAATTAGTAAATTTTTCAAATTCAAAAATATTTTTTGATTTTAGGAAATTTCTCAAAACCTCTTTTCCAATTCCACAAATTACAATAGGAACTTTTTCAGACATATTAAATTTGATAATCAATTTATCTAAAGAAACAGATATTTTTTTCATTTGAAAATTAATTAGTTTTCTTGAAATTTTTTTTAATAGTTCTTTATCAGATTTCTTGAAATCAAAACCAAAATTTCTTGCGACTCTTATGAAACTTTTACTGAGGTTTTTCTCAGTGTTATCTGCAGTATCATCAATATCTAAAACCTTATCAAGTGATTTATTTATTCTGTAAACATCTGACATAGAGGAAAAGAATTCAGGAATTACAGGATAATTAATACCATCTAAAATNAATTCGTTCGTTATACCAAATATGGGTGTTCTAGTTAAGCCAGTATATATGAGTTCATTATTCTTTAATCTCGAAAAATCATCAAAGCCTAAATTTTTTATAACTTTGTTTTTGATACAGATAATGTCTGTTGTAGTAGAACCAAAATCAATTATTATTGCATCATTTAAATTTTTAGAAATAAATTTACCTGTTGCATGCCAGTTCATGGAGATTATTTTTTTTGTATTTGATTTAACTGTAAAAACTTCTTTTGAGGATGTGTAGAAAAAAAACTTATTTTTTAACCTNCGACATTCCTCATAAATTTTTTTAAATCCGTCTATTCTTGTTTCAAAAATATCACATAATTCTGCTGTTAAGGTTATACCTATTTTTGTGTGTGATGATGAAATTGAATTTACAAAATCAAAAAATTTGAATAACTTTTCTTTTTTTTTCCAAAAATAAAATTTCATATATTTTACAAGAATTATTTTTTTTTCCTTATCGAGACCAACAATTTTTATATGCGCTCCACCAATATCAATTCCTAAAAATTCAATTTTTCTTTCCATTGAAAATGACCTTTACTTGTTTTAATAATTTTATTTCTGCCCTTAAATTTTTTTTTTTACTGATATAAAAATTTGAAATTAAATTTATTACATTCTTTCCATATGCAGACCTTAGACCTATAAAAGAGCTTGTAAACCTAGTATTGATTTCCACAATTTTCCAACCTTTTTTATTTTTTACTATATCAACACCAATCAAACCATATAAACCCTTAAAATTTTTAGAAACCTTATTTGCAAGNTCTGTGAAAACTTTTCTATATTTTTCCATNCCTCCAACAATTGAACCNATTTGATGAATTTNGTNATTATCNATTGACAAAATTTGTGAGTTGCAACTTATTAATTTACATTTGCCTTTAAAACATAACATTGAAAAACTTGCTTTTTGCCCTCGGTGATACTTTTGATAAACAAATCCTTTATCAACTTCAAAATTATTTTTTTTTAAAATTCGTATCATTTCCGACCCAGCACCAAAAATTGGTTTTGAAATAAAGGGCATTTTATTCATTTTTCTTAAATCCCTACATTCAACAGTTGGTATATTTAATGATGCAAGTTTTTTTGAAGTTTCAAGTTTAGAAGAGAAAGTTCTTAAAGAATTTAATTTACTATGTTGTAAGTTCAGTTGTTTTCTTAAATTTATATAAAGATCGATACTTATCTTATCTGATTCTGGAGCTAACATTATTGTAGGAATATCTTTCGGAAAAGTTTTTAAAAAAGAGTCTAAATTTTTTCTCTTGGTTGTGTTGTAATATTTAATCTTTTTTAATTTAATTTTTTTTAGATTAGTATTTCTTATAATATGTAGTTTCTTAATTTCTGGATTCTCAGAAAAATCTGAACAAATCGCGTCTACTAATTTTAAAGCTTCGTTAAAAATCTTCTTTTCTTTAGTATAATCAATACTAGATTGGGATGTAAAAAATTCGACTATTAATAATTCATTCATTTGGAAATTAAATATGAAAACCATTTTAGCAGTTGATTTGAAAAAAGGTAAAGTAGTTAAGGCATTTGCAGGCTTTAGATTAAATTATAAGCCATTAATCATTAACAATATTGATTTTTCAGATCCGTGTAAATTAATTAATTTCGTGGTGAAGGAAATAAATTTAAAAACAGTCTACCTTGCTGACCTTGATTCAATAAGTAATTTGTTACCAAATATGGATACAATAGAAAAGATTCTAAAAAAATTTCCACAAATTAATTTTTTAATTGATTGTGGTTTTAATTATCCTGCTTCGATTAATAAATTTTATTCAATATTTGAAAAAAAAAAGATTAATAATTTTAGTATTATTTTAGGAACTGAGAATTTGAAAAATTTCAATTTGAATAACTTTTTTCTTAGAAAAAATATTATTATTTCATTAGATTTTAATGGATATGAAAAAAAATGGTTTTCTAAAATTAAATCGCTAAAAAAACAACCGGAACTAATTTTTATGTTTGTAAAAAAAGTCGGAGGAAGAGGTNTAGATTGGAGAAAACTAATGGGGCTTATTAATTATTATAGAAGATTTAATTGTATAATGGCTGGAGGAATAAAATATTCTAACCAAATTAGAAAACTAAAAAATATGGGATTTTCCGGTGTGATAATTTCTAATTTAATTCACCAATACATCTCTAGGGACATAAAGTCCCTAGATTTTAATTTCTAAAGAATGAAAACAACCTTGAAAGCCATCCGCCACCACTAGCTTTNGATGATGGCTTCATGTCGGATGAATTTCATTTTGCGGCAAATGGATGNTCTGCTGAATCTTTAGCACTNACAACATCTTTTGCTTTAGGNTCNCCNGATACAGCTCTTTCNATNGATTCCTTNGTAGCTTNATAATTATACTCCTGTATCTTTTTATCATCTTCAGCTAACCAATGAATAAAAACTCCAACTGAAATAAATAAATCATCAGCTTCATCAGCAGGAATTGTTCCTTCCTCAACACAATCCATTACAGCNTTAGCTACACCATGCTGAGCAGGACCAAACATTTGAACTGCTTGTTTAGCACCNTTAATTGTTACTTTGTTNAACATACATGTAGCTGGTTTAGTCATTAAATTTGGAGCAACNACTGCAAGNAATGCAGTAAACCCGTCTTTNTTNTTNGTTAAGCTGTTTGCAAATGCAGTNTCGGCTGCACTACCTCTTGGACCTATAATAAGATCTATGTGAGCGACTTCATTTCCGTCNCCAACAAGAGATTCACCTACTAGCATTTTTGTAATTTTGGCCATATTTCCTCCGTTTTTNCAGTTTAGTTAAACCAACTTAAATTAAATTGGATTACTGACTATATCGATAATTTTATCTATTAGCAAGGTTGTAACTGTTAAATCTGCGCACGTCCCAGGATTATAATTATTAATTTTTAAATATCTGTCAAAATTCTTTAAGATTTGGTAGTTAATTTTCCTTTTATTTTCAATTAATTTTTTTATTTTACCTGCTTTTCTTTGAATCATTCTAGCCTTATTACTACCAAATTTTCTTAATAAATGACTATCTTTAGAGTTTGAAAGATAGCTTAAAAAAACATTTATTCCTGCATTATTTGAACATTGATGAAGCTTAAGTTTTCGATAAAATGGTAGGCCAAAATCAAAAATTTCAGAGAAACTATCAGTATAGCATTTTGAAATTCTATCCCACCTGGAACCAATTTTCATAACCTCATTAAAATCAAGATAATTATCTTGAGAATTTACATTGCCCTTACCAATGTAATTTTTTAATCCTGCAGGCTGTGAATACTTTATCGCTTTCAATATAAGGTAACCTTCTTTCTTTGTAATGTTTTTTAACATCAAACTCAAAGAACTTCTTAAATTTAAAAAATTACCCTTAATAAAAATCTTTAGGATTGGTGCACATAATAATATTATGCCTAAGTTGAAGTTTGAGCCAAGTTGATCAAAACATTTTTTTGAAGAAAAAAAAATACTTTCACCTAAGTTTAAATTTTTATCACACAAAATATTTGAAGAAATTTTAGCTGCTTCTCTAAATTTTAAAATTTTAGACGAAGAAAAATTTGTGAACATATTTTGATTTCCAGGTTTAAAAATTTCAAGTTCTTCAAAACAAGATTCGATATAAAGCTTTTTTCCTAAAAAATAGTTCATTTTTTTTTTATTTTTTCTAGAAAATCTTTTACTAAAATTTCAGAAATATTCTTTCTTTCTATAGTTTGTATAGCTTTCCAAGAAGGAATTCCATTTATTTCAAGAACATAAATTTTTTTTTTCCAAAGTTTTAAATCAATTCCTCCATAACCCAAATCAAAGATTTTTGAAATATTTCTGGAAAGTACTTCCAACTCTTTACTGATTTCAAATTTTTTAAAACTAGCACCCTGAAAAACATTTGTTATAAAATTATTTGAAGTTCTTTTCATTCCACAAACTGCTTTGTGGTTGCTAATTAAAATTCTAATATCTGAGAATTCTGAATCATTTTTATNTCCAATAAATTTTTGTATGTAAAANATATTNCCAATTGGNTTTATTTTTTTTAANGATTGTAAANTTTTAANGAAANNAATATTTTTTCCTTGAGANCCNAAAATAGGTTTTATTAGATAATCTCNATGCAAATCGANNGACGGAAATTCAGTTTTATCTTTGCACCAAACTATTGTTTCTGGTGTTCTTATATTATTAATTCTTAAAAGTCCGGAAGACCTNACTTTATCAACAGTTTTTTCAATTGTGCCTGCTGAATTATGAACATAAGTTTTTTTGCTTTCTAAAAGATGAAGTATNGTAAGTTTTGTAGTTATTTCTTCAAAAGTACCCGTACCAATAAACCTTACCCAAACGGCATCCAATCTTAAAATATTGGAACAATAAGATAAAAAATCTTTTTTATTGTTAAACTCTAACTTGATTTTTGAAATATCTACTACATAAACTTTACAACCATTTTTTTCCAGATTCATTTTTAGCTCTTTAGTATGCCAATCATGAAGATCTGCAAAAATTCCGACCGAAAACATTTTATAAAAAGGAAGTTCTAATCAAATCCCGGTCAATTTGACCCGAGGAATAAGATTTTCCAGATTTTATCGAATTTATAATTACACATGCTGGACTAAATAATGAACCATCAATTTGATAAAAATCTTTATTATAACTTTCAAAAATATCTTTAAAAGGTTTTCCATAATCTTTTGAATTTGAGCTTGGAAGTCTCTTTGATAAATCGATTATTTCATCCTCANGAGCATCAACATACAATTGAACAACTCCTCCATAAATTATTGCATCATTAGTCCTTCCCATTCCAGACACAAAATCATTTGCTAGAGGAGGCAAAGGTGCGGTACCTAATCCATGAATTATTCTTTTTAGCGGGAATTTTAATTCATGTATTTTATGAATTGCAACTTCCAGAACTCTTGAAACTACCTGAATGTTTCCGACAATTGAAGTTGTTGGTGTCAAAATAAATGTTAAGTTTTTTGATTTAATTTTACTATCATCAGAGACCTTTTTAACAATTTCTAAGGGTGGAAATTTATCAACCTCAAGAATAACAGANGTATTCTCACTANTATCTTTATAATTTAATTCCTCAAAAATATTTTCTTTTTGTACTATTGATCTAACTGGCCCGGAACCTAAGGAGAAGAAATCATTATGACTTAAACTCCACCCCGCATATTGAGATCCTAAACAAGCAATAACTGGCAGTGATGAATCTACTGAAATATTCCAACAATAATCTTTTGTATTTCCATTAGGTAAAANGCTTACTTTNCCAAGTCCGCCAAGNCATATTTCTGAGATTTTGATTCCCGCTTCAATACTCCCTGAAATTTCTATNCCAGCATCAATAATCGTACAATCTAATGGGCCTTTAGNAATTTTTAGGTTTAATCTTTTATGATCATTAACTAANTCATTAATTAATCTGTTAGTATNTTTGTTAATACTGTATGTCATTTAAATCCATTTTTTTATAATTAGATATCTGATGAATTTTATCAGAATAAATTTCTATTTTTTTTTTTAATGCTTGCATTGTTTTTGCTTTTAAATGTAATAAACAAATTGGTTCACCCTTTAATATAATATCATTTTCATTCGGCAATTCGGAAAATTTTTTTGAATGAGATAATTTTTTAAAGAATTGGAATATTTTTTCTTTTACAATGAATTTTTTATCAGAGTAAATTATATAACTGGAGTTGAAATTAGAGGGATTTTTGAATTTGTAATTTTGACTTAATGAATTATTGAAAATCCTTAAAAGTTTTTTATGAATAAGTCTAGTACTCAGTCCAGGTCTAGCATTAACTTCAATAATTTTTAAATCCTTAAATTCTTTATTCTTTAAAATAAAATCAATATTATTGATTCCATTAAGACAGAAAGTAATACATATTTTTTTTGTAATTTTTTTTAAAATATTTAATTGTACAGAATTAACTTTTTTGGTCATTATCCCTTTTAGAAGAAAATCATAATTATTAGAATCTTCGATTAAAATTGAACATACAGAGAGAATTTCTAATCTGTTCTGAGAATAAAAAAATTGAACAGAAATTAATTCTCCNGCTTGATATTTTTGATAAAACGTATTTTTATTATGTNTGTTTTTATTTTTTTNAAACTTTACTAATTTACCTCCATATGATCGTGTTGATTTTGAGAGCCACAAACCATTTTTTGGCTCTCTAAAAGAAACTTTAGGAAAAGGAATTTTATTTTTATCTAAATTTTTAAAAAAAATTTTTGCATTATTGATTTTTTTGAATGTAAAAAAACTGTTTCCAAGATTTTTTCTTGAAGAAATAATTTTATTATCATTAATGATTTCTGCAAAACCTGATCCTACTAAGATTTCTTTTTTATTTTTTGGGTCGATTTTACTTATAAGTTTTAAAACATTTTGATTTGAGAATTTATTTATTTTATAAACTTTTTTACAAAATTTTTTTAGGTTTAAACTTTTGTATTTGCAAATTGCAAAAACTTCATAATTTAAACTATAAAAAAAATATGATAGGTCTTCACATGAAGTGGAAATAATTATTATTTGATTTTTNACTTTATCTATAATTTTAGAATTTCTCTAGCTGTTTTTAAAGCTTCATCAAAGTTTAAGTATTGCGGAGTATCACTCGCACACATTTTTTCAAACATTTTATATTGTGTTTTAACTTTTATATCGCCAGATGTTAAAGCACCTATGGACAAGGCTCCACATGAGTGTTCTTTGTCATCGTCTTTTAAATCAACTCCTTCCAGTCCAGCGGGTGGTACAGCATTTACATCAGCTAGCACCATAGCATTTTTTGCATCTTTTAATTGATTTTCACTTAAAACTTGAGTTCCAGCCCTTGCAGCACAAAAAATAATTTCTGCATCTGGAAGATGTGATGAATTAAGTTGATCTGTAGATCCATCAACAGGGATAACATCAACATTAAACCTATTTTTATACTCCTCTGCTTTTTTCTTTACATTTTGNATTCCATCGTATCCCACAATTTTGCAGGTTGATCCATATTGAGAACACATGACCGCAGAGATTCCACCCACAATTCCTTTTCCACCATAAATTACAATCTTTTTACCATTNAAATCNGTTTTAAACTTTTCTTTGAGTGTTTTTTCAGCACATGCCACCATTGCAGCAGCTGTGGTAAAAGAACCTGCTGGATCAGGAAATACCGAAATTTCAAATGGAGGGACCATTGATTGTTTTGCAACATCCATCATATCTAAAGCAAGNGAAGCATCTTTACCACAAATAAACAAACCAGTTTTTTTTGCATTGTTTANAGAACGTGAAAAGATAGCATCTTGAACTAANCCTTTAACATCAGTAAGATTTACATTAGTGTAAGGAACAACCAAATCATATCCGGCATCACAAGCCATATTAACGTCGAATGGACTTACGTTACCTTGTGGACTTATCATATGTAAAATATTTTTCTTTGACATTACTCAGTTAAAATTTTTTTTTTAAAACCACTATTTCTTCCATCAATGTTTTCGAGAAATACATCTTGGATATTATTCAATTTAATAAAATGTTCAAGTTCAGAAAATAATTCATTTCTTTTTTTTTTATTTTCACAAAAAATAAAACCAGTTGGNCCCCAAGATGTTTGACCAAATCCTGTAATTTTTTTTTTTTACTAAGAACTTAAAAATCTTTTCAACTTTCTGACTTGTGTATTTTTTTTTATTTGAATAAAAAACTTTTGACATGTTTTCCTGAATTTTTCTTAAGCCTCTAGTAAAAACATAGAAGTTTTTTTCCAATAATCCTGGTAAGATTTCCATTAATAAGGCTTTGCAGTTTTCTTTACAAATTTTGGGGTGTGTAAGTGCAATTTTTTTAAATTCTTGAGTTTCATTTTTTCCTGACACTCCAACTATAGAATTATCGAAAATAAGGATTATTTTCCACTCTCTTGGCCATTTAGAATTAAAAAAAACTGGTGGTATTGAATTTGATCTTCTTTGCTTTCCACAATCGACTATAAAACCTCCTGTCCTAAAGGATTCTATTCCTATTCCGGACCTACGCCCTCTACCAAACATTGAACTAATATTCTTAGGATTTAGATTCAAGTTATTTAATTCTGAAATTAGAGAGATGATCGCCAATGTAAGCTGTGTTCCAGAGCCTAATCCAATATGTTGCGGAATTGTTTTTAAAATCTCAATTTTACATCCATGGATTTGATAATTTTTTTTTAAAATTTTAATCATTTCTTCAATTCTTCTTTTAGTATTTTGGTCATTTGAAATAATTTGAAATTTTTTATGTTTAGAGATTTCAATGATATTCTCAAATTTTGAAATTGTTAAACCAAGGCTACCAAAAATTCTTTCAGAAGAATCATCTAATTCAAGAAAACCAAGATGAATTCTTGAAGGTGTGCTTATTCTTATTTTTTTTTTCATATTTATAAGCAAATAAAATTTTATAAATGGGTTGTATTTATGATATTTATATTTCTAATTAATATTTAATAACAAATTTAGGAGAAATTTGGAATGAATGATAAAGAAATTAAAGTCTATAATGAAGAAGAGATAAATGAAATTTTGAAGTCAACTTTAGAAGATTGGGAATATGACGGAAAGTGGATTAGAAAAAAGTTCAAAACACATAGTTGGAAAGGAACTTTAATGGTTATTAATGCCGTGGGTCATTTGGCAGAAGTGGCTTGGCATCATCCTGATATTGTTGCATCATACGCTTTTGTTGAGGTTAAATTAATGAACCATGCAAAAAAGGGAATTACTGACTTAGATTTCGAATTAGCAAAAAAAATTGATGATTTCGTATTATGGAACCCAAGACAAGAAAAATTATCTTTAGAGGGAACTCCAACGGACGCAAGATTTGCATATGTCAAATATAAATAAAAAAAATATTCAAAGGGATATTTACCCTTTTTGTTTTTCTAGAAAAAAAAAAATAAGTTTTGATGACAATGAAGAAATTTTTATAGAAGAAAATCCATACCTTGATGAAAGTTTGAAGACTTTTTCTTTAAATGCCTCACCTATGATAAAAGGAAGAAAGGTTAGTTTAATACAAGCAATCAAAGAAATAAAAAATTTAACCAAAGATTCAGAAGAAATTCATATAGATGGATTAAATTGTGATCAATTATCTATTTATGATATTCTTGATTATGCTGAAAAAAAAAGATTTTCCTTTAATCACTCCAATTGGAAAGAAATTAGTAATTTCTATATAAACTTTCATAGATATGGAGGCTCATTTGTAACATTAAATGAGGTAAAAAAAAGATCGGATTTTATTCTTTTTATTGGTTGGAGTAGTAAATTTATTCAAAATTTTTTAAGCAATTATAAATGGAGAAAAAAATTTTTTTTTACTTGTTTTTCTCCAAAATTAAAAAAAGAAAATATTTTATTTTTCTCCCAAAAAAACTTTGAAAGTGAAATTAATTTAGTAAAGTCTTCGTTTGCTAATAACGATACAAATTTTGGTAAAAGATTTTCAACAATTTCTAAATATTTTAAGAAATCAAAATACCCAGTGATTATACCTAACTTTCAAATAGATGATTATCCTTTTATCTCAGCATGTTTTGACCTAGTAAGATCACTAAATGAATTAAAGTTAACAAAAATGTTTAGTGTATTGGGATCTAATAATTCAGCTGGCTTTGTAAATGCATGTGTATCGAAAACTGGATTTCCAAATGCAGTATCTTTTACTCAAATTGGACCGCAATATAATCCATATGAATTTAATAGTAGAAAATTTATGGAATATTTAGATTTACAGATCTACTTTTCTAATTTAAACCCAAACCCTAAAATAGATTACTTTAAAAAAAATATTTTTATAGGTCACCCAGGTATAAAATCTAAAAATAAATTTGATGTATTCATTCCTACAAAGGTTCCTGGAATTGATTCGAATGGACTTATTTTAAGACATGACATGGTAAGTATTTTAAAATTAAAGAAAAATTTACAATCAAATTATATGACGATGAGGGAAACTTTAAGAGCAATTGAATAAAGAGAAAGTTTGAATGAATCAAATAAAGATAGAAAATACATTTGCCGAGGCATTTCCAATGAAAGCAACCAGGTTAATTGTGACTGCACATAATAGAAAATGGGTTAATGAAGCAGCAAAATCTTTTACCGGTTTTGCAACATCAGTAATTGCTTGCGGCTGTGAAGCGGGTATAGAAGAAGAACTGAATGAAAGTCAAACCCCAGATAATAGACCAGGAGTATCAATTTTAATTTTTTCAATGTCCTCTAAAGAACTAGCAAAACAAATTTTAAACAGAACTGGGCAATCAATAATGACAACACCATCGTCAGCCGTTTTTTCTGGAAATAGTGGTGATAAAAAAATAAAACTTGGAAATGCTCTTAGATTTTTTGGTGATGGTTTTCAAATATCAAAACAAATAGAGAAAAAAAGAGTTTGGAGAATTCCTGTTATGGATGGAGAGTTTCTCTGTGAAGATTTTGCTTACGAAATAAAAGCTATAGGTGGAGGAAATTTTCTTATTTTGGGAGAGAATATTGATAAGGTTTTAAATGCTGCAGAAATAGCTGTGCAAGCTATGAAAAAATTAAGAAATGTAATTTTACCATTCCCGGGAGGGATTGTTCGTTCTGGTTCAAAAGTAGGTTCAAAATATAAGAATCTAATAGCTTCAACAAATTTTGAATATTGTCCCTCTTTAAAAGGATTAGTGAGTTCAAAAATTGAGTCTGGAGTTGGTTGTGTTTTAGAAATAGTTATAGATGGATTGTCAGAGTTTGATATAAAAAAAGCAATGAAAATTGGGATAAAATCTATAACAAAAATTGGAAAAAAAAGCGGAATAAAATCTATATCAGCTGGAAATTATGGTGGAAAACTAGGTCCTCATTTATTTTATTTAAAGTCAGTAATTAAATGAAAGTAGTTTTAAAATTAAAAAGACAATTGAATAAGATATTAGACTTAAGATCACTATCCAATTTAAATGGAAAATTAATATCGTCCAAAGAATTATGTAAAATTAAATTTCTTTATGGACGACGTATTGTTTCACTTGAGGAAATTTTTTCATTTAAGCTTTTAAGAGATAAGAAAACAAGGAATGAAATTTATATCAATTCCTCTTCTAATTATTTTCATTATTTAGGATACAAATGGATTGAAGATAAAATTGTAGTTCAAGGTGAGGTGGGTTCTCATTTGGGTTTTGGTATGATAAGTGGCGATATTGAAATAAATGGAAATTCTGGTGATTTTTTAGGGTCTGAAATGACTGGTGGAAAGATAGTTGTATATAAAAATGCTGGAAATTTTGTTGGTTCTTCTTTCTTAGGGAATAAAATTGGAATGAATGGCGGTGAAATATTAATTCATGGCAATGCAGGAAAGTACCTTGCTAATTTTATGAGAAGAGGAATTATTATCGTTAAAGGAAATGTTGATAATTATTGTTGTTTTAACATGATTGCAGGTTCAGTTGTAATTTTTAAAAGAATTGCAATGCCATTTGGCGCTATGATGAAAAGAGGGACTCTTATTATAAAGAGAAATCAAAATATAGTTGGTTCTAATTTCAAAAAATGTGAAGCCTATGATTTAGTATTTTTTAAAGTTTTTTGTAATTATTTAAAAAGAAAGTACGGAATTAATCTTAACTCTAAGACCTCACCAGATAGATATGTAGGTGATTGTAATAATTCAGGTTTAGCAGAAGTTTTAATTTTAAACTAAATTACTATTTTATTTTTTTAAACTTTCATCAATTTTACTTCTAATTGATTTAGCTAGAGAAGAAACACCATTTTCATCAATTATTTTTTTAAATTCAGATTTTTTTGTTGCTATTTCACTTATTGTACCTTCTAGTAAAACATCAAATATTTTCCAATCACTTTCAACTTTACTAAATAAATAATGAATCATTACTTTTTCTTCGTTAGAGATAATTAAATTAGTTTCAACTAAATTAAATTTTTCACCAATTTTTTTAAATTTAATCAATTCAAATCTTGGTTTGACAATTTTACTAAATCTATTGATATAATTGAATGAAATATATTCTAAAAATGTTTCGTAAAGATCTTCTTTCTCTTTATCACCTAATTTCTCCCAGTTATTTTCTCCTATAATAATTTTCAACATTTTTTTATTATTGTAGACTTGTTCTACAACTTGCTTAATTTTTTTTAAATTATCGGATACTTGATTGGAATTCTTAGTTACTTGAATTAAAGCCTCTTGTAGCAATTCTATTTTACTTGTTAAAGTTTCGTTTGAATTTGCTTGAGAAGAAATAAATACAAATACAAATACACAAATAATTTTTAATTTTTTTGGTATTACAAAAAAACAGTTTGCTATTAAATTATTCATCGGTAATCTCAGATAATTTTAATATCAAAGAATTTTTTTGTTATGTCAAAGAAAATTTTAATTACCGGTGCTAATGGTTTTCTTGGATCGAGGTTAGCTAAATTAGCAATTAGAAAAAAATTCAAAGTAAATGTTTTGGTTAGGAAAAATTCTAATCTGTCTAATTTAGATGCAATAAAATCTAAAATAAACTTTTTTTATGGAGATCTAAGGAAAAGTGATTCTTTAATAGATCCAGTTGCAAACTCCGACATTATCTTTCATGTAGCAGCTGATTATAGGTTGTGGTCAAAAAAAACAGCAGAACTTTATGATACTAATGTTTTTGGAACAGAAAATATTTTGTCAATCATAAGCAAAAAAAAAAAAAAATTAATTTTTACTTCAAGTGTAGCGACTCTTGGTTTAGTTGATAATCAGATTTCTAATGAAAATACACCTGTTTGCTACAATGACATGGTAGGTCATTACAAAAAATCAAAATATCTAGCCGAAGATCTTGTTTTTAAGTATATTAGGAAAAAAAAACTTAATGCTATTATAGTTAATCCCTCAACTCCAATTGGTCCTGGTGATATCAAGCCTACACCTACAGGAAAAATTATTTTAGACGTTATAAAAAAGAAGATGCCTGCCTACGTGGACACAGGATTAAATTTTGTTCATGTAGATGATGTTGCTGAAGGTCATTTTTTAGCTTTGAAGTATGGAAAAGTTGGTCAAAAGTATATACTAGGTGGTGATAATATCATTTTTAAAGATTTTTTAGACATTGTTTCAGATTACGCAAACGTCCCAAAAGTAAAAATTAAATTACACACAACTTACCTATACTTATTTGCTAGATTAAATGAGTTTTTTTCCAAATATTTGATTGATAACAATCCGAGCTTTACAGTTGATGGTTTAAGGATGTCTGAGAAAAAAATGTTTTTTTCGTCTAATAAAGCAAAAAAGAAACTTCATTATAGACCAAGGCCTGCTAAAGATGCTATAAAGGATTCTGTAGAGTGGATTATTAAAAATTTTTAATCATTCTTTAGTAATTAAATGAAAAAAAACTTAAAACCTTTAAAAATTTACTTAGCCCAACCAAGAGGGTTTTGTGCAGGTGTTGAAAGAGCAATAGAGATTGTAGAAAGAGCTTTAAAAATTTATGGTCCCCCAGTTTATGTAAGACATGAAATTGTGCATAATAAAAGAGTTGTAAATAATTTAAGCTCAAAAGGAGCGATTTTTGTTCAAGAGCTTGACCAAATTCCAGCTGGAGCAGTTACCATATTTAGTGCACACGGTGTTGCTCAAAAAGTTGAAGATACTGCGAACAAAAGAGAACTGCCTATTCTAGATGCAACCTGTCCTTTAGTAGCAAAAGTTCACAGGGAAGGTCAGAGATACTCAGCAAAGGGATATGAAGTTATTTTGATTGGTCATGAAGGGCATCCTGAAGTTGAGGGAACAATGGGAAGAATATCCGGAGATGTTTATTTAGTCTCCAATACAGATGATGTTTATAAACTTAAGGTAAATAATCCTGATAAATTATCTTATATTAGCCAGACTACATTATCGGTAGATGATACAAAAGTTGTAATTGAGGCATTGAAAAAAAGATTTCCTTCGATTGAGGGTCCTGATGTTAAAGATATTTGTTATGCAACACAAAACAGGCAATCAGCCGTAAGAGATCTTGTAAATCACGTGAATTTAATGCTGGTAGTTGGAGCTAAGAATAGCTCAAATTCTAATAGACTCAGAGATTTAGGCGAAGAATCGGGCGTTGACACATACCTTATTGAAACTGCTGATGACTTGGATAGTTCATGGTTTGATGAAGTTGATTCAATTGGAATCTCTTCAGGTGCATCAACACCTGATGAATTGGTTAAAGAAGTGATGAACAGAATTGCAACCTTTAGAAAAATAAAAATTGAAAAAAGACCGGGTATCGAAGAAAATATTGTTTTTAAACTCCCAAAAGAATTAACAAATATAGAGGCTAGAAATTAATCTTTACATTTTCTAAACAATAATTTAAAAGTAGTTTATGGGAATTCCTGTTATTCAGCAATTAAGAGTCGGTGGATATATAATGAAGCAGAAGCTTCTTGGTAACACAAAATATCCTCTTGTGTTAATGCTAGAGCCTCTTTTTAGATGTAACTTAGCTTGTGCTGGTTGTGGAAAGATTGACTATCCAAAAGAAATACTAAACCAAAGAATGTCTGTTGATGAATGCATAGAAGCTGCTGAAGAATGTGGAGCTCCAATTATTTCTATCCCAGGTGGAGAGCCATTAATCCATAAAGAAATGCCTGAGATTGTTGAACAATTAGTAAAAAGGAAAAAATTTGTTTATTTGTGTACTAACGCAGTTTTAATGGAAAAAAAGCTATCAGATTATAAACCAACACCATACTTTACTTGGTCAGTTCATTTAGATGGTATGAAGAAAGAGCATGATAAATCAGTTTGTCAGGATGGAGTTTTTGATAGATGTGTTTCTGCGATAAAAAAAGCGAAATCCATGGGTTTTCGCTGTAATGTAAATTGCACTATTTTTGATTATGCTCATGAAAGTAATATGCAATCTTTCTTAAACTATGTAACAGATGAATTAAAAGTTGATGGTATCACAATTTCGCCTGGTTTTGCTTATGAGAGGGCCCCAGATCAAATGCACTTTATCAAAAGATCTAATACTAAAAATTTCTTTAGAAAAATATTTAAGTCGGAAAATTTTAAGAAGTGGGACTTTAGTCATTCAGGATTATACCTAGATTTTTTGGCAGGAAATCAGTCTTATAAGTGCACTCCATGGGGCAATCCTACTCGAAATATTTTTGGTTGGCAAAAACCTTGTTATCTTATTGGTGAAGGATATGTAAAATCATTTAAAGAGCTTATGGAAACAACAGATTGGGATAAATACGGTACTGGAAATTATGATAAATGTTCAGATTGTATGGCTCATTGTGGCTACGAAGCTTCAGCTGTTGAAGATACATTCAAGAATCCATTAAAAGCTGTTAATGTTTTTTTCAAAGGTCCAAAAACCGAAGGAGCAATGGCAGAAGAAATAGATCTTTCAAAATCGCGTGACCCAGATTTTGTTTTTGATGAGCATGTTCAAAAGATGCTGAACCAAATTCATAATGAAAAAAAATCTGTAAGCTAGAAATTTTTAAACGCTTCATTAGATATTTTTTTTAAAACTATAGATGCTTTTTTGTATTTTTTTGAAAGTTCAATGAGTTCCAAAATTCTTTTTGGACTTAAAATAATATTTATTATTAGTTTAAATAAAATTAAGTTTCCGTTTCTATCAATACATTTTTTTAAAAATTGAGGTATAGAAAAATTTAAATCATCAAAGATTACTCTCATAGAAATAAATGGAATCTTCTTTTTAATAGCTTCCTGTTGAATATAACTCGACTCCATGTCAATGAATGAAATATTTTTGTTAAGATATTTTTTATTATTCAAATTATGTTCAATTTTATCAACTGTGATTAGGTTTTGACTAAAAACTTTGTCAGAAATTCTTTTATTAAAAAAATCTGAATATTTTTTTGAAACTTTTTTTTTATTTCCAAATTTATCTATTATATTTTTTGGAATTATAATTTTACTATTTTGAACCTTAGGGTTTATTGAACCAGCTAAACCAAAACTTATAATTACGTCAGGCCTTTCGGATAAAGCATTTCTAGCTGCTATTAATGCATTTTTAGAATATCCTTGGAAAATTCTAATATTTTGAAATTCTTCTAGAAACTTTAATTCTCTTGCAAGTCCGGCTACAACTGCAATTTTTGGTTTAGTTGTTAATTTAGACACCATATTGAGGTGTAGAAGAATTTAATTTAAGCTGATTTTTAATTTTTAAAATAGCAAGAAGTGGGAAATATTTTGCATAACCATGATACTTTAAGTAAAAGACTTTTGGAAAACCAACAGCTGTAAAATAATTTTCTTCCCAATCACAATCCTTTTTATTCTTAAGAAGATATTTAATTCCCTTTTCAACTTCCTGTGAATCAATTTCTCCAGCCGCAGTTAATCCCATTATTGCCCATGCAGTTTGTGATGGGGTGCTTTCTTTTGAAATATTTTTTGAATCCTTGAAATAAGTAATTCCATCTTCTCCCCATCCACCATCACTTCTTTGACTTGATTTAAGAAAATTAGCAGCATTTTTAAAAACTTCACTCTTATTTTTAAAATCTAATAAATTTAATGCACATAAAGATGACCATGTCCCATATATATAATTTGTTCCCCACCTTCCAAACCAACTACCATCCTTTTCTTGGTTTGATAGGATATAATTCAGACCCTTTTTGATCACTTCAACGTCTTCTGGCCTATTAAGTTGTTTCAAAAAACTTATACATCTTGCTGAAACATCAACTGTTGGCGGGTCAAGAAGTGCTCCATGATCGGCAAATGGGATAGAATTTAAATATTGTTTGTTGTTGTCAATATCAAAAGCACCCCATCCTCCATTACTTGATTGCATACCTATAATCCATGAACGAGTCCTATCAATACAATCCAAAATTTTTTTACTCTTATTTTTTTTGTAACATCTATCTAAAAACATACCCACAAGTGCTGTATCATCAACATCTGGATAATATGAATTATTAAATTGAAATGCCCAACCACCAGGCTTAAATTTTTTTTTCTCGAGCCAATCCCCTTTTGTTCTAATTTCTTTTTTCAGAAACCAATTAACCAACTTATCTACATTATTATCATTTTCAAGCATAACGTGACCCATCCAACCACTATCCCAAACTGGTGAAACGCAAGGTTGACAATATGCTGTATTTTTCTTTTCTATAATCAACTTATTTATTGCTTTTTTTACAATTTTTACTTCTTTGGAAAATCTATTTTTTTCATCAATATTTAAAGAAATAAGAGAATTCACCATAGCGGGAAAAATTCCTCCTAAACCGTCTTTACCGTTTAATCTTTCTAAGATCCAATCATAAGCCTTTTCAATACATTTGTTTTTATATTTTTTAGGTACTAACGGAAAAAAAATTCTTAGGATTTTATCTACAAATAAGAAAAAATTAGAAAAAAATTTCTCATCCTTGTTGCTCAGTTCAATAGAAATTTTATTATCTTTCTTATTAAAAATTTCATCAATTGAAACTACATTTGGATTATTAGCTATTGGTCTTCTTTGCATAATTATTAATAATGGGATCAAAACAGTTCGAGACCAATATGAAATCTTGTAAATATTAAATGGAAACCATTTTGGAAAATATATAATTTCTATTGGCATGTATGGGATTGAATCCCATGACATCTGTCCAAATAATGCTAAAGAAATTTTTGTGAAGACGTTAGACTTTTCAGCTCCCCCCATTTTAATT
>PAYV01000026.1 GCA_002715305.1 Rickettsiales bacterium | reverse complement strand
TGGAAATTTGTTCGTATGGAAAAAGCTCCAAGACTAATGACTATAAATGGTGATGAAGGTGAACCAGGAACTTTTAAAGACAAATTATATTTAGAAAGGGATGTCCATAGATTTTTTGAAGGTATGCTCATAGCAGCATGGGCAGTTGAAGCCAAAAAAATTTATATTTATATGAGAGATGAGTATCCCGGAATAAGATTAAAAATGATAAGAGAATTAGATGCTTTAAAAGAACAAAATATAATTGATAGTGAAACACAAATATACATTAGAAGAGGTGCTGGTGCATATATCTGTGGAGAAGAATCCGCAATGATAGAGTCTATTGAAGGTAAAAGAGGTCTTCCAAGACATAAGCCACCCTTTGTTTCTAAAGTAGGTTTGTTTGGTCTTCCAACATTAAATCACAATATTGAAACAGTTTTTTGGGTCAGAGATATTTTAGAAAAAGGTCCTGATTGGTTTTCTTCTCAAGGAAAAAACGGAAGAAAAGGTCCTCATAGTTATTCTGTATCCGGAAGAGTAAAAAATCCAGGAGTTAAACTCGCACCAGCAGGAATTACAATGAATGAATTAATTAATGATTATTGTGGTGGTATGGAAGACGGTCATAAATTTTATGGATATTTACCAGGAGGAGCTTCTGGGGGAATATTACCCAGCTCAATGGCTGATATACCATTAGATTTTGGAACNCTTGAAGAGCATGGTTGTTTTATTGGCTCTGGAGCAATCGTTGTTTTTTCAGATAAAGATGATATAACTAAAGTTGTGATAAATCTCTTAAAATTCTTTGAAGATGAGAGTTGTGGACAATGTACACCATGTAGAGTAGGNACTGAAAAATCAGTTAAACTTCTTGAAAAAAATAATTGGAATAGGGATTTACTGAACGAGCTTGTTGATATGATGGGTGATGCTTCCATATGTGGTCTAGGTCAAGCAGCAGGGAATCCAATAAGATGTGCTTTAAAATATTTTCATAAGGATATTTCATGAGCGAAAAAATAAAGTTTTTTATAGATGGAGTTGAAGTTGAGGCCAAAAATGATGAATCAATTTGGCAAGTAGCTAAAAGACACGGAAAAACATTGCCTCATCTTTGTTACGCAGACAAACCCGGCTANAGNGCTGATGGTAATTGTAGAGCTTGTATGGTCAGCATTGAAGGCGAAAGGGTTCTAGCAGCATCTTGTATTAGAAAACCATCTGAGGGCATGAAAGTTTATACTGATGATGAAAGATCGAGTAAATCTCGACAAATGGTCCTTGAACTTCTTGTAACTGACCAACCAAAAAAATCANTTGCACACGATCCAGATTCTCATTTTTGGAAAATGGCTCAAAANGTTAATATTGATGATAGTAGATTTGATAAAAGAGAAGAAAAGATAATCCCTAAATCTGATGTTTCTAACAAAGCTATGTCTGTAAATCTAGATGCTTGTATTCATTGCAACCTTTGCGTTAGAGCTTGCAGAGANGTTCAAGTAAATGATGTCATTGGCATGGGAATGAGAGGTCATACATCTAAGGTAATTTTTGATTTTGATGATCCAATGGGAGATTCAACTTGTGTAAGCTGTGGAGAATGTGTACAGGCTTGTCCGACCGGTGCTTTAATGGAATCTAATCTTTTAGATGAAAAAGGTATCAAAAAAGGCAAACCAGACAGAGAAGTCAATTCAGTTTGTCCTTATTGTGGAGTGGGATGTCAACTTACATATCAAATTAANGATGAAAAAATCGTTGCTGCTGTTGGAAGAGATGGTCCTGCAAATAATAGTAGATTGTGCGTTAAAGGAAGGTTTGGTTTTGATTATATTCATAATCCAGAAAGACTTACAAAACCACTTATACGAAAAAAAGGAGTTATAAAGGATCCNAAAGAAAAACTTGATCCACTCAATCCTTTAAGTCACTTCAGAGAAGCTTCTTGGGATGAAGCACTTGATCTTGCTGCAAAAAGACTAAAAAAAATTATGAAAAAAAATCCTGGAAAACCATTAGCAGGTTTTGGATGTGCTAAAGGATCAAACGAAGAAGCTTATCTTTTTCAAAAACTTGTCAGGACAGGTTTTAATAATAACAATGTAGATCATTGTACAAGAATGTGTCATGCATCTTCAGTTGCTGCACTTATGGAAGCAATCGGAACTGGAGCTGTGACTGCACCAGTTTCAGAAGTGAAAAATGCTGACGTTGCCATTGTTATTGGGGCGAGACCAACTCAGAATCACCCTGTTGCAGCTACATTNATGAAAAATGCAATTAAAAANAANGGTCTAAAGCTNATAATTATGGATCCAAGAGAACAAGATTTATCNAAGATCGCTGCTAAGCANTTAAAATTTAAGCCTGGTAAAGATGTAGCACTNCTAAATGCTATGCTAAATGTNATTGTTTATGAAGGTTTNGTTGACAGACAATATATTGAAAAAAATACTGAAGGTTATCTNGACCTAAAAAAACATGTTAAAGATTTTACACCTGAGGAAATGTCACCGATCTGTGGAATTGAACCTGATGAAATCAGAGAAACAGCAAGATTATTTGGTAATGCAAAAGCTGCCATGATTTTCTGGGGAATGGGAATTTCTCAACATATCCATGGAACAGATAACTCACGTTGCTTAATATCTCTNGCACTTACNACNGGGAATGTCGGAAGATCAGGAACTGGNTTACACCCTTTAAGAGGACAAAACAATGTTCAAGGGGCATCTGATGTAGGTTTGATCCCAATGGTATTTCCTGATTATCAACCAATTTCTATACCTGAAAATGTAAAGTTTTTTGAAAACTACTGGAANACCAAGTTAGATCCAAACCCAGGTTTAACTGTTGTTGAAATTATGGAAGCTATATANAACAANGAAATTAGNGGTTTATATGTTATGGGAGAGAANCCNGCAATGTCNGATCCTAATGCAAACCATGCAAGAGANGCTCTTGCAAGACTTGANACNCTTATAGTTCAAGATATCTTTTTAACTGAAACTGCATATTTAGCTGATATAGTTTTACCAGCATCTGCATTTCCTGAGAAAACAGGAACATTTACNAATACAGATCGAAGAGTTCAAATGGGAAGAAAAGCGGTTAATCCACCAGGTGACGCAAAACAAGATTGGTGGATTATACAAGAACTTGCTAAAAGAATTGGACTTGACTGGAACTACAATGGACCTGATGAGATTTATGATGAATTAAGAAATTGTATGGATTCTATTAAGAATATTAGTTGGGAAAGATTGGTGAGAGAGGATGCTGTTACATATCCTTGTGATGGAGATGATATGCCTGGGAATGAAGTTATTTTTGGTGAAGGGTTTCCTACTAAAAACAAAAAAGGCAAATTAGTTCCAGCAAAACTTATAGCTCCTGACGAAGTTCCAGATAAAAACTATCCTCTGGTCCTTACAACCGGAAGACTTTTGGAACATTGGCATACCGGGTCAATGACTATGAGATCAAATATTTTAAATAGCATTGAGCCTGAACCTTATGTNCATCTTTCAAGAGGTGATATGAAAAACTACAATTTTGAACAGAATGAACTTGTTTCNTTAAAAACAAGAAGAGGTAAAGTTAAAGTTAAAGTAAGATTTGATAAAATGATTCCAGACGGCATGGTATTCTTACCTTTTTGCTTTGAAAATGCACCTGCAAACTTACTTACTAATCAAGCTTTAGACCCTGATGGAAAAATCCCAGAATTAAAATATTGTGCTGCTAAAATCGAAAAAATTAGTGCTTAAACNATATTAATTTTTCTTAAGTTCCTCTTCAGTCATATGATGTTTTTTNTCAACTGGACTGATTAATAGGTTAGAAATAAAAGCTATTGCAAGTAAGCCTGCCATAGCAAACATAGTACTGTTATACAAAGTTGCAGATGGATTAATAGTTCCTTCAGGAACGTGCTGCATTAAGTTTGAAATTGTGACAGTTTTTTGTTTTACTAATTCTGTTAAATTATCGATAGAGGCTCCATAAACCTGTAAAAACTTCTCGGGGCTAATCTTTGAAGCTAAATCACCAATTGCATCTTCAATTGAATTTTGTCTTAACTTAGTNATCGCAAGTGGCCCTAGAACCCCAGCTGTAGCCCAAGCAGTGAGCAATCTACCATGAATTCCTCCAACATATTTAGTACCAAAAATATCNGCTAAATAGGCAGGAATTGTAGCAAAACCACCACCATACATTGTAAAAATTATCATAGAAGCTGCATAAAACATTATCAAATAAACAACTACTGGATTTACGCTTATTGCTTTAGCTGTAAATGGTATAGACATGTATAATAATATTCCTAGTGAAAAGAAAATAAAATAAGTAGTTTTTCTTCCTATAAAGTCAGACATTGATGCCCAAAAAATTCTTCCAATCATATTAAAAACACTAATCATTAAAACATAAGTTCCTGCAAAACTTGCCGTAACGATAGCCGGTAAGCTTGGACTAAAGATTTCAACCATCATCGTTTTTGCAACTCCAATGACTCCAATACCTGCAGTTACATTAAAACATAAAACTATCCAAAGAAAATAAAATTGAGGAGTTTTTAAAGCTTGATCAATATGAACATGATTTTTCGTTATAAGTTTAGTTTTTTCAGTATCTTTTGGAGGTATCCAACCTTTTGGCGTCCAACCCTCTGCTGGAACTCTGTAAGAAAACGCAGCAACAGTCATAACCAAAAAATAGACAATACCGAGAAATAAAAAAGTTTGTGCAGCACCACTAGAACCAGTTCCCACAATATAAACCCCAGGATCACCAGGTACAATCATTTTAGCTATATCATTAGCACTAACAATAACAACTTCAGTTAAATTACCAGATATTTCTACAAATCTTCTCCCGCCTTCTGTTACTAATTTTAACGATTCAGCACTTCCAAGATATTCGGGCACTTTATAAAAATTGGCAAGAAGTCTATCAATTGAAAGCTTAGCAATCATTGCTCCACCACCAAAACCCATTATAGCCATTCCAGTTGCCATTCCTCTTCTATCAGGAAACCATCTTATGAGAGTTGAAACAGGTGATACATAACCCAAACCTAATCCCACTCCACCTACAACACCATAACCAAAGTAAAGAAGGTAAAGTCCAAGCTGAAGATTAATAGGATCAGAACTTAAAACTGGAATTGACATTGAAATCTGAAAACCTAGTTCATGAAGGTAAATTCCAAGAGATCCTAACAAAAAACCACCACCCCAACAACATGCAGAAACAAAACCTACCATTCTCGGCCCTACCTCTTCAAGCCATTTTCCTGCATAAGCAGCAGATAATCCTAAAGAAACAATAGCAACTGAAAATATCCAAACAACTTGGCTCAAGTTCCAATCGTCGCCAGAGGACGTAACAACTCCAAGAACTTTGACCAAGGCAGGATTAAACATACTCCATGCATATACAGAACCAATGCAAAGATGAATTGCTATAGATGCTGGTGGAACTAACCATCTATTAAATCCTGGTTTTGCAACTATATTTTTTTTGTGTAATTTGTCATAAAAACTCATTTGAATTCCTCTTTGTTGTAAAAATTTTTTGTATATATGTCCTTTGCCTGGGAATAATCATCAAGATTATTTATGTTAAAAAAGGGATCATAACCAATTACTGAAAAGTTTACCACCCTAGGATTGAATTTTTTTGTGAAATCATCAATTTTTCTAGTTCCTTTTCTTATGTGATCTTCTAATTCACACTCTAAATTTAGATTCCACATAGCAACTATGTGATGAATCCGTGAATTAGATTGTGCAATAATAATATCGTTTCCTTTCGAATTGCTTAATAAATCAGAAACAAGCGTTTTCGGAAAAAAGGGACAATCAACTGGAAAAGTAACTATCCATTTGATTTCATCTAATTTTTTTTTTGCCCATTTCATTCCACTGAGAACACCAACTAATGGACCTAAGCTTCCAGAAAAAAAATCAGGTATAACTTCAAATTTTTTTGTAGAGGAAAAGTTTAGTTTTTCATTTGAATTTATACATAAAAACTCAACCTGTTTGGATGCTCTCAAAGAGACAATTTCAATCAAACTATAGTCAAAAAATTTTTTTTTTGATTTATTCTCTCCCATTCTTCTTGAAAGACCACCGGCCATAACAATACCAGCTATTTTTCTATTTGAATTTATCAATTCTTTTTTCTCCTGAAAGAATAATAAATTTCTTTCCTTTTGCTCTTCCTATTAAAGTTAGATTAGATTTTCTAGCCAACTCAATACCCCATGCAGTGAAACCAGACCTTGAAATTACAATTGGTATTTTCATTTGAACTGACTTAATAACCATTTCACTTGTAAGGCGTCCTGTTGTATAAAATATTTTATTATTCGGATTGATTTTATTTAAAAACATGTAACCAGCTATTTTATCAATAGCATTATGTCTTCCAACATCCTCCATATAGATTATTGGAATGGATTTTTCACATAATACACATCCATGAATAGCGCCAGCCTTTAGATACAAACTTGGTGTAAGATTAATTTTCTTTGATAACTCATAAATCCATTCTACTTTCATCTTATATTTTGTATTCAATTTAATTCTTTCAAAACCTTCTAAAACATTTCCAAAAGCTGTCCCCTGAGCACAACCAGATGTTAACATTTTCTTTTTTAGTTTTTTTTGATAATCAGGTTTTTTTTTTGTTCTCACAACTACAGTTTGAATATCATCTTCATATTCAACAGATTCTATTTTTGTTCTTTTTGAAATCATATTTTGATTTAACAAATAACCCAAAGCTAGGTATTTAGGGTAGTCATTTACTGTCATCATTGTAACAATTTCTTGATCATTAAGAAAAAGAGTTAAAGGTTTTTCTTCAATAACATCTAATCTTTTCTTCTTAAACTCATTAGTTAATCCAAATATTTTTCTTGTTAATTTTATATTGTTTGTATCTGGTTTTATTTTCATAATAAATTTTAAATTTTTTATAAATTTCTCATATTAAAGTTTATATAATACAATAAGATTTTAGATTAATCATTTAGAAATAATGTTAGATAAATTTGGAAGAAATATAAATTATTTAAGACTTTCTGTCACAGACCGTTGTGATTTGAGGTGTCAATATTGTATGCCTAAGAAAACAGAATTTTATCCTAAATCAGATTTTCTCACACTTGAGGATCTTAAAAAGATATCATTCAGTTTATTTGATGTTGGAATAAATAAAATTAGAATTACTGGCGGTGAACCTCTAATTAGAAAGGATATAATGAAATTCTTGCAATTTTTAAACCTACAGAAGAAAAAAAAAAAAATCAAAGAAATTCTTTTAACAACAAATGGCACTCAACTTAACAAAAATTCATCTGAAATTTCTGACCTCGGAATAAAAAGAATAAATGTTTCTTTAGATTCATTAATACCCCAAAAATATTCTTTTATTACAAATGGAGGATCATTAAGGAAGGTCTTGGATGGTATTTTTCAAGCTAAAGATAATGGGATTAAGATTAAGATAAATGTCGTTTTATTAAAAAACTTTAATGAAGATGAAATAATTAGCTTTGTGAAATGGGGAGCAAAAAATAATTTTATAATTTCCTTTATTGAAGTTATGCCAATTGGAGAATTGAACATATCCAGAAAAAATCAATATTTGTCTGTTGAGAGAGCAAAAAATATAATTAAAAAAAAATTTGATTTTTTTCCTGCTGATCATCAAACTAATGGACCTTCAAGGTATTTTAAAATAAAAGAATTAGAGTCTTTGGTTGGTTTTATTTCTCCTATTTCAAATCATTTTTGTAATAGTTGTAATAGAATTAGAATAACTAGCAGTGGTATTTTATATGGATGCTTAGGTCATGAATCTTCTGTTGATTTGAAACCTTATCTTAAAAATAACAAAATTAATTTACTCAAAGAAATTATTAGAAAAACAATTTTTAATAAGCCAGAGAAACATTTTTTTAAAATTGAAGATAAGTCTTCTGTTGGAAGGTTTATGAATACCACGGGAGGATAGTGGTGAAAAAAAAAATTGGATTTGTATCATCAGATAAACCTGTAGCAAAAAAATCACTCAAGATTCTTAAAAATCTATATAAAAATGTGTCTCCTGAAGATGCTGACATTATAGTTGCACTTGGAGGTGATGGTACTGTACTAGAGTCTCTTCACAGATTTTTAAAAAAAAAGGTTCCAATATATGGCATGAATAGAGGTCATGTTGGTTTTTTGATGAATGAATTTTCAGAAAAACGACTTAATGAAAGACTAAAAAATGCAATACCATATAAATTATTTCCACTGAAAATAAAAAGTTTCGACCTTAATGGAAATATTTCAGAATGTTTAGCATTTAATGATGTTTCTCTCTTAAGAAATAGCGCTAAAATAGCGAAAATTAAAGTCCAAATAAATGGAAAAATACGAATTAAAGAATTTATGGGTGATGGATGCCTAATTTCCACTCCTGCAGGAAGTTCTGCATACAATTTATCAGTAAGAGGACCTGTTATTCCTGTAGGTGCTCAAGTTTTGGCTCTAACACCAATTAGTCCATACAGACCAAGAAAATGGAGAGGAGCATTACTTAATAATGATGCAAAAATTACTTTAACTTCTATTGAAGCTCAGAGAAGACCTGTAAGAGCTGAGGCAGATTTTATTGAATTAGATGAGATAAAAAAATTGGAAATTGAATTAGATAAAAAAAAATATATGAATCTTTTATTTGATCCTGGTCATGACCTTGAGGAAAGAATAATCAATGAACAGTTCGATAATAAATATGAAATTTGAACAAATTTTTGACAAATTAATTTCATTCCAATCAATCAGTGAAATTAGTAATAAGGGAATAATTAACTTCATATATGATTATCTAAAAAATCAAGATCTTAATCCAAAAAAAATTCAAGGTCATGAAGGAAGATTTAACCTTTATTGTAAAATTGGTCCAGATAAACCCGGAGGTATTATTCTTTCTGGACACACAGACGTTGTTCCAGTCGAAGGACAAAAATGGTCAACGAATCCATTTAAACTTAGTTCAGCAAATAATAAATTTTATGGAAGAGGCACATGCGATATGAAAGGTTTTATTGCAACTGTTCTCCACATGGTTCCAAAAATAAAAAATATAAAATTAGCTAGGCCAATTCATCTTGTTTTTTCTTACGATGAGGAAGTCGGTTGTATTGGAATTCAAAAATTAATTCCATTTTTAAAAAAAATAAAGCCTAAACCAAAATTCTGTATTGTAGGTGAACCAACTGAGATGAAATTAGTAAATAGACATAAAGGTAAAAAAAGTTATGAAGTAATTTTTAAAGGTGTGGAATGTCATTCGTCTCTAGTAAATGATGGGGTGAATGCAATTGAATTTAGTAATGAATTTATTTCTTTTACAAAAAATTTTCAAAATAAATTAAAAAAAGTTTATTTAGATCAAGATTTTTCTCCGCCTTTTCCAACCTTAAATATAGGAAAAATTTATGGTGGTATAGCATTAAACATTGTACCAAAAGAATGTTCTATTGAGTTTGAAATAAGAGATACTCCAAACTTAAATAACAAAATTATAAAAACAAATATCGAAAATTCCTTAAAAAAAATTGAAAATAAAATGAAACTTAAAAATAAAAAAAGTTGTATTAAATTGATTAATAAAAATAACTTTCCTCCACTAGATACATCACCGGACAAAGAAATAATTTCTGTATGTTTGAAATCTTTAAAATCCAATTCAACAGCAAGTGTAAGTTTTGGAACAGAAGCTGGTGTATTTGATAATCTAGATTTTCAAACTGTTGTATGTGGACCTGGAAGTATTAAGCAGGCACATAGGCCAAACGAATATATAGAAAAGAATCAAATTATAAAATGTGAAAAGTTTTTAAAGAGTATTTTGGATAATTTGAATAAATGTTAATTGATAAATTAAATTATAAATTACCAAAAGATTTAATAGCACTTTATCCAAAAAAACCTCGAGATAGTTCAAAAATTGTAATTGTTGATAAAAGTTTTAAAATATTAGAGTTTAAAAATATTTTAAATAAATTAAATCCTAAAGATGCCCTTATTTTTAATGATACTAAAGTTTTGCCTGCTGGATTAGAAGGTGAAATAAACCAAAGAAAAGTTTCTGTAAATTTAAATAGGTTAATTAGTAAAAAGAAATTAATTTGGTCCGCATTTATAAAATCTAGACGAATTATTAATGAAGGAGATATAATTAAATTTTCTAAGAACTTTGTTGCAGAAATTTGCAAAATAGAAATAAATAATTCCTCAAAATTTTATTTTTTATTTTTCGACTTAACATATAAAACATTTATTAAAAAATTAAGGAATAATGGAAGCCCTCCCCTTCCACCATACATAAAAAATAAGAGAAAAATAGTAAATTCTGACTCTAAAGATTATCAAAGTATTCTGGCAAAAAAAAATGGAGCTGTTGCAGCTCCTACTGCTAGTTTGCATTTCACAGATAGTTTATTAACAAAAATTAGGAAAAAAAAAATAAAAATTATTAATGTTACCCTTCAAATTTCTGCCGGAACATTTCTTCCTATAAATTCAAAAAATATAAATGAACATAAAATGCATTCTGAATTTGGTATTATAACTAAGAAATCTGCTCAAGAAATTAATAAGATTAAAAAAAATGGAGGGAAAATAATTGCCGTAGGAACTACAGTGTTGAGAATTCTTGAATCTTCAAAAAACTCTGAAGGTATTATTCTACCATTTAAAGGTGAAACAGATATTTTTATAAAACCAGGCTGGAAGATTGATTCCGTTGATGGATTGATAACGAATTTCCATACGCCGAAATCCTCTTTACTTGCTATAATTTATTCAATAATAGGAGAAAAAAGAACCAGACAACTATACAAATTTGCAATTGATAAAAAATTAAGGTTTTTTTCTTATGGTGATGCATGCCTAATTTGGAATAAATGAAAAATTTAAATTTTCTTATTAAACATAATGATGGTGAAGCCAGAGCAGGATTTATTAATACTTTTCATGGTTCCATAAAAACACCAGTATTTATGCCAGTAGGAACCCTGGGTTCAGTCAAGGCAATTTTTCCTGAAAATTTGTCAGAACTAGATATAGAAATTATTTTAGCCAATACTTATCATTTAATGTTAAGACCAGGAGAAGACCTAATAAAAAGGATGGGCGGTCTTCAAAAATTTATAAACTGGAACAAACCAATTCTTACTGATTCCGGAGGTTTTCAAATATGGTCACTTTCAAAGTTATCTAAAATAAATGAGGATGGTATTGAATTTTCTTCACATATTGACGGAAAAAAATTTTTTATGACTCCTGAGAAATCTATAAAAATACAGGAAAAACTCAATTCTGATATTTCTATGGTACTTGATGAATGTACTGAATTCCCAGCAACTTTTGGAAGAGCAAGTGATTCTATGAATATGTCAATTAGATGGGCAAAGAGATGTAAAAATATTTTTAAGCAAAGGAATGGATTTAATTTGTTTGGAATTGTTCAGGGTGGAATGTTTAACGAATTAAGAAAAAAATGTGCGCAAGAGCTTGTTGATGAGGGTTTTGATGGATACGCAATTGGAGGCTTATCAGTTGGTGAAAGTCATACCCAAATGATTGATATTGTTGCTACTACTACTACTTATTTACCAAAAGACAGACCGAGATATCTAATGGGTGTAGGAAGACCTGTTGATATATTTGAGGCAGTTGAAAGAGGTATAGATATGTTTGATTGTGTTTTACCTACAAGATTTGGAAGAAACGGAAGAGCATTCACTTTAGATGGAGAAATAAATTTGAGAAATTCAAAATATTCTGAAGATAAATCTCCATTAGATATAAATATGAGTTGTTTGGCTTCAAAAAATTTTTCAAAAGCTTATATTCATCATTTAACTAAAAATAATGAGATTTTGGCATCAATGATTCTTAGCTTGCATAATATTGCATTTTACAAGAAAATGATGACAGATATTAGAATATCCATTGAAGAAAAAAAATTTAGTGAACTTAAAAAAAAATATTTAGATACACATGGGAAATTCAAAAAATATTAAATATTTAGGTAAAAAATCTAAAATTCCAGATTCTCCAGATGATGTTATTCTTGATACTGTAAAAAACCCTCATCCAGATGAAGATTATTGTATAAGATTTTCTTCTCCTGAATTTACAAGTATATGCCCAATAACTTCTCAACCCGACTTTGGAATTATTATTATTGATTATATTCCGAAAAAATTAATTATTGAAAGCAAATCCCTCAAACTTTTCTTATTTTCTTTTAGAGATTATGGAGGGTTTCATGAGGATTGTACATTAAAGATTGGAAAAAAAATTCTTAAATCAGCAAAACCTAAATGGATACGTGTAACAGCTTTTTGGAACCCAAGAGGTGGAATTCCTATAGATATATTTTACCAAAAAGGTACTATACCGAAAGGTGTATATATTAATGAACCAGGCATAAAACCATATACTGGCCGTTAACTTTAGTCTTCACCTTTATAAATACAACCACCAATTCTTGGCCTAATTATTTCAATTTTTTTTAAAGTTTGAGTCTTTATTTTGATCCTTTTCCAAAACCATTTTGCCAAATTTTCACTAGTTGGGTTTTCCAATCCTTCAATCTTATTCAAAATTTTGTGATCTAGAATTTTAATTAAGGGTTTCACTATATCATCTAAATCATCGTAATTCATAAACCACTTTTGATCCTTACCTAATTTATTTTCAAGTGAAATTATTACTTCATAACTATGTCCATGAATATTATTATAATCATGACCATCATCAAAACCAGGCATAAAATGAGCTGAGTCAAAGAAATATTTTTTATAAATTAACAACTTAACTAACCCCCAAAGATTTGTGAGTTTGAAAGCTAGGAAACCATGGTTTATGTGATTTACAGTATTGAATAGTTTTAATTATATTAATTTGAGATTTCTCATTTCTCATTGGTTGAAGAAAAAAATATTTAAAATCTAACTTTGTAATATTTTTTAAATCAAATTTATTTTGAGGAAAAACTATTTTTAATTCGTCACCTTTTTTTAACTTCCATATAGCATTTTCTTTTGGACTAACACAAACCCAATCAAATTTTAGTTTAGTATCAATTGTTCCATTTGTTTCAATAGCAATTTTAAATTTTTTTTCTTTCAAGGCATTAAGTAAATTTTGATCAACTTGAAGCAAAGGCTCCCCTCCGGTTAAAATCACAAACCTTTCAGTAAAACTAAATGAAGACTCCCATACTTCAATAACTGTTTTGATAAGTTCCTCAAGTTTATATTTTCCTCCATTTTTTCCATTAATTCCTTTAAAATCAGTATCACAAAAATTGCAAATAGAATTTTTTTTTGTTTCCAAATTTCCATTCCATAAATTACACCCAGAAAATCTAACAAAAACAGATTTTTTTCCAGTATTAAACCCTTCTCCTTGAATTGAATTAAAAATTTCTTTAATTTTATACATTTTATTTATCAATCTTTGGGTCATACAAAGATGCCTCATCAAAACCTTTTTTTCTTAACAAACATGAATCACAAAAACCACAATTTTTTTCACCTATTGGATTATAACAACTTGAAGTCTTTAAAAAATCTATACCATTCTTCTTACCAAGCAAAACAATTTCTTTTTTTGTTAAATTAATTAAAGGTGTATTTATTTTGAATTGAACTCCATTGATACCTTCTTTAGTGGAGGAATTTATAAGATTTTCAAATCCATTAATAAATTCTTTTCTACAGTCAGGATATCCAGAATAATCAATAGCATTTACACCTATAAAAATATTATTAATTCTCATGAATTCAGCATATCCAGTTGCAAAAGATAGAAAGATTATATTTCTAGATGGAACATAAGTATTTGGAATTTCCTCAGGAATATCATCAACAGATCTATTAAAAGGCATTTTAATATTATCTGTTAAAGAGGAGCCACCAAAAAAATCTAGTTTAAAAATTTTATGAGTCTTACATTTAAAAAAATTAGCTTGCCACTTGGCAAATCTTAATTCAACTCTATGTCTTTGACCATAATCAAAAGAAATTGCATGTAATTCATATTTACGTTTTTTACAAATTGATAAAACAACTGTTGAATCAAGCCCGCCACTTAGAAGTATTAAAGCTTTTTTTATTTTTTTTTGCATTTTAAAAATATAATAATAAAAATACTTACGAATGAGAAATTTAAAAAAAATTATAGAAGATAAAATTTTATCAACTGGATTTGATGTTGTTGGTTTTTCTGATACTTGTGTAGATAAAAATACTAAAGAAAACTATTTCAATTTCTTAAAAAAGAATCATCATGGTGATATGAAATGGCTAGAAAGTCATTATGAAAAGAAAATTAATCCAAAAAAAGTATGGGATGAGGTTCAAACAATTGTGATGATAGGTATGAATTATTGTCCAAAACAAAATCCATTACAATATAATAATTATCAAAATACATCAAATATAAGTGTCTACGCTAAGAATGAAGATTATCATAATGTAATAAAAAAAAAATTATTAATTCTTCAAAAATGGTTTGAAAATTGTTTATCTATCAAATCAAAGATTTTCGTTGACACTTCACCTATTTTAGAAAAATATTTCGCAGAAAAATGTGGAATAGGCTGGCAAGGAAAACATACAAATTTAGTATCAAAAGATTATGGATCATGGTTGTTTCTTTCAGGAATTTTCCTACCATTAAAGCTTTCATTTAATTCTAAGAGNAAAGAAAATTGCGGAAAGTGTATTAAGTGTATNGATATCTGTCCAACTAATGCGATCATCTCTGAAAATGAGATTGATGCTAGAAAATGTATTTCATATTTNACTATNGAGTATAAAGGACCNTTTCCNNTNAGTTTAAGAAAATCAATTGGAAATAAAATTTANGGTTGNGATGANTGTTTAGCNATTTGNCCNTGGAANAAATTTTCAAATCCNACANAAAATGANGANTTTATTCAAACAGAAAATGATAAAAGNCTNAATTTTTTTCTGTNATTNGATNANATTAAATTTAAAAATTATTTTAAAAATTCACCTATNAAAAGAATTGGATACACAAGTTTTATTAGGAATGTTCTAATTGCGTGNGGAAATTCAANGCATCAAGGTTTAAAAAAAAATATTTACGCTTATCTTAAGAATCCTGATCCTATTATTAGAGGAGCTTCANTTTGGTCTTTAGGCCAACTTTTAGATAAAAATGATAAGAAAATATTGAAAAATACACTCAAAAATACAGAGAAAAATAAATATGTTCTCTATGAACTAAATCTTCTTTAAAATCTCATCTAGTCCATCCAACATTTTCTCCATAATCCCTGGATCACTTGAGGAATGACCTGCTGTATCAACTAATATTAATTTTGATTTTTTCCATGTCTCACACAATCTAAAAGCATTTTTTGGCGGACATATTAGATCATATCTACCTTGAACAACAATTCCTGGAATTTTTGAAATAGATGAAACATTTTTTACTATTTCATCATCAATCATAAAAAACTTATTTTTTATATAATGTAATTCCATAAAAGGTGAATTTGGGAGATTATTTCTACTTAAAATAATTTTATGTGAGTCAAATTTATATTCTGTTGGGTTAATTTGCGATAATATTCTCTCATAATCATGCCAGATCCAAGAATGAAGTTTTGAATTTTTTTCACATATCTCAGTATAATATGAATCAATAAGATTTTTGCTTCTTGGAAATAAATTTTTAAACTGTATAAATAAATCAGGTGCTATTGTTTTTGGACCATCAATAAAAGCCCATTGTATTTCGTCCATTGTTCCTAAAAAAACTGATCTTAAAAGAATCCCAAGCAAATTTTCGGGGTACTTAATTGCGTATCTTAAAGCTAAGGTTGCTCCCCATGAACCACCAACAATTATAAATTTTTTTAATCCTAAAAAGTTTCTAATCTTTTCAATATCTTCAACTAGGGTAATTGTGTTGTTTTTTTTAATTGATCTATATGGAGTACTTTTTCCACATCCTCTTTGATCAAAAATTATGGATCTAAAAACTTCTGGATTAAATAATGAGTGGTGTTCACTTCTACAATGGCCTCCAGGGCCACCATGAACAAAAATAGCTGGTATACCATCTCTTTTTCCACTAACTTCGACATAAATTTTTTCACCATCATCTACATCTAAATTATACATTTCCGGCAAACTTCTATGTGAAAACAATTTACTTTTCATTTTATTTAACTACATTAACAATATGGAAAAATTTGGTAATATTAATGAGTTAATACTAGCATTACTTTTGTGGATAACAAGTAATTCAAATTACACTAGTCCACAAAAAGATATCAATGTTGAATTTATGAAGCAAACCGAACTTTCAAAACTAGCTTGTGGAAGAGATTGTGAAATTCTAGCCTATACACCTTTAGAACCAAAGTATAAAATCTACCTTTCTGATAAACTTGATCCAAATAACAATGTTTGCGACAGAGGGATTTTGTTGCATGAAATAATTCACGTTTTACAAGAAGAACAAAATAGATTTTCTGAAAACGATGATAAGACTAAAAAACATATGAGAGAAATGGAAGCTTTAGTCAATCACAACATATACTTAAGTCAATTTGGGAAAAAAATACTTTACAGTAATGGATTTGCAGCAAAATTTAAAACACAATCTAAAAACAATCTTTATTGTTAATTTAATAGTTTTAATTCGAGTTCTTCATATCCAACGTAACCAAAAAGTATTTCATCTTCTATAATAAACGCTGGAGTACCCCTAAGTTTTAAATCTTTGGCTAAATTTATATCCTTTTCTAGATCTTTAATTACATCATCATCGTTTAATAAATTTTTTAATTTATCATAATTTAAATCTAAACTTAAAAGAAATTTTGAAATTTGTTTATCTGATGGTGGTTTTTTATTAGTAAAAATAAATTCATGAAAACTATTAAATTTTTTATTGTCTAATTTTCCAACTACAATTGCTAATTTTGCTAATTCAACTGAACGTTCAGATAATATTGGAAAATTTTTAAAAATTATTTTTACATCTTGGTCTTTTAAAAGTTTTTTTATATCCTCATGAGCTTTTTTACAATATGAACAGTTATAATCAAAAAACTCGACAATTACCTTTTTTCCATTGGGGTTTCCTAAATACAAACCATTTTTTGAACTTATAATAAGTTCCCTTGATTCCGAAATTTTTTTTTTATTTTCAATTTCAATTTCTTCAATTTTTTCTTGCTCATATTTTTCCAACGATTTTAAAATAATTTCAGGATTATTAAGAATAAAATTTTCAAATTTCTTCTCTAGTTCATTAGAAAAGATTAATGGTGCAAAAAAAAGAATAAATAAAGCTAAATATTTCATATCTGAAAATCACTAATTGGTGCGAGCGGTGGGACTTGAACCCACAAGGGTGTTACCACCCGCAGGATTTTAAGTCCTGTCTGTTTACCAATTTCAGCACGCTCGCAGTATTGACATAAAATTAGAATATATTCTAAAGAACAAAAAATTAAACACTTTTTTATATTATTTTAAAATAAAAAATAATTTAAAAATATTAATTTGTATTAATATTTCTAATAATTTGACTACAAATTAATTTTCTTTAATAATTATTCTATGGATGATTTGTCTGAAAGTTTTCAAAAGGTTTCATTAGAAAACTATTTTATAGAAACTAGAAAAGCTACTGTTACTATCGTTGAAGATTTAGAACCAGAAGATATGGTTCTTCAATCAGAAAACTTTGTAAGTCCAATAAAATGGCATTTAGCTCATACTACCTGGTTTTTTGAAGAATTTATTATTAAGCCATTCACCCAAAACTTTAAACCTTATAATGAATCATTTAGTTACGTATTTAATTCTTATTATAATACTGTAGGTAAATTTAATCCTAAGCAAAAAAGAGGGTTGCTTAACAGACCGTTGATCAAAGATGTTTTTAAGTATAGAGAATATGTCGATGAAAAAATTATAAATCTTCTTTCAATAAAAAAAGAAAGTAATTTTAGATTTCTTATTCAGCTTGGAATTAATCACGAACAACAGCATCAAGAATTAATACTTATGGATATAAAAAATATTTTTTATAATAATCCACTAATGCCTAGATTAATAAATAAAAAAGAAAGTAAAACCAATTTTAAAACTGCAATAAATTTCAGATTAAAAAAAAAAGATTTTTTTATGCTAGGATATCAAGGAGGTAATTTTTGTTTTGATAACGAATTGCCAAGCTCAAAAACTTTGATTGAGCCTTTTCAAATTTCACCACTTATAACTAATAAAAAATGGAATGATTTTATCAAAAATGATGGTTACAATGATCATAGATTCTGGTTGTCAGATGGATGGGACTATATTAAGGCTAATAATATCGATAAACCAATGTATTGGATAGATAATGATCATCAATTTTCACTTAATGGTATTACAAAAATAAATGAAAATAGTCCAGTCTCTCATATAAGTTTTTACGAAGCTGATGCATTTGCAAGATTTATGAAACAACGTTTACCAACTGAAATAGAGATGGAGTTTTTTCTCAAAAATTCAAAAAAGTCTGGAAATTTTTTTGAAAATAAAAATTTTCACGAAATTCCAGAAGATTATTTGATGTCGTATGGAAATCTTTGGGTCTGGACACAAAGTAATTATTTACCATATAAAAATTATAAACCTTACAAAAATAAATTAACAGAATATAATTCGAAGTTTATGTGTAATCAATTTGTTTTAAAAGGTGGGTCACATTCAACTCCAAAGAATCATGTGAGATCATCTTATAGAAATTTTTACTATCCCAAAGATAGATGGCATTTTTGTGGACTCAGACTAGCTACAAGCATCTAAATCATGTTAAATTTTAATTTATTAAATTTTGATACAGAACAAGAATATGATAATTCAGAAGTATTAGATGGATTGCAAAATAGCAATCAAAAGGTAATCAATCCAAAATTTTTTTATGACAAAAAAGGTTCTGAGCTATTTGATAAAATTACAACTTTAAACGAATACTATCCAACCAAAACTGAACTTGAAATACTGGAGAAGGAAAAAAAAACTTTAAAGAAAAGTCTTCCAGAAAGCTCAGTTGTTGTCGAATTTGGAAGTGGTTCTAATGTTAAAATTAAAAAGTTTTTGGACGCTTTAAACAATCCAACTGAATATATCCCTATAGATATAAGTAAAAAGCATTTAGAGAAAAATGCATTTGATTTTGCAAAAAAGAATCCGCACATGAAGGTAACAGCAATCTGTGCTGATTTTAATTCATTTAAATCATTAGATTATATATTTAAACATAATAAAAATAAAATAGGATTCTTTCCAGGTTCCACAATTGGTAATTTTCTTCCTATCCAAGCAAAAATATTACTTAAAAACATAGCTAAAATTCTAGGGCCAAAGAATTATCTAGTAGTAGGTGTCGATCTAAAAAAAAAAATAAGCGTTATTGAAAAAGCGTATAATGACTCTAGCGGTATAACAGCAAAATTTAATAAAAATGTTTTAAATAATATTAATAAAATATGTGGAGCAAGTTTTAACGTTGAGAACTTCGAACATAATGCATTTTATAATAAAAAGAAAAATAGAGTTGAAATGCATCTAAAAAGTAAAAAATTTCATACCGTAAAATTAATGGGACAAAAAATAGTTTTCAACAAGGGTGAAACAATTCACACAGAAAGTTCTTATAAATACTCTATTAATGACTTTGTAGATATTGCTATATCATCAGGGTATGAATTAGTAGAAACTTTGACTGATGAAAAAGAATTTTTTTGTGTTTTTTGTTTAAAAATAAAAAAAAATTGAAATATATAAATTTTAATAATGCTGGTGCAAGCAAAAATCCAGAATTCGTTATAAATAGAGTTAAAGCATATTTAGATGAAGAGTTCCTCTTAGGTGGTTATTATGCAGCAGAAAAGAATAAGAAATATATAGTAAATTTTTATAAAAATTTATCCTCCTTAATTAATTGTCATCAATCTGAAATTTCATTTGTCCCTAGTTCAACATATGGATGGAATTTTTTTTTTGATTCAGTCAATCTAGAAAAAGGAGATAACATTATTATCTTTGAAAATGAGTATGGAAATAATTTTTTATCTTTATTAAAAAAAAAAAATGTGGAAATTAGAGTCTCAGAACTTGATGAGGAAGGAAGAATATGTTTCTCAAATCTAAAAAAAAATATTGATAAAAAAACAAAAATAATTTCTGTATGCCACATAGCCTCACAATCTGGAAATATTCAAAACGTTGAAGAAATATGTAAATTCTCAAAAAAATTAAATAAAGAAATAATTTTCATATTAGATGCCTGTCAATCTATTGGACATATAAAAATTGATGTAAAAAGAATTAAATGTGACGTTATGGTTGGATCAGGAAGAAAATATTTAAGAGGACCCAGAGGAACTGGATTTATATACGTAAAAGATTCAGTTAAAAAAAATATTCAGCCTTCAATTTTTGATTCAAAAAGTTGTGTTCTAAAAAAAATGAATACTATTTTATATAAAAAAAATTTATTTGAGACATTTGAATTTTCTCCGGCTTTAATTATTGGTTTATCTGAATCATTATCTTATTTAAATAAATTAGGAATCAAAAATATTGAAAAAAAAATAAAAAATCTAAGTATTTACTTTAGAAAAAAAATAAAGAATATCGACAATATGAAAGTTTATGAAAATCCTCTTTTAATATCCGGAATCAACACAATTTCTATGAAAAAAAAATCAGTTGAAAATATTTATAAATATTTGTTAAAAAAAAATATTTTGACATCAATTAGTACTAGTTCAACCTCCTATCATCATTTTAAAAAAATGAATTTAAAAAAATTACTTAGAATCTCATTTCACTATTATAATACCCGAAAAGAAATTGATTATCTTGTTGATGTTTTAAAAGATCTAGCCAAATCCTCCTAAGAAAATTAATTACCTCTTATATGGATCATCCAGACGTACAATATCATCTTCTGACAAAATACTCCCCATTTGAACTTCAATGATCTCAAGATAATCTTTACCAATATTTTCTATACAATGTTTAAGTCCAATAGGAATAAACGTAGATTGGTTTTCTTTTAAAATATTTTCTTTACTGCCAATGGTGACTTTTGCCTTTCCTTTTACAACAACCCAATGTTCAGATCTATATTGATGCTTCTGTAATGACAATCTGCAATTTGGTTTTATACTAATTTTTTTAAGTAAATAATTTTTTGATCTAGAGAAAACTTCATAATGACCCCAGGGTTTATAAAATAAACTCTGATATTCAGAAATACTTTTATGTTTCTTTTCTGATAAAATTTCTTTGATTTTGTTTGATTTTTTTTTTGAGCTTATATAAAGAGATTCTTTATATGAAACAACTATAGCATCAGAAATATCGTTTACGATTGTGTTTCTTCTGTCACTTATTACACTAGTATTATTTGAATTATTGTAAATAAATGAATCATCTTCAAGAGAAACATTATCGTTATTTGACTGATTAGTTAAAGACTGCCAAGTGCCTAAATCTTTCCAAATTAGATTAAGTTTCAACATACTCAGATTTTCAACTTTTTCTAAGATAGCATTATCGAA